>JAHEHE010000041.1 GCA_024644725.1 Flavobacteriaceae bacterium | reverse complement strand
CGGCGAATTTATTTGCCCACCAGCCATCGCCAGAAAAGGCTTCGCTGACTCTTAACTCGTCAATCAACAATTGACTGTACAAACTGATGTTGTCAGTAACCCTGTATTTTAAATCAAGCCCGACCTGAACATTACCAGTCAAGTCACCTCCATTGGAGAATTCCACGGCGCGATAAAAGATGATGGGGTTGAAAAAGGAAATGTCAAAGCCGCTGTAGGTGTTCTCATTGGTGATCACGGCTTCAAACAGCCCGAGGTTAAATCGCTTGCTGATGTTCCAGCTGAGGTGATGCATAGCCACGTATTTCCTCAGATTCGTACCATCGTCAGAAGCCGACCTTCTGACATCATCCATCCAGGCCCAGGTGTTGGTGTATTTAATCTTCCAGAAGGTGGTATTGATCTTTAAGAAAGGGTAGGGCGAAGCCACATCCGATAGAAAAAAAGAGCGGTACCCATCCCCGATGAAATTCTTCCCGTTTCCAAATTGGAAATTGAAGAATTCATTGGGGGTATAACTCAAATACGCCTCAGCAACCGGGTAGTCAAAGCCTCCTTCTTTAAAACTTTTGGCTTTGCCTCGCCCGTGGACCACAGCGCTTGCTCCAATTGGAGCGCCGAGTCGCCTTGTATCCTTATTGATATATTCGGCGAAGCGCCCCTGGCTCTCGTAAAAGGAGGTCATGAAAGCAAACTTTTTCCCGAGTGAACCCTGAATCTGCAGGCCCCGGGTATTGTTATAGGTGTAATTCACATCCGAGTTATCCTTGCCCACTTGCAGGTCAAAGACCGGGTTGAGGGTGAACCAGAAATTTTTTCCTTTGACCAGGGCCAAATGCTCGTTCCATAGTTTTCTGCCTCCCCAGGATTCTTTCTGCTTTAATATGCCTTTGCGTTTCTTCTCGAGGTCTATATAAGGCTTTACTTCATTATATAAATAGGGCTTGACCGCTGTATGGGTGTTTTCTCCCTGGTTCAGGTGATATATGATGTCGTCGTATTCCTGGTGGACAAAAGGAATGCTGAGTTCACTTTGAAATTCAGGGAAGAGTGTATCCTCGTCGTCGAGTATCTTTTCTTCGATTTCTACTTTCTTTTCTTCTTCGGCTATACGGATCGAATCGTTCTGAACCACATAGTTGTCGGCCAGAGGCATGCTTATCGGAATTTGAAAGCGCTGATCTATGGCCCGCCCATTGAAGGTTGCGGGCTGGATTTCCGGAAGCGTCCCAAAAACGCGTTTGACCTCATTTTCCAGTTCTGGATACATGGAGTTGACGTAGAGCACCTCGAACTTGCCTTCTTTGGTCACCAGGAAAACCACTTTTATCTTACCCCTGTAGTTTTCGTTTTCTACAACCGGAGGAACTTTAAATTCATCGAGAATGTGGGTCCTGACGGATGTGTTGAAACAAGCCTCTATATTTTCCAGGGACTTCGATTCGCACCCGGGATACACAGGCGGCTTTTCAATTTGGGCATAGGAAATCAAACAAAAAGCCAGAAAAAAAACAGTTGGTAGAAATTTCTTTAGCATAGGAATTATTTTGGAGTCAACGGATACCTTTGATCCCTTTGTCAACGCTGCAAATCTATGTTATTTTATTAACACGATTATTTTTTAGCTCATATTTTTCCTTGCTTTCAGGACATACGGCTATGCCCGTATCATCAAATGTCAGCCTGTGCCCGTATTCACTGATCCATCCGATCTGACGTGAAGGGTTTCCGACAACCAGCGCATAGGGTTTCACTTCTTTAACTACCACAGCTCCAGCACCGATAAAGGAATAGGCTCCAATGTCGTTCCCGCATACGATTGTGGCATTGGCCCCGATGCTGGCTCCTTTGCGAACTGTCGTCTCCATGTATTCATTTCTCCGGTTGACGGCACTTCTGGGGTTGATCACGTTGGTAAAAACCATGGACGGTCCGAGAAAGACATCATCTTCGCAATTCACTCCTGTGTAGATCGAAACGTTGTTCTGAACTTTTACATTCTTACCCAGGATCACCCCTGGGCTCACAACGACATTTTGTCCGATGTTGCAGCCTTCACCAATAGTACAGCCTGACATAATGTGGCTGAAATGCCAAATTTTTGTGTCAGCACCAATGTTGCAGCTCTCATCAATGACTGCTGTTTCATGCGCAAAATAATTCTGTTTTTTCATAGATTTCAATTTGGTTGTATCTATTGGGATTTACAAGACTCGAGCCCCGGCAAATCAAATCTTTACCGGATGCCAGGTGGTTTTGATTTCCTGGGTTTTATTAATGAGATAGGGTGACTGGGCCGTTTCGGCGAGCCAATCCGATTTTCTGTAGAAAACGGTACGTTTCATATTCTCGCTTGCCAGTTCGCTGATCAAATGAACCTGCTTGTCATCATTTCCACAATAGACAATTGCATTGACATCCATATGCGAAGCCATATGCTCAATCAGTTCCTCTTTGCTTCCTGTCAGTATATTGACTACTCCTGCAGGAACGTCCGAGGTGTGAACGATCTCGGCAAATGAAATAGATGAAAGCGGGTGAGATTCGCTCGCCAGAAGAACGGCAGTGTTTCCACCTGCGATTACAGGTGCGAGTGCCGAGATCAGGCCAAGCAGACCCTGCTCCTCAGGCGCGATTATCGCAACGACACCGGTAGGTTCGGGTACCGAAAAGTTGAAATGGGGCGTCGCCACAGGATTAACGGCACTGAATACCTGCTGGTATTTATCACTCCAACCCGCGTAATAAACCAGCCTGTCAATGGCAGCTTCCACTTCTTCTTTGGCTTTTGCTATGGAATAACCCATGGCATGGATCTCAGATTCGAATTGATCTTTTCTTCCCTCCAGCATTTCGGCCAGCCTGTAAAGAATCTGGCCCCGGTTCAAAGCTGTGGCGCCTGACCAGGGTTCAAAAGCCTTTCTCGCAGCCACAACAGCATTTCTGAAATCTTTGCGGGAGGAAAGGCACATATTTGCCAAAAGACGGTCCTTCTTGTCATTCACGGCGTAGTATCGTCCCGATTCGGTTCGTGGAAACTTCCCGCCGATAAAAATCTTATAGGTTTTGTTGACATTCAATCTGCTCATCTCATTCAAATTTGATGTAGGGTTTCAAACCGTGCAATCCACCTTCTCTTCCGAAACCACTTTCCTTGTATCCGCCGAAAGGCGAAGTGGCGTCAAATTTGTTGTAGGTATTGGCCCAGACTACGCCGGCTTTCAATTTTTTCGTAAGATGGAAAATTTTAGATCCTTTGTCTGTCCAAACTCCTGCCGACAGACCATAGGGTGAGTTGTTGGCCTTTTCTATCACTTCATCAATCGTCCTGAAGGTCTGCACCGTAAGCACTGGCCCAAAAATCTCTTCCTGCACGATTCTGTGTGACTGGGAGACCCCTAAAAACAGGGTAGGAGGGCACCAGTTCCCTTTTTTGGGCAAAGTGCAGTCCGGCTGGTAGATCTGCCCTCCTTCACTCTTTCCTATCTCAATGTATTTTCGGATGGTCTCCAGTTGCTTTTTTGAATTGATCGCCCCAATATCCGTATTCTTGTCAAGGGGGTCGCCGACGAATAAACTATTCAAACGAATCTTGAGTTTGGATATGACAAGATCGGCAACAGATTCCTGGACAAATAATCGGGACCCTGCACAGCAGACGTGTCCCTGGTTAAAGAAAATTGCGTTTACGATGCCTTCCACTGCCTGATCGAGGGCGGCGTCTTCAAAAATGATATTCGCGCCTTTGCCCCCCAATTCGAGGGTTAGTTTTTTAGAGGTGCCTGCTATCGTTTTGCGGATGAATTTGCCCACTGCCGTTGATCCGGTAAAAGCGATTTTGTCGACATCTGGATGCCTGACCAGGGAGGCTCCGGTTTCGCCTGCTCCCGTTACGATATTGACAACGCCATTCGGAAGATCGCTGTCTCGGATGATCTCTGCGAGTTTAAGAGCGGTCAAAGGTGTGGTTTCAGCGGGTTTGAGAACAACCGTGTTACCCGTTGCCAGGGCGGGAGCCAGCTTCCAGGCTGCCATGAGCAGTGGGAAGTTCCAGGGGATAATCTGCCCTGCGACACCCAGGGGTTTAACTTTTCTTCCGGGAAACGCATACTCGAGCTTATCTGCCCAACCGGCGTAGTAGAAAAAATGATTCGCCGCCAGGGGTATGTCTATATCCCTGGATTCCCGTATTGGCTTTCCGCCGTCGAGACTTTCGATCACAGCCAATTCTCGCGCTCTTTCCTGAATCAGTCGAGCGATCCTGAAGATGTATTTTCCCCTCTCTTTTGCCGGCAGACCCGACCATTTTTTAAAAGCCTTTCGAGCCGCTTTCACCGCCCGGTCAACATCTGTTTCAGAAGCCTCAGCCACCTTCGCCAATACTTTTCCATTTGCAGGATCTGTCGTTTGAAAGTACTTTTTGCTTTTGGGCTCTTCAAATTTTCCATCGATGAAGAGACCATATCGTTTGTCAATTTTAATGTGATCCTGACTCTCTGGAGCCTGGTCATATTCCCAGTTGGAAATGAATACTTCTTGACTGTCAGTTCCATCCATGGCTTAATCCTTTGAAAAGTAATTTGATGATTGATAGTAGCCGGTCTCCGCCTTGACCAATTGCATGAGAATGTCATTGGCGAGACTGCTCGCTCCAAATCGAAAATAATTCTTGTTCATCCATTTCTCACCGAGCACCTCGTTGAGCATGACGAGATACTGCAAAGCGATTTTTGAATTCGAGATTCCACCCGCCGGTTTCATGCCGATCATCTTACCGGTCTTCAAATAAAAGTCCTTGATCGCGTCGAGCATGACATAAGTGACTGGCAGGGTTGCGGCCGGTTGTATTTTGCCTGTCGATGTTTTGATGAAATCCGCACCGGCGTGCATGGCCAGTTCACTGGCTTTTCTCACGTTGTCCAAGGTATCCAACTCCCCTGTCTCCAGAATAACCTTGAGATGCGCCTTTCCACAAGCTTCCTTGATAGCGGCTATTTCGTCGAATACGAATTCGTAGTTCCCTGCAAGAAACTCTCCACGCGAAATAACCATATCGATCTCGTCGGCTCCCTGATCAACTGCAAAGAGGGTATCGGAGAGTTTGGTCTTTAAGCTGGACTGACCACTGGGGAAGGCTGTGGCAACCGAAGCGACGGCTATACCGGATCCTTTGAGCTCCTTCTTCGCCAGACTCACATAGGTGGGATAGACGCAGACGGCGGCTACTTTGGGTAACCCCTTCAACTGGTCATGAGGATGAATGGCTTTGTAGCAGAGTTGTTTGACCTTTCCTGGTGTGTCTTTCCCTTCCAGGGTAGTCAGGTCGATCATGCTCAGAGCCAGTTTTAACCCCTCGATCTTCGATGACTTTTTGATGCTTCTTTTGCAAAAGCGATCCACGCGCTCCTGGACACCGAGTGTGTCATAAGGAGACAAGTTATTCAAGTTTGGAATCATTCCCGGATGTTAGGATTCCAAATTTACAAAAACTAAGCAATACTTTAAGATGTTATTCGAGTACGATCATGGTTATTGGTAAGGTATAAGAAACCCTTACCGGACGAGTTCTCTGTTTGCCCGGAGTCATCCTGGGAAGCAATTCCACCACCCGAATGGCTTCTTTTTCAAGTCTCATATGTGGGCCTCGTGCGCGTATGTCCATGATTTCGCCATCCTTATCGATCTTAAATTGCACATAGACTTTCTTCTTCCCTTGGGTGAGACCCAATTCCTGAGCAAGATCGATGTTGAAATGCTTTGTGACATGCGCGTTGATTTTGTCTTGCATGCACTGTTTCATTTCTTCCTTGCTTCCTTTGCAACCCGGATAGATTGGAGGCTCTTCAATAATAGCGAAAGGTATGTCTTTTTGCATCTCTTCCTCCTCAATGATTTCCTCGATGTTCTCGATCTCCACCGCTTCTACATATTCGGTCTCGTCGGTTTCCGTCGTTTCGAGCACAGTTTCCTCAATCTCCTCTTCATCGGCTACGATCTCGATTTTTTCGGGAGCCGGTGGAGGCGGAGGTGGAGGTTTGACTTCCTGTATTCTTTGGGTAAGGGGGATGTCTATTATTTCTTCTTCCTCAAAACTTACATTGTTGAATTCCTGGACATATCTGTCCATTGTCTTCCATTCCAAAGCAATGTAGATGATAAGCAAAGTGAGTACCAATCCAAGTTGAAAGAATAATTTCCTGTTGGGAGACAACCGAGCTCTGTATCTTTTTTTTACTAACATGGCTGAAAGATTTAAGGAGATGCTTTCTAAGTTAGGAAATACAGCCCCGAAAAACCATGATATTTGTCATATTTCAAATTTTAGCAACCTGAGGATCAGTGTCCGGCACAAAAAAAACCGCCAACATTGGCGGTTTTGTAAACTTTCATTTTGTGTGGAATATTCTATTCTACCAGAAGCGTAATAGGCAGTGTGTATTTCACACCTACCGGTCTGCCTCTTTGTTTTCCGGGTTCCATTTTAGGAAGCAATTCAACCACACGGATGGCTTCTTTCTCAAGTCTGGCGTGAGGTCCTCTCGCACGTACATCAACAATATCTCCCGTTTTGGAAATCTTGAACTGAACGTATACCCTCTTCTTTCCGGGACTCAGTCCGAGGTCTCCGGCCAAACCTGTGTTGTATTTTCTGTTTACGTGCTTGGTGATTTTGTCTACCATGCATTTCTTCTTCTCTTCATTGCTACCCTTACAACCCGGGTAAACGGGCACATTTTCAATAATCGCAAAAGGAACATCATCAACGACTTCCTCTTCCTCTACGATCTCTTCGATTTCTTCGACTTCTACTGCCTCAGATTCGTCTGTTTCGGTTGATTCAAGAATTGTTTCCTCAATATCTTCCTCATCTTCCACAACTTCAATTTTTTCAGGTGCCGGTGGTGGTGGTGGTGGTGGTTTCACTTCCTGAATTCTTTCCGTGATAGGAATGTCAATTTCTTCATCCATCTCAATGTCCGCAATACCGAGATCCGCAATATTTCGCTCAAAAGTCTTCCACTCAATTCCGATGTAGATGACGACTAAAGCGAGGGCCAATCCCAGCAGCATGAACTGCTTATTGTGCTTCTCTAGGTTTGCTTTCGGGTTCTTTTTGGCTTCCATAATTCTCTGTAAGTTTTCTTCTCCGCTAATTTAAGGAATAAATTTCCAATCGCGCAAGGATTTTTTAAATTGAGTCGTACCAACGCAAAAGCTTGTCTACCAGTATCATGGCCCCTAGAACTCCTGCCGTATTGGCAACGGCGTCGTAGATGTCGGCTGTTCTGTAAGTGGTCAGTCCTCCTTGCATACCCTCAAGAATGATGCCGTAAAGTATCAGGCCCAGGGGTATGAGAATCCGAAAAATGTATCGGTGCAGTCGGTCCTTCAGAGCAAAGAACCACAGCAGGCAAAGACTGAAATACGCAATGAAATGCAGGTATTTGTCAGATGATTTCAGATCGAGCCCGATATTCAGTTTGGGAACTGCCCCAAGACTGAGTATTGCTACGCCCAAGGTCGCCAGTACAGCCAGCCAAAGGGCGTTACGCTCCAATAAGTTCTTTATATCCCGCAGCATCCAGCAAGGCTTCTGTTTCCGCCATGTCAGAAACTTTGATTTTGATCATCCATCCGGATCCGTAAGGATCTGTGTTCACGTTTTCGGGAGCATCCTCCAGGTCTTCATTGAATTCGATAACCTCACCGCTGACCGGCATAAAGAGATCCGAAACTGTTTTAACCGCTTCAACACTGCCAAAAACTTCGTTTTGATCCAGGGACTCATCCAGACCGTCGATATCGATGTAAACGATGTCGCCCAATTCGCTCTGGGCAAAATCAGTGATTCCCACTGTGGCGATTCCATTTTCAACACTCACCCATTCGTGGTCTTTGGTATATTTCAGGTTTTCAGGAAAGTTCATAGGATGTGAATTAAATTAATTTCCAATAATGTATCTCACGCTGATCCCTCCGTTGATTGACGTTCGCGGGAATGTTGTGGATACTGCAAATTTAGAATTATTATAGTCAAAGAAAAAGGACGCCAATAAATTTTTATTCAGGGAGTAGTCTGCGAGGAATTTCACTGACACCAGGCTCTGACCGCCTGTGATCTGATCGTTGTTGATGTCTTCGTCTATACCGTAAGCCCGAACGGTTGTCAAATTATCGCGTATTCCCACATCGAGTTTCAGGTTGACATCCCCCTGGAAAGTGGTCGAACCGCCCCCGCTGCCCATTTTGAATTTCATTCTGACGTTTCTTATGCGATAGCCCAGTCCCATGACCACCTCTTCACCTGCCACTTCGGTCACTGTGTTGTTGTTGAAGTTAAGATTCAGTGCTTTGTCGCGGTTGTAGGCAGCACGCAATGAAAAAGAGTTCTTCAAACTCATGTCGACAAGTATGAGTGGTGAGAATTCTTCGATCAGGTTTACACCGTTGAACAATTGTTTTGGGTTGTAGTTGCCTGCAATGTCGCGATTAACGTCCCCGTATGGATCGTCCGCGTCGTATCTCAGGTTGTTCGTGAATGACAGTATCGAATAGACCGACCTGTAGCTGTGCTCCAGGGTGAAGCTCCTGAAATTTTCCTTCATGAAAGGAATGTTCATGAGCCCCTTGTAAGAGATTCTCCAGTTTGGTATAGGCGTATTGCGAAAAGCACTCAGTTTGACGCTTTCAGCGCTTTTGCCTGTATACGCGGCGAGGAAGGCCGGCAGGACCACGTCCTGACTGGTGCTGCCAAAGCCATCAATATTGGCACCTGACTCATCCGCAAGTCTTTGTGAAATAGTCGCCCGGTTGTCTTTGAAGGTTTGGAAGAGCTCCTCCCCATCTTGCAGGGACATGCCGATCATGAACATCGAGATGCTGAAATTTCCCACAGCGTTTCTCGGGGTCTCATTCAGCAAACCGTCGATGACATCCAATTGCTGGTTGAAGCTCTCTGTGTAGGTGCGGTTTCCGAAGAGCTCAATGTCTAGGTCTCGTGTAAATCGAACATTGGCTGAGTAGTCGAATTTGTCAAAATGAGACTTGCTGTAGTTTCGCGCGTAGTAATTGTCGGACTGACCACGGGATATCAGCCAACCATTCCTCAGGGCTTTGTCCAGGATATCGGCCTGGCTGCCGAATACGAAACCGAAGGTCGGAGCGAAACCACCGTCGAACCGGGTTTGCCCCAGGAACCCGAATTCAGGTACAAAACCGGGAAGGAAAGTTCCGTTGTTTTCCGTGTAGGAGAAACGGATGTTTTTAACCCCGGTGAGGATGTCAATAAAGGCCCTGCCCAGTCGTTGACCCCCTGTCAGACTTCGTTTGGCTTTCTGAATCTCACCCGTATTTGGATCTGCTTTGGCGTCAACCGTCTTGCGTTTGGTGAACAGTCGGTTCAAGCCGATGTAATCATAAAGACGGTCCATGCCCATTTCTGCGGTCAGGTTATGGGTGTTGGAATTCTGTATGGTGTTTGCCAGGGTCTCGATGTTGGTGAATGCAGGAGCCTGCCAATCGTAGTCTGCCGTATAGTTGTAGGTACCTGTCAGAAAATCGAGCACAGGGAACTTGTCAAAAGGAATCTTATACGACATGTTAAGCGTCTGGTGGTAGTGCTCCGGACGCCCTACGCGGAAGAAATTGTCATAAATCTGGATGTCCTCATTATTGTCGAACTGGTCATAGACGTAATTGTTCATGGCCCTGAGAGAGAATTGCAGGGACTGCGTCAGGTTGTATGCGATGAGGTAGTCCCAATCGAACATATAGTTCCTCTGTTGAAGCAGGGGCAGATCGGGCAGGCCCTCCACGAGCGTGCGCGACAGCTGCTCGTTGTAGGAGCGAATGATATTGCTGTTGATCGCCAGGGAGGTTGGCAACAGGTTCAGGTTGAAATCCTTGATGAACTGGAGGTAGGCTTTGTCGCTCACGAGCCCCCATCCTTTGAAAGGCTCGATCACCTTAGGCTGAAAGCTGTGCGTGTAATTGATAGAGGCCCTGACCTTTTGATCTATGAACTTTTGGATGTTGTAGTCCCGGTGATATGTTTCGTTGAAAAGATAGGACAGGGAAAGGTTTTCCACGTCGTAGAAATGGGGTTTTCCATCTGCTGAAGTTCGGTTCCTCCTGACGTTTATGAAATTTATGCTCCTCCTCTTGGTATAGTCCCGGGCTGCATCTGCATTATCCGAATTCTTATCAAAGAGAACGTCCTGGAATCGCGGATCGAATTTGGGATCCCTGAACTCCTCACCGAAACTGAAGTTCATCGGGATGCTTATCGCCGCTCTTTTAGGCAGGAGCTGACCTATGTTGATATTTGATACAAAAGCGTATTGCTTCATCTCGTCCTGGCTGCGCTCGTTGACCATCTGGTCGAGCGATCCAAAACCGATCGTGTGCATGCTTCCCGTTGCGGAGATATCCGCAAAGTCAGCGAAGTTGGCGTCGGCATTCACAATGGCCGCCCAACTGGATTTGTTGTCGAAATTCGCGACACGAAGCTCGTTGAACCAAAGCTCCATGCTCTTGGGGGTGAAACTTTCGTTTCGGACACCCAGCATCAACGTGCGAATATTGCCCAGGTTCGGATTACCCTTGATGCGGATTCTGAATTCCGGTGGTTCGCCTGACTGGATCTGAGGATAGAGCTCATTGACCGGGGCGTTTACTTCCTCGCGCTCGAGTTTGATGTTTCCAAAACTCTCGATCAGGGCATTGATGTTGTTTTCTTCGGGCCAGATTTCTTCGGCTGTTACAGCATTGAAATCCGTGATCTTCAGCGGAATCTCTACCTGGTAATAGTTGTCGTCGGTATCACTACCCAGGCGCATGATAGCAACCAGCTCGTCGTCCATGACCTCAATGCTGCCCCTCACGGATTCGGCGTGAATGAACATTTTGAGGTTCTTGTACATCCTCAGGTCGAAGGTCGTGTTTTTGAAGACGGCCCTTGTCTCTCCGGGAGGCAGATCAAAAACTTTCATCGATAGGGATTGCTCGTTTTGCTGCTGAATCGTAGTGGTTCCCTGAAGCTGCTCGCGACGGATGCCGGGTGGAAGCACATAAGGTATCGGTTCCCTGTCTTCGTTTTCTTCGATGTTGACCACACCCACTTCGAAATTCTGATTTTGATCCGGTGGAAGCTCCTGAGGCGGATCTATATTCTCGTCGAGCGTTTTTGTGTATCGCCTCCAGTCCCCACGCACAAGCTGCAGCTCCCCGAACCTCAGGACAACCGGAATCTTGAATTTGGTGAGGAACATCCGCATGAAACGGATCGAGGTGAAGCCGGACATGTCATTTATGATGTTGTCAGGATCATCCGGGGTGGTAATCGGGATCCGGAACTGGTACCAGGTCGTTTGCTGGGTCGTGTTATTGGCCAGGGTGATGGTGGTGGTTTTTGAATCCACAATGTAGTTCTGTCCGACCACCAGGTCATTTTTGTTCAGGGAAACCTTGTACTGGTAATAGCGCTCAATGGTATTCATGGTCTGGTCCCGGTTGATGTCCTCGACATCGGGAAAGGTGGTCGCAGACGTCGGATAACTCTCCGTGCTGTTGGCCACTGTGGGAGAGTTTCCTTCTGTCAGACTGAATTTTTTGTAGCGCGTCAGAATAGAGGCATCCTCGGCGTCGTAATCCGATCCCCGGAAGAAGCGGTAGTTGTCGGCAGAGGGGTCCTCACCAAAAACCTGCCCGTATTTTTCGGTTTCGGCCTGGTCATTTATTCCGTCGAGCCCCAGGTCCTGGTTGACCCGTGCGGCATCGTCTTCTGTAAAGGCGTAAAGCAAGGACTGATTTGTCGGTATGGATGACCACGGGGTTTCCTGTATGTTGGATCCCGGCACCTGGTTTCCGTCTTCCGGCAGTCCGTTTTCAAACATCTTGAGGTCGTCAGTCAGGATGTCCTCTGAAACGTCGCCAAAGTTGAAGTAGAGCTCTCCGACAAAATCAGGATCGGAAGGGGGTACAGATGGCCCGCCTTCTTCAGGTCGGATCGAGTAGTTCTCGTAAGGGTCCATCAACCAAAATTGAATGTATTCAATATTGGCCTGCTGGAAATTGGTGGTCGTCAGGGCCCTGGTGATACCGGCCCAACGGTCCTCAGGGTTGATGTATTTGCCATCGTTCCCAAAACTGTCATCGTAGCTGTTTGTTCCACGCTCGGCCGGATAGTAGGCCATGTCAAAGGTTCTGACGATGCTCGACTGGGTCACATCGAGCTCTACGTTCGGAAAGAGCTCATTGAAGTTGACCTGTCGAACCTCGGCCCTGGAGAGCTCTTCACTGTCAATGTTCGACGGTCGAAGGCTGGTGCCGTAGAACAGTTGGTCGATGTTGTACCAGGACAATTGAGATCGCAGCGCTCCAAAACGAAGCTGTTCCGGCAAACCATCGGCGATGTTCCCGTTGGTGAAATCGAGGTCATCGGATTGTCCGAGAGGTACAGAGGCCGTGAACCACTGCTTGGGCGCCCTCATGTCGAGTGGGATTTGGGCTCCTTCAAAATCGTCGATATAGGATGTTGCCGCTCCTTCGAGGTCAATGCCCGAGGGAGTGCCCGGAATCAGATGCGCCACCTCGGATCGCACCGAAACGTAGGAGGGAGCGTCTGTGTCTATATTGGGCAGGGCATTTACCCATTTTGTGAGTTTGGGCACCTCCGAACGATAGGTCAGGTAGGCTCCCAGGATCGTATTATTTACCGGTTCAGAGCCGAATTGAGCTTTCTGTGTCAGGGGCCTCTCGTTGAGATTGATCAAACTTCCTCCAATGGCCAGCTTCTCATTGAACACATGCAGGACATCCAGCCCCATGTACCTTCTTCTCTGCTGGTTAAAGCCGATGTTGTTCTCCACATCCACCTGGATCGGAGCATCCGAGGCAATCAGCGCCGGGTTGATGATCTGCACGTTTCCGATGTTGTAATCGACCACGTAATCCACACCCTCCACGAGTTCACGTCCCCCGGAGGTCACTTTGACGGAGCCTCGCGGCACGTTGAAGGCTCCCAGTGGAATTCCACTTTGACCGTCGGATTTGAAATATCCCTTGATAAAGTATTTGTCCTTTTCCTGGAAGTCATTCTGGGCCTCTGCCTGGGTACGGTCATAGAGTTCCCGGAAGATGTAAACGTCGTCTTCCGGCAACAGCTCATCGTCGAGGTACTCTCCAAAAGGCTCCACCACAGGGAATATGAAATACCCGTTCGGAGAGTCGATGGTAATTCCTTCGACATAATCGAAATACCCGTCTCCTTCTGGTTTTACGTTGTTGTTCTGATCCAGCCGGTCAAGTCTCAGCAAATTCAGAATGGTTCGGTCATTAACCCCGGGAGTCTGCGCGTTCTGAAGGACATTCACAGGTTCTCCGGTAGCATCGTCCCGATAGAGGAGCTCCAGCCGGAATCCATCCCTGTCGAGCTGGAAAGCGCCCGGAATCTCATAGACGTTTTTCATCAGCAGGTCGAACATCGGGATCGTCGGATCGATGATTTCACTTCTGAGCATTTTTACGACGAGGTTGTCAGGCGCTACAACCCCTGCATCGGTGAATTCACCTACCCGATGAACTTCTGTCCCATCGGTGTATTCATATGCGACCGCAAGCACATCGCTGTCAACCAACCTCCGGTTGAGAGTGATGAACCCCAACTGCGCGTTCATGGTAAAGTCAACGCCCTGAACCAGTTTGACAGCGTTTCCGAGGTAGGTATAGTCTCGACCCTGGATCATGTTGTAGGGTGCCAGAGCATTTCGAACCGTTGCAATATCCCGTATCGGTCCGTTCAGGGTGAGCAGGTCACTGAGATTGTTCGCTTCGTTGCTCGGATCCTTTCCGCCCGGGGTTGGAGTCACGTTTGCCGGACCAATGTTGCCCGGATCATTCTCCCCAAGATCGGCCAGGGCAACAATGTTTCTCGTTCCTTCGGTTGTTGCGTTTCGGTTGGTCACCCAGATCTCGATGCGTGTAATGTTGATCGTGCTGTTGATCAGTGGGAAGTTCACCAGCGCCTGGTTGTAGTTGTCGCGAAAGTTCTGAGCTAGGAAGAAGTGCCTGTTGATGTCATAGTCAGTCGCGCGGAACTCGAATTCATTGAGCAGTGATCCACCCTGTGCCGTGACCGATCGCGTCTGGGATCTCTGCTGGGAGAAAATTCCCGTAACCGTAGTCTTTCCAAATTGGAGTTCCATTTTTGCCCCAAAAAGGTTTTGGGCTCCGGTCACCAGTGAGTTTCGGCTTGGCATGGACACGTTACCCACTTCGATCTTACGGATGATGTCGTCTTCCGTTGGCGTGTATTCCAACTTGACGATATTTTGAAAATTAAAGGTCGACTGGGTGTCAAAATTGGCCAAAACTCTAAGCCTGGTTCCAATTCTTGCATTTAAGCTCGCGTTGATCTCCTGGTCAAAGTCGAACGTCGTGCTTTGTCGGTTGTTCTCTGAAAGCTGGGGATTTTCGACCCGCTGATAGATCAGCCCCATTTTGATCAGGATCGAACCCTGAACATTCACGTCTATACTGTTTCCTCCGAAAACACTTTCAAAGAAATTGGAGTTGACATAGTAGGTTGGAAGTAGGTTTTTTCGCGCTTCCTCGGCATTTCCGGTCCTTCCTCCCACTGCGTCGAGCTTGGAACGCGAGTATTCGATCATGTCCCTCTGGAGCCTGTAGTCTTTGTATTCCTCGGCGGTCATTTGACGGGGATGTTCGATGTAGTAATCCCCAATCTTTTCCATGAGTATGTAATTGCCCGTGTTGGGATCGTAGATTACTTCCAGTTCCTTGTTATCATTGAGGAAAAGACCACCATTTTGCTTGCTGCTAAAATTGTAGGGAAGTGCCGGAATTGTGTCAATTGTAGTCGAACTACTTGATATTGAGCTGCTTGTCGAATTATTGGATGAATTTATTTGAGCCGAAAGTACAGTCGTACTAAAAAGGAGTACAACAAATATAATAGGGAGATTATATTTGAGTTGCTCTACACTGAACAAATTTTACAAGTTTTTTAAGGCTTTTTTTATGAGGTCCTCCAAACTGGTGTCCGGTTCTTCCTGCAAAATAACTTGTATTGTTTTTTCAACTTTTTTCTTGTTGAAACCTAACACTTCTAAAGCTGATAACGCTTCATTTCGAATAGTATTGTTCGGTGTTTGCAATTCTTCTGAAATTTCATAGGATTTCAAAATCTTGTCACGTAGATCGACAATTACCCGCTGAGCCGTTTTTAATCCTATACCCTTGACAGACTGAATCTTAGAGACGTCTTCATGAGCAATGGCTTCCTGAATTTCATCGGTGTCCATGGAGGATAACATAGTGACTGCCGTACTGGGTCCGACACCCGAGACGGAGAGCAGCAATTTGAAGATTTCCCGTTCAGTCTTGCTGTAAAAACCATAGAGAATATGCGCGTCTTCCCGAATGACCTGATGCGTGAAGAGATGGATATTCTCCTGGTCGGGAAGATTTGAGAAAGTCTGAAGTGAAATGACAAGATAATAGCCCAGGCCGTTGCACTCAACAACGACGTGATCGGGATGTTTCTCCACGAGCCGGCCCCGGATATGTGTAATCATAAAATCTGAATCGTAATCAAATCAAATGTAAGGATTTTAAGTGCCGGGAAAAGTTTTGTTCAAGCTTTTTAATAACTAATTTTTTCTCCCCTGAGCATCCACTACAGCAATGCATACCATGTTGACTATTTCATCGACACTGGCCCCGAGCTGGATCAGGTGAGCGGGTTTGTTGAGCCCCATGATTATCGGTCCTATCGATTCGGCCACTGCCAGTTCCTTGATCAGCTTGTAACTGATGTTTGCCGCTTCCAGGTTGGGATAGATGAGTCCGTTCACTTTCTTTTTCTGCAGTTTTGTGAATGGAAATTTCTCATTTCTCATTTCGGCGTTCAAGGCGAAATCTGCCTGGAGCTCACCGTCAATGGTCACCTCGGGATAGAATTTATGAAGATAGGTCACGGCGTCTCTCATCTTGACCGCTGAATCCCCTTTGGAAGATCCAAAGTTGGAGAATGAGACCATAGCGAGATTCGGTTCAAGACCAAAAAGCTTCATCGTCTTATCCGTCATCCGGGCGATTTCAGCCAACTCCTTTGCATTCGGGTTGATGATCATTGCCGTGTCCGAGAGAAAAAGCGGACCCCTTTCGGTCAGCATCAGGTTGGTTGCAGCCACTTTTTTGATTCCCTTGATCTTTCCGATCAGATCAATCATGGGCTTGGCAACGGTAGGGTAGCTTCGGGTATATCCCGTTACAAGCGCTTCTGCCATGCCCTCGTTGACCATCATTGCGGCAAAATAGTTTCGCTCCCGCATCCATTTTTGCGCCTCCAGAAGCGTGATGCCGTTGCGCCTTCGTTTCTCCCAATAGATCTGAGCGAAGTTATAACGCCTTTTCTGCTCGGAATCTGACTTGGGGTCGATGATTGTGATATCTCCCTCGAACTGGATCTCCTCCATCAATTTTCGAATCTCTTCTTTGCTGCCCAGCAGAATTGGGATGGCTATTCCTTCTTCATAGGCGATATGAGCGGCCTTCAGCACATTGAGCTGATCGGCCTCAGCAAAAACAACTCGTTTTGGATCGGATTTCGCCCTGTTGGTTATCAGGCGCATCAGTTTGTTCCCTGCTCCCAGGCGCTCGATGAGATTTTCCTTGTAGGATTCCCAATCCTTGATGGGACGCTGAGCCACTCCACTTTCCATGGCTGCTTTGGCAACCGCAGGCGGAATCTCGCTGATGAGTCGCGCGTCAAATGGCTTTGGGATGATGTAGTCCCTGCCAAAGGTGATGTTCTTCTTGTTGTAAGTAATGTTGACCTGTTCAGGAACGCTCTCTTTGGTCAGATCAGCGAGGGCGTGAACCGCTGCCATCTTCATTGCCTCATTGATCTTGGTCGCCCTCACGTCCAGCGCTCCCCTGAAAATAAACGGGAAGCCCAGCACATTGTTCACCTGGTTGGGATAGTCGGATCGACCGGTTGCCATGATGATGTCATTCCTTGTTTCAACGGCAAGCTTGTAGTCGATTTCGGGATCCGGATTTGCCATGGCAAAAACGATCGGGTTATCCGCCATTGTCTTCAACATTTCAGGACTCACAACGTTCCCAATGGACAGCCCGACAAACACATCGGCTCCGACCATCGCCTCTTCCAGGGTGTGCAGGTTCCGACGGGTTGTAAACTCTTTTTTCTCAGGCGTTAGATTGTCACGATCCTCTCGCAGAACACCTTTGCTGTCACACATGACGATATTTTCCTTTTTGACACCCAGTTCTCCATAAAGCTTGGTGCAGGAAATAGCTGCAGCACCTGCTCCGTTGATGACTACGGTCACCTCCGACGCTTTTTTATCCGCTATTTCAAGGGCGTTTTTCAAGGCCGCAGCAGAAATGATAGCGGTTCCGTGCTGATCGTCGTGCATCACCGGTATATTCAGTTCCTCCTTCAACCTTCTTTCAATTTCAAACGCCTCGGGTGCCTTGATGTCTTCGAGGTTGATCCCGCCAAAAGTTGGCGCAATGTTCTTCACTGTCTCTACAAACTTGTCGATGTCCTTGGTGTCAACTTCGATGTCAAATACGTCGATATCAGCGAAGATCTTGAAGAGCAAAGCCTTTCCTTCCATGACCGGTTTGGAGGCTGACGGGCCGATGTCACCCAGGCCCAATACCGCAGTTCCATTTGAGATAACAGCAACCAGGTTCCCTTTGGAGGTGTATTTGTAGACGTCCAGCTCGTTGTCGGCGATCTCAAGGCAGGGCTCGGCGACTCCGGGAGAATAGGCCAGGGAGAGCTCTCTTTGCGTACTGTACTTCTTTGTGGGGTTTACTTCGATCTTTCCCGGGGTCGGAAACTCGTGGTAATCGAGTGCATCTCTTTTCTTGATTTTCGCAGACATGATTTTTTCTTAAAAGATTCAACCTCCAAAGTTAAATCTTTTGAAATGACCGACGGTGACAATATTCACCTTTTGAGAAATTTCAAATTTCTTTTCAAACCCGAGAATTTTGTTCTCTCGACAGCCGAATTGGCGAAGAGATCCTTGAACAGATCCTCCGTGATTTCCTCCCAGTCTTTTTTCGAATATTCAAGAATCTCACTTCGAGGCTCAAATCTGGGTTCTGAATGCGGTAGTGAAAATCGGTTCCAGGGGCAAACGTCCAGACAGATATCACATCCGAACATCCAATCCTCGAATTTTTCGCCGAACTCCGCTGGGATTTCATCCTTGAGCTCAATCGTGAAATAGGAGATGCATTTTGAAGCATCGACGGTTTTGTCTGGGATGATGGCCTCTGTCGGGCAGGCGTCCACGCAGCGGGTGCAGGTGCCACAATGGTCTGTCGAAAAGGGCACATCGGCTTCCAGTTCCAGGTCCGCGATGATCTCGGCCAGGAAAAAGTAGGAGCCTTTGCTTTTGCTGATCAGCAGTGAATGCTTGCCGATCCATCCCAAACCGGAGCGTTGGGCCCAGCTCCGTTCCATGATAGGGGCCGAATCCGTGAATACACGCGCATGAAAGCTTCCGAGTCTTTCCCGCATGGCGGCGACAAGGTCCCTCAACTTGTCTTTGACCACTCTGTGATAATCCTCACCGTAGGCGTATTTTGATAGCTTGTAACTATCTTCTCTTTGGAACTCTTTTGGGAAATAATTGTAAGTAAGGGAAATCACAGATTGGGCCCCTGGAACCAGACGGGTGGGGTCGAGGCGCTTGTCAAAATGATTCTCCATGTAGGACATCTGACCGTGAAATCCGCTTTTCAGCCAGGATTCAAGGCGTGGCGCTTCATTTTCCAGAAATTCGGCCTTGCTCACGCCAATGGAGTCAAAACCCAGTCGCAAGGCTTCCTCTTTGATCCATTGGGTATTTCGGGATCTGGCGTCCACAACGATTTAAAAAAGAGTGTCCTGGGTACTTCCGGGAGTCTTGCCCAGGTGTTTGTAGGCCAGTTCGGTGACCTCCCGGCCACGAGGTGTTCTCATGATGAATCCTTCCTGGATGAGGAAGGGCTCATACACTTCTTCTAGGGTCTCGGCGTTCTCTCCGACTGCCGTGGACAGGGTTGAGATCCCAACCGGTCCCCCCTTGAATTTGTCGATGATGGTTGATAGGATCTTGTTGTCCATCTCATCCAGGCCATGCTTGTCCACATTAAGCGCATTCAGCGCATATCTCGCGATTTTAATGTCTATGTTCCCATCTCCTTTGATCTGGGCAAAATCCCGAACGCGTCTCAACAGGGCGTTGGCGATTCGCGGCGTTCCTCTTGAGCGTCCTGCGATCTCAATGGCCGCTTCGATGGTGTTGTCGACATCCAGAATTCCTGAGCTTCTTTGAACGATGTGGGTCAGGAGTTCGGTATTGTAGTAGTGAAGGCGGCTGCTAATCCCGAATCGGGCTCTCATGGGTGCCGTGAGGAGTCCGGAACGGGTGGTGGCGCCTATCAGGGTGAAGGGCTCGAGGTTGATCTGGACGCTTCTCGCATTGGGCCCTGATTCGATCATGATGTCGATCTTGTAGTCCTCCATGGCCGAATAGAGGTATTCCTCAATGACCGGACTCAGCCTGTGAATTTCATCGATAAAAAGCACATCGCGTTCCCCGAGATTCGTCAGTAAACCTGCCAGATCCCCGGGTTTGTCAAGTACCGGGCCAGAGGTTACCCTGATGTTCGTGTCGAGTTCGTTGGCTATGATGTGAGCCAGCGTCGTTTTGCCCAGGCCCGGAGGTCCGTGAAATAAGGTATGATCGAGGGCCTCACCCCTCAAATTCGCAGCCTCGACGAATACTCTCAGGTTCTCGATTACCTGTTCCTGACCGGCAAAATCATCGAAACTGAGGGGTCGCAGCTTGCGTTCCACGTCAAAGTCCTCCGGATTGAGGTTCTTATTGCTGGCATCGAGATGTTCATTCATGATCTTTGCTTCATTCCAATTCTATTTCGGTTGCAAG
Organism: Flavobacteriaceae bacterium; assembly: GCA_024644725.1. Classification (GTDB taxonomy): domain Bacteria; phylum Bacteroidota; class Bacteroidia; order Flavobacteriales; family Flavobacteriaceae; genus Lutimonas. Next base: position 5,931 of record JAHEHE010000041.1, on the reverse strand, counting down.
GACGATAGCCGAAGGATATTCTTTCTTGATGGATTGAATGCTTTTGTCCGCTTCAAGGCGGCTTCTGTATTCACCTACCTGTAACTTCCACTGTGGCGTACTGAAAATAATTGAGGTTGGAATATCCGGGAAAAGAGAGGTGAACTCGTCCTTGATCTCGTAACACTCCTTCTCGCTTCCGTAATAGATCTGAATCTTGTATCCCGGATAAGAATTCTGCTCCTTGTTATAGGCTATTTTCTGTGCGATCAGCTCTTTGACGCTTGCACTGCTCTCCACTCTTAAATCACCTTCATTTTCCTGACTCAGCAACACGCCCGGGATCATTAAAATGAACGCGAGTACGGATGAAAATTTTGCAGTCATATGGCGCTTGTTTAATTATTTTTACAAAACTAAAAGAATGTTTGAAACAAAGGCCTTTTGAAACTTATTTAGAATGATTATAAATTAACTTTAACAGAATGTTTAGACTTTGTCTGTACAACAGAAAATGTATTTTTGCACAATATTTTACTCAAACATGATTTTTATCATAGAATTCGGGAGTTCAAAATATTTTTTCGCTCAAATTTCGAGCATCAAATCACGTAAATCGAACAGATGAAAGTTTTACTACAAAGCAATTCACTGAAGAAGATCCTGGCCAGCCTTTCTTTCCTTTTCCTTTTTTCCTTTAACCTTTCTGCTCAAGAAGGTGATTATGCCAACGGCAAGAAGTTGTTCAATGCCAATTGTGCCGCATGTCACAAGCTTGACAAAAAGCTGATCGGTCCGGCCCTTGGAGGAGTTACCGAAAGAAGGGATAATGAATGGCTCCAGGCATGGATCAAAGATAACAATGCCTTGAGGGCGAGTGGCGATCAGGATGCCATCGATGTTTTCAACGAATACAACGGAATGGTGATGACCGCCTATCCGCAGTTGTCGGAGCAGGATATCAATGACATTCTCGTTTACACCAATGGTGAGCCCGAAGAAGCGCCGGCTACAGCTGCTGTGACCCAGGAAGTGGACCCGAAGGTAGCTGCCGGTAAAAAGCTCTACCAGGTGCATTGCGCCTCCTGTCATAAATTGGATAAAAAACTGATTGGACCAGCCCTGGGCAATGTTGCCGACCGCAGGAGCATGGAATGGCTCAAGGCCTGGATCAAAGACAACAACGCCTTAAGAGCGAGTGGCGATCAGGATGCCATTGATATTTTCAATGAGTATAACGGGATGCCTATGACGGCTTTCCCCCAGTTGTCGGATGAAGACATTGAAGCGATAATCGCATATACCTCGGTGGGTGATGTAGCGCCTGTTGCTGCAGCAGCCGGAGAGGAAGTGATAGCTCAACCCAGACATCCGATCCCTTGGATGACCTATGTCGTTATTCTGGCCATCGCAGGTCTTGTGGCCTGGATCTATTTTGTCAGCAATAACGGGTTCCTGAAAATTTCTGCAACGATCTTTGTATTGATTCTCGTTGGATACATCGGACTCAATGCCCTGATGGACCTTGGAATTGATCAGGACTACCAACCGATACAACCCATTGCATTCTCGCACAAGATTCATGCAGGGGACAACAAGATCGATTGTCAGTACTGTCACTCAACGGCCAAACACAGCAAGCACTCCGGAATTCCTTCGGTCAATGTGTGTATGAACTGCCACAAGAGCATCGCTGAGTACAACGGACCGGTCACCTCAGAGCGAGACAAAGAATTCTACGATGCGGAGATTCAAAAAATCTACGACGCTATTGGCTGGGATCCTGAGAACCTGACCTATATAGAAGGCTACGAGGAGAAACCCATCCAATGGGTGCGAATTCACAACCTTCCTGACTTTGCCTATTTCAATCACGCCCAGCACGTCACTGCAGGAGGGATCGCTTGTCAAAAGTGTCATGGACCTGTAGAGGAAATGGAAGACATGTATCAGTATTCCCCTTTAACGATGGGCTGGTGCATCGAGTGTCACAGAGAAACGAGCGTGGATCTCAAAGGCAATGATTATTACGCCAAGATTCATGCACAGCTCGCCGATAAGTACGGTGTGGAGAAAGTCACAATTGCTCAGATCGGAGGGCTCGAGTGTGGAAAGTGTCACTACTAATAAGAACTCATTTGAAGCGACCTCGTGACGTTTCATAAGAACGAATAAACAAGAGAAAAACATATGGCATCTAACAAGAAATACTGGAAAAGTGTTGAAGAGCTGAACGAAAACAGCTCTATTGTTGAAAAGCTGCAAAAAAGTGAATTCATTGAGGACCTTCCAACGGACAAGTTCCTTGGTGACAAAGAGTCCCTATCCAATAGCGACACGTCGCGACGTGACTTCTTGAAATACGTGGGTTTTTCTACAGCTGTGGCCTCGTTGGCTGCCTGTGAGGGCCCTGTGATCAATTCGATCCCCTATGTGGTGAAGCCCGATGATGTGATTCCGGGGATACCGGATTTCTACGCGAGTGCAATTGCCGATGGTTACGATTTTGCCAATGTGCTGGTTAAAGTTCGCGAAGGAAGACCGATCAAAATAGAGCCAAACAAAGAAGCTGCAAATGGCTTTACCAATGCCCGGGTTCAGGCTTCTGTCCTGTCTCTTTACGACAACAACCGCTTGAGAGGGCCGATGGCAAAAGGAGAAGAAACGGATTGGGCCACACTTGATAAGGAAGTGGGCGGTCAATTGGCTGACATCAAGGCCAAAGGAGGACGCATCGTTTTTCTGACCGGAACAACAGCGAGTCCTTCGATACATGCCTTGATAGGATCTTTTAACGAAGCTTACGGGAACGTTGAGCACGTGGTTTACGATGCTGTTTCTGAAGATGCCGCGCTCAACGCCTTTGAGAAGATGTACGGTCACAGGGCGCTTCCGGATTACCATTTCGACAAGGCCGATGTCATTGTATCGGTTGCTGCTGATTTCCTAGGCGATTGGCAGGGGGGCAACTTCAGTGCCGGGTACGCCGCCGGAAGAAAGCCTGCAAACGGAAAGATGTCTAGACTCATCCAATTCGAATCGAATATGAGTCTGACGGGAGGTAACGCCGACAAGCGCGTCATCGTTAAGCCTTCCGAACAATTGAAAGTCATGCAAATGCTCTATGCCGCCATCGTTGAAGGCAAGAGTGTGGGAAATGCAACCCCGGTTGAGGATGCAGTTCAGAAAGCCCTGGTCCAGATCAAAAAAGCCGGAAGCAAGGCTGTCGTTGTGACCGGGATTCAGGATGAGAATGCTCAGCTCCTGGCCCTGGCCATCAATCATGCATTGCAAAGCCAGGCCATTGACGTCGTCTCGACCAAGAATATTCGAATGGGTGATGACTCAAAAGTTGCCCAACTCGTGAAAGACATGAATTCAGGTGCAGTATCTGCAGTTTTCCTTTACAATACCAATCCGGCTTACACCCTGCCGAACGGCTCGGCATTTGTTGAGGGCCTCAAAAAAGTGGGACTTTCAGTAAGCTTTGCCTCTGTCATGGATCAGACAGCTGAGATTTGTCAGTATGTGTCAACGGCGCCTCACTACCTCGAATCATGGGGAGACGTGGAGATCAAGAAGGGTCATTACAGTTTGATGCAACCAACGATCCACCCGCTTTTCAATACAAGGCAGTTTCAGGACACGCTCCTGAAATGGACCGGCAGCGATCAATCCTATTACGATTACCTGAGGGCCATGTGGGAGACCAATGTTTTGGGCGGAAAGTCCTGGAACAAGGCCCTACACGATGGTTCGTTCAAAGTGGGTACAGAAGATCAGGAGGTCACTCTCAATGAGGTGGACCTGGCTGCTGCCAATGCGGCTCTTTCCAGTGCTGGAGACTCGGAAATGGAGATCACCGTTTATGTTAAAACGGGATTGGGAGACGGTCAACAGGCCAACAATCCCTGGCTGCAAGAGCTTCCGGATCCAATAACGCGAACTTCCTGGGACAACTATCTGTTGATCTCCAGAATCGACGCAGAGCGACTGGGCATAAAAAACTGGACCGTGGACAACGGAGCCTTGAACGGAAATCTTGTGAATGTTACCGCCAATGGAGTTACCATGAACAATGTTCCTGCCTACGTTCAACCGGGTCAGGCACCGGGATCTGTTTCCATAGCCCTTGGTTATGGAAGAACCGATCTCAAGAAGGATATGAAGGTTGGTGTCAATGCCTATCCTTTGGCTGGATCAGCATATCATGAGGTCAGCATTGAAAAAGCCGAAGGCGTTCATGAGTTTGCCTGTGTTCAATTGCAACACACGATCATGGGAAGGGAAGGGGAAATCCTCAAGGAGACCACCTTGGAAGATTTTGTTAACAAACCTGTAGAGGAGTGGAATCACGCACCTGTTTTTTCACTGGATCACCAGGAGGTCACGCAAGACAAGGTGGACCTTTGGGAACCTTTTGACGATACGATAGGCACCAAGTTCAATCTGTCGATTGACCTGGCGACATGTACGGCCTGTGCGGCCTGTATCGTTGCCTGTCATGCAGAGAACAACGTTCCTGTGGTCGGCAAGCACGAGATACGAGTGAGTCGTGATATGCACTGGCTCAGGGTAGACCGCTACTATTCAAGTGATATGACTGTGGAGCGCGGAAAAGAAGAAGGCATATTCGGATCGGGAGATTTCTTCGAGGCTCAGACGCACCCTTCGGATGCTCCGGAAGTGTCATTCCAGCCTGTGATGTGTCAACATTGCAACCATGCACCATGTGAGACAGTATGTCCGGTGGCTGCTACCTCTCACGGTCGTCAGGGTCAAAACCAGATGGCGTATAACCGTTGTATCGGTACGCGCTACTGCGCGAACAACTGTCCGTACAGGGTGAGACGCTTCAACTGGTTCAAATACGCCAATAATAACGAATTCGACTTCAACATGAACAATGAACTGGGTCGTATGGTATTGAACCCAGATGTTGTCGTTCGTTCAAGAGGGGTCATGGAGAAGTGTTCGTTCTGCATCCAAAAGACACAGTTGACTATCCTCAATGCGAAAAAAGAAGGCAGAGCCGTTGCAGATGGAGAGTTCGAGACGGCCTGTTCAAGCGCCTGTCCGAACGGATCTTTGGTTTTCGGCGATGTGAATGACAAGGAAAGCAAAGTGGCTCATTTGAGCGAGGATGACAGAACCTTCAAATTATTGGATTTCGTGGGGACCAAACCCAACGTTTTCTATCAGTTGAAGGTCAAGAATACCAACGAAGCTTAATTAAATCGTAGAAGGAAAATAAATTAATAGATTTTAAGATATGGCTCATTACGAAGCACCTATTAGAGAACCGTTGATCGTTGGAGATAAGAGTTATCACGACATTTCCAATGATATCGCGGCTCCGATTGAAGGAAAAGCCAATAAATGGTGGTGGGGCGTGTTCCTGCTGGCCCTCACAGCGTTTTTGTGGGGCATAGGAGCGATTGCCTATACCATCGGAACCGGTATCGGGGTCTGGGGTCTGAACAATAAGATCAACTGGGCCTGGGACATCACCAACTTTGTATGGTGGGTAGGTATCGGTCACGCGGGAACCCTGATCTCAGCCGTTCTCCTGCTCTTCCGTCAAAAGTGGAGAATGGGAATCAACCGATCGGCGGAAGCGATGACCATCTTTGCGGTTTTTCAGGCAGGGCTTTTCCCTGTGATCCACATGGGGCGTGTATGGAACGGATACTGGACCATGCCGATTCCCAACCAGTTCGGGTCGCTTTGGACGAATTTCAACTCACCACTTTTATGGGACGTATTTGCGATCTCTACCTATCTGACCGTTTCTGTCGTATTTTGGTACACAGGCCTGTTGCCTGACTTTGCCATGATCCGGGACAGGGCTACCAAGCCATTTCAGAAAAAAATCTACAGTTTGCTCAGTTTCGGTTGGACCGGAAGAGCGAAAGACTGGCAGCGATTTGAGGAAGTTTCACTGGTCTTGGC
>JAHEHE010000040.1 GCA_024644725.1 Flavobacteriaceae bacterium | reverse complement strand
TCGGATTTTCAAAAAATTCGTAGTTTTGAACACTCAAAATTCGGGTCATTAACTCAGTTGGTTTAGAGTGTTACCTTGACAGGGTAGAAGTCACTGGTTCGAATCCAGTATGACCCACATCAAATGCAATCCCGGTGCCTTTGGCACCGGGATTTTTCATTTACAAGACGCTGAGCGCTCGCGCTCTTAAGGAATGTAAATGAAAAATCCCAAATGTCATGGCTTCGCCATGACATCGGGATTGTATTTGCAGGAGTGGTTCTTTTCTGGATCAATGAAATTAATCCATAATAACCCCCTGGTCTACACCTCTAATTCCATTTGGACTTCGACCCTTCTCCCCTCTTTCCGCTTCAATATTTTCCGGATGGAGACAAAGAACAAAACAAAAGACAAAAGCACAATTGTTAGCGTTAGGACAAAGTGATTGTCAACCCCAGTGATTCCGATGGGCTTTCGATCAAATGTTCCCAAAACATCCGACCACCAATAGGAGAAGTTTATAATGTCAAAAGAAACATGTGCGATGATGCCCGGAAGAAGTGATCCGGTAGCGTAAGCGAGATATCCGATCATAGAGGAGATGATGAATATGCCTATCATGCCCGAGATGCCACCGACCCAGGCCTGGTGAAGATGTATGACGACGAATACCACTGAAGCGATTGAAATACCGACTACCGGTCCGTATTTTTTCTCCAGTGGAGCCTGCAAATATCCTCTATACCCTATCTCTTCGCAAATACCCGCTACCATAGAGGCCATCACAATAATGGCCCAGGCCATCCAGGAAGGATAATCATTGAGATACGATGCTACTTTGAAAACTTCGGGTTGAAACTCATGAAACCTAAAAGTCAGTTCCCATCCAAAATGCAGGGAGAGTATGATGAAAAATCCTGCAGCGAGTGCCCAGGGCCAAACAAATTTGTCCAACCTGGTTTTTCTAAAGCAAATCTGTCGATACACTTTTGTGCTCTTCGGATTCCAGCTTCCACTGAAATACATCCAGTAGACTACCAGAAATACGCCCATGATGGAAACCGACCACGGGACACTAAAATTCGAAAATAAGGACAACCAGACCCCTATTCCAATTGAGGCAACTCCAAATCCCAGGAGGATTGAGCGCAGGATCAGTGGAAGTCGCATCCAAAGCTGTCCGAATCGGTTCGTCGGATAATTGTAATTTTTTTCTTGTTGCATGACATGAGATTTTAAAATGACACAACAAAATTGACAACTATCTAAACCAAAATCGACCGATTTCAGGATGTCGTACGCATTCTTTACAAAGATTTTCGAAATTCAGTAGGGGTTTGCCCCGTCTCTTTCTTAAAGGCCGTATTGAAGGAAGACTTTGAATTAAACCCGGCTTCATACATGGCCTCCAGAACGGTCAGCTTCTCGTCCCTGGAATCTTTTAAAATTCTCTGAACTTCCCGAACCCGGAAGGAATTGATAAAATCGAAAAAGCTTTTTTCAAAGGATTGATTGATCACCTGTGAGAGATGCTTCGGGGATAAAGATAGTTTTTTGGAAAGCCCAGCAAGACTGATTTCTGGATTCAAATACGGTCTTTCACGTTGAATCAGGGCCAATAATTTTTCTTTGTGCTCTTCAACCTGATTCGCCGTCAAAGTCGATCCTTGATATTTGATAACCTCGCTTTGTGATATCCCGGCAAAAATTTCCGGTTGTCTCAAGGCTTTCAAAACGACCCTGTTCACAAAGTAAAAGATGAAAAAAAGAAGAAGTACTAAGGTGATGAGAAATACAGATCGATCCTGGGTCAGGGTCACAAAATTATGGATCAGAGAAACTATCGTGAGAAGACCGAATGTATTGAGCGAAAAACTCAGCCAGTCTAGATTGATCTGATCGATCTGAGAGTATTTGTTCTTGATGACCTGTCGATAATTTCGCATAAGCCTGTAAGCCAACCCAAGATAGATAAAGAAGTGCATGTACAACAGTCCGCTGCCAAGATAAAATTGCCAGTTAAAATCGTTCTGCAAAATTTCCTCAGATGTGATGGGACTGATCTTTTCGGATGTCAGAACCAAGAGGGTAAACAGAAGAAACGGTATCAGATGAAGAAGGCTCCGCGGGGAGAGCTTGAAATCACTGAAGATCACCCCCTGAGTATAGAGGTAAATGATGGGGCCATATAAAAGCAAAAATCCGTCATCGATGATCTGCAGAAATTCCCATTGCAGAACAACATCATTCATTCGCAGGGTGAGGTCCCCAATATTCCAGGAGATAAGAATAAACAAGACACCCAGAAGAATGTTATTGCGTCGTTTGCCTTTTTTGTGAGTGACTAGAAAGATTCCAACAAATAAAAGCTGAAAGGCGATAAGAAAGGAGAGATAGGAAATTAGATTGAGATCCATTGGTCATTTTACCTAAATAAACAGAAGAGGAAACCAAAAATGCTTATTCTGCCAATGATGACCGTCCTGGTCGCATCGGAAAGACGATTTAGAGTGTGATTACGGCCAGATCCTCCGAGGCATTCATGATATCCTGTGCTTAGTACATCATAAATATATGCATTTAAAAAGTTTTAAAGGAGCTCTCCGATCCTTACAAAACTCCCCCGCATATTTGTACCTTTGGAGGCACTAATCACCACATTATGTTCCACTACGGTATCGACCGGCTCAACACGGGCAAGGCGCTTGCCATCCTCAAGGGAGACCTTAACGCGCAAATATCCGCAGAGGCTCGCCAAAGGATTGAGGCTTCTCACGAAATCGTTCTGAAAACCTCCAAAGGAAATCAGGCCGTTTACGGCATCAACACCGGTTTCGGCCCCCTTTGTGATACGATCATTTCAAAAGAAAATACCTCAGAGCTTCAACGCAAGCTCCTTTTAAGTCACGCTGTTGGCGTCGGAGATCCCATTGACCCGGAACTGGCCAAGTTGATGCTCATTTTGAAAGTCCATTCTCTGGCAAAAGGGTATTCGGGAATCTCAATGGAAGTCCTGGACCGTATCCTCTGGCATGTCGAACAAGGTATCATTCCGGTCGTTCCGGAACAAGGTTCTGTAGGAGCCTCGGGTGACCTGGCTCCCTTGGCCCACCTCTTTCTGCCTTTGATCGGTGAAGGTGAAGTGTTCTACAAGGGAGAGGTCAAAGCGACCTCTGAAGTCATCAGAGACATGGGCGTTCAACCCATTGAACTCCATCCCAAAGCAGGTCTGGCCCTTATCAACGGAACCCAATTCATCCTGGCGCATGCCGTACTTGCCGTGGATAAGCTTTACAACTGCCTGGCCCATGCGGATATCATCGGAAGCCTGATGATCGAAGGTTTAATGGGCTCTCAAATGCCTTTTCACGCCGAACTCCATAAAACCCGTCCACATAAGGGCAATTCCCATGTCGCTTCGCGCCTCCGGTCTTTCCTGAAGGATTCTGAGATCGGAAAGTCCCATGAGTTTTGTGGCAAAGTACAGGATCCTTATTCGTTGAGATGCATGCCCCAGGTGCACGGTAGTTCCCGGTCGTCCTGGTTGCACCTCAAGGAAAGCGTGGAAACCGAGCTCAACTCCGTGACAGACAATCCGGTCATCATTGACCAGGACCTGGTAATCAGCGGGGGCAGCTTTCATGGACAACCGCTGGCTTTACCCTTGGATTATGCCTGTCTCGGCGCCGCCGAATTGGGGAGTATCTCTGATCGAAGAACCTATCTCTCCCTGGAAGGCAAATACGATGGAACACCTCGTTTGTTGATGGAAGACACGGGCCTCAACTCAGGCTTTATGATCCTTCAATATACCGCCGCTGCGTTGGTTAGCGAAAACAAAGGACTCTGCTTTCCTTCCAGCGCCGACAGCATTCCAACTTCCCTCGGCCAGGAAGATCATGTCAGCATGGGATCGATAGGAGGCAGAAAAACCTTGCGGGTGATCCAAAACCTCGAACGCATCCTGGCCATAGAGATGCTCTGTGCCGCCCAGGCCTTTGATTTCCGGAAACCCCTCAAATCGAGCCATTTCCTGGACGAAGTTCATAAACGGATCCGAAAGAGCATAGAGTTTGCCAAAGAGGATCGCATCTTTAGCAAAGACGTCGAAAAGGCGCATCTCATATTAAAAGATCGTTCCCTCATTGAGCTTTCACGATCTTTTCACCCTTCGTTTGGCGAATTTGATGAGCAATTCGAATCGTATTAACTCACGTGAAAAAACTAATGAGCCACTATGACTGCAGTATCCAATATAGAATTCAAAAAAGCCATTGAGCAAGGGATTCCCATGGAGCTTCCTCCCAAAAAAACACCCTCTGCCGAAGCCAACCGAGCTCCAAAAAGGAAAGACATTTTGACCCTCCAAGAGAAGAAACTGGCTCTGAGAAACGCACTGCGTTATTTTCCCAAATCCTGGCACAGGGAGCTGGCCGAGGAGTTTCTTGACGAATTAAACACCTATGGTCGAATCTACATGTACCGCTTCAAGCCCGATTATGACCTCTACGCTCGACCTATTGATCATTATCCGGCTAAAAGCCGGAAGGCGGCTGCCATCATGCTGATGATTCAGAACAACCTGGATCAGGCAGTTGCCCAGCACCCCGAGGAACTCATTACCTATGGAGGTAACGGCGCTGTATTCCAGAATTGGGCGCAATATCTGCTCACCATGAAATACCTTTCTAAAATGACGGATGAGCAGACCCTTCACATGTATTCCGGGCACCCGATGGGACTCTTCCCATCTTCGAAGGAGGCTCCCCGGGTGATCGTAACCAACGGCATGATGGTCCCCAACTACTCACAACCCGACGACCTTGAGCGATTCAACGCCCTGGGTGTCACCCAATACGGGCAGATGACGGCCGGCAGCTACATGTATATAGGACCGCAGGGCATCGTTCACGGCACGACGATCACCCTGATGAATGCCTTCCGAAAAATTCTGAGCAAAAGCGAAACGGCCCGGGGCAAAATCTTTTTGACCTCAGGACTGGGCGGCATGAGTGGCGCACAGCCGAAAGCCGGAAATATCACGGGTTGTATCACGGTCTGCGCTGAAGTGAACCTGAATGCGGCTCAAAAAAGACATGTACAGGGTTGGGCAGACTTGTTGATTGAAAACATGGACCATCTGGTCGAACGGGTAAAGGAAGCATGTTCCGGAGAGGAGGTATTGAGCATCGCTTTTCACGGAAATATAGTTGACGTTTGGGAAAAATTTTACGATGAAGACATCTTTGTTCATGTCGGTTCGGATCAGACCTCGCTTCACAATCCCTGGTCGGGCGGGTATTACCCGCAAGGTCTGAGTTTTGAAGAAGCCAACGACCTGATCAGCTCTGACCCGGAGGCATTTAAAAAGCACGTCCAGGCTTCGCTGAGAAAGCAAACCGAATTGATCAACAAGCACGCTGCCCGGGGTACCTACTTCTTTGACTATGGAAACGCTTTCCTTTTAGAGGCCTCAAGAGCCGGCGCAGACATCATGGCAGAGAACGGGATCGATTTTAAGTATCCCAGTTACGTCCAGGACATTCTCGGGCCCATGTGCTTTGATTATGGCTTCGGTCCGTTCCGATGGGTTTGCACCTCCGGAGAACCCGAAGACCTCGACAAATCGGATGCAATCGCGGCTCAGATACTCAAGCAAATCCAAAAAGAAGCTCCAGCCGAAACGGAGCTTCAGAACCGTGACAACGTCCACTGGATTGAGAACGCCAAGAAGAACAAACTCGTCGTGGGCTCGCAGGCCCGGATCCTTTATGCCGATGCTGAAGGACGGATGAAGATCGCATCGGCCTTCAACAAAGCGATTGCAGATGGCAAAATTTCGGCTCCCATCGTTTTAGGGCGGGATCACCATGACGTCAGCGGGACCGACTCTCCTTACCGGGAAACGAGCAACATCTATGATGGCAGTCGGTTTACAGCGGACATGGCCATACACAACGTGATCGGCGACAGTTTCCGAGGTGCGACCTGGGTATCCATTCACAACGGCGGCGGCGTGGGTTGGGGCGAGGTCATCAACGGGGGCTTCGGAATGGTACTTGACGGCACCGAATTGGCCGAAAAACAGCTTAGAGCCATGCTTTTCTACGACGTCAACAACGGCATCTCAAGGCGAAGCTGGGCGCGCAACGAGGAAGCTCTTTTCGCCATTAAACGAGAAATGAAGCGCAGTCCCGGACTGGAAGTAACACTCCCGGAAATCGTGGATGACGAAGTGTTGGAGAATCTCTAGTTTTTGATGCCGCAGCCAATGGCTCGGGTGCTGACCATCTGGATCGGCTGATTGGCCAGCAAGGCATCCACAGCATTCTCCACATATTTTTTTGTTACGGATCCTGGGTCCCTGGAGCTGTCATCAATGGCCCCGATGTATTTCACAACGAGGTCGTTACTTTCCTTTTCCAGAACAAAGACATGTGGGGTCTTAGTGGCGCCGTACTCGGGATATACCTTTTGACCTTCATCGAGCAAGTAAGGAAATGTAAAGCCTTTTTCGGCAGCCCTGGCTTGCATCAATTCGAAGCTGTCGCCGGGTGAGGCTTCAGGATTATTAGGGTTGATGGCGATGACAGGGAATCCCTTTGGTTTGTATTTCTTGTCCAATTCGATGATCCGATCCTCATTGGCTACTGAATACGGGCAAGTGTTACAGGTAAAAATCAAGATGAAACCCTTGGCTTCCTCGTAATCGGCGAGGGAAACCATTTTCCCATCGATGTTCTTGAGTGAAAAGTCCTCTGCCTTGTCTCCAATGGTATAGCTTATAATAAAACGCTCCAAGGTGTTGTCGACCCCTGTGAAGGCAAACACCGTAAAAATTGTGGTTAATGAAATGGCAAACAATAAGGCAAAATAATTCCTGTTTTTCATGTCTTATGGATTTATGAACTGAGACACCTCGCTGAAAAGCGAGGTCCTGGTAAATGATTTTTCAAAAAATTTTCGTTTCCCTTCTTTTAGGAACAGGGTTGCAGGAATTGCTCCGGACCAGGTAGAATCGACCTTTGGGATCCAGTCGTTTTCATGCGGGTCGTCGAGCAAAATGACCTGAGGCTCCAGGCCCTTGTCCCGGACAAAGGGAATGACCTGGGATTCCAGTTTGTTGGGAAAATCCAGGCTGACCAGAATGACTTTCAGACCCTGACCCGCAAGGGAATCGTGAACCTCCTCGAAGAAAGGCAGTTCCTCCACGCAAGGCTTGCACCAGGTGGCCCAAAAATTGACGAGCAGAACCTCCTCTTTCTGTTCTCTCAACAATTTTTCCAACTCCTGGAAGTTAACCACTTCAATGTGGTCATTCTCGGGTTCGGCCGGCTCCTTCATCTCTTTCTTACACGACAGGAGAAGTAGGATACTGGCTGCAAAGACAACTCGTTTCATAGTCTGAATTTCAGTTCCAAAATAACCAAAACTTGTTACCAATAAAGGCTTACAGCCTTACTTTATCATAAATTTAACGTTGATTTCACGTTCCTTAACATCATTGATCTCAAAACTGCAAAAGACAATTGTAGAGAAGTTTTGTGTAACCACATCTCATTCCTTTTGAGTTTACCCTATTTTTATCGCTGCATAAATTTTCAATATATCAAAGCAACGGCTATCTCATGGAATGGCTTTTTAAACCCGATCCCGATCAGAAAAAGGTGCTTGCCTTGAGCGAGGAGCTCGGAATTGGTGAGTTTTTGTGTGAACTTCTGGTTCAACGTGACATCGATTCGTTTGAAAAGGCACGGCAATTCTTCAGGCCTGCACTGGACGAACTGCACGACCCTTTCCTGATGAAGGACATGGACATTGCTGTTGAGCGGATAGACAAAGCACTGAAAAACAATGAGAAGATCTTGATTTACGGCGATTACGATGTCGACGGAACTTCTGCGGTTTCCCTGGTTTATTCCTACCTCCAAAAGCTACACGATCAGGTTGCGACCTATATCCCGGATCGCTATTCGGAAGGCTACGGAATCTCCTACACGGGAATCGATTTTGCCTCTGACAATGAGATCGACCTGGTCATTGCACTGGATTGTGGGATCAAAGCCATCGAGAAGATCCGTTATGCCCAAAAAAAAGGAATTGACTTTATCGTCTGCGACCACCACCGCCCCGGAGATGAACTCCCTGAGGCCGTTGCCGTTCTGAATCCCAAAAGGGAAGACTGTTCCTACCCGTACGACGAACTCTGCGGATGCGGAATCGGTTTTAAATTGATTCAGGCCCTTACGAATTCACTGGAAAAGCCTGAGGAAGAGGTTTACCCTTACCTGGACCTGGTTGCCACGGCCATTGCCGCTGATATCGTGCCCATCACCGGGGAAAACCGCATCCTGGCCCATTATGGGCTGAAGGTTATCAATGAAGCTCCAAGACCCGGAATCCAGGCGCTTCTCAAGAGCTCGAATAAGGAACTCCTTACCATAACCGATGTGGTCTTTACCATCGCTCCTCGCATCAATGCAGCCGGTCGCATGGAGCACGGACAATTCGCCGTTGACCTTCTTTCCGAAAAAGACCCCTTTAAGGCAAGTCAAATGGCTGAGGAAATCGATTCTTTCAACCTGAGCCGAAGAGAAATGGACGCCTCAATAACCCAGGAGGCGTTGGAGCAGATCGAACAAAAGAATGAAAGAGAATCCTTTTCAACCGTTGTTTACGACGAAAGCTGGCACAAGGGCGTAATTGGAATTGTAGCTTCGCGTCTGATTGAAACTTACTACCGCCCTACTCTTGTGTTTACCAAAAGTGGCTCTAAACTGGCCGGTTCTGCGCGTTCGGTGAAAGGCTTTGATGTCTATATGGCCCTACACGAGTGTGAACAACACATTGAACAGTTTGGGGGGCACAAATACGCCGCCGGCCTAACCTTGGAGCCTGAGAATTATGATGCCTTCAAGATATGTTTTGAAGAGGTGGTTCAAAGGAAACTTGACAGCAAGACCCTGATTCCCCAGATCCTGATTGACAGAAAAGTAGATCTTTCCGAACTCGATTTCAAGTTCTACCGGATCCTGTCTCAATTCGGGCCTTTTGGACCGGGCAACATGAAACCTGTTTTTATGGCCAGTGGTCTTCGGGACAACGGCTTTGGCAAAAAAGTGGGCAAAGAAGGGGCGCATCTCAAGCTCAACCTCATAACGGGAAATCATTTTAAAACTCTGGATGCGATTGGATTCAATCTTGGAGACAAGTTGGAACTGGTTCGAAGTGGACAACCCTTTCAAGCAGCATTCACCCTGGAATCTAATACCTGGAACGGCAAGACCCGACTTCAGTTAAACCTCAAGGACCTCCAACCTGACGTTTGAGACGGTCTCGGGCTGACAACCTTCAATAGCGCAGGTTCTTTAGATTGTGTATGGTCTTCATCGGATCTGCGCTTTTGAACACAAAACTACCGGCGACCAGCACATTGGCCCCACTTGCGACCAACTGTTCCGCATTTTCGCTGTTGACGCCTCCATCGACCTCAATAAGAGCCGCGGAGCCTGTCTTTTCGATGAGTTGCCTGAGGTCGGTCAGTTTCTTATAGGTGTTGGTGATAAAGCTCTGACCGCCAAATCCGGGATTCACACTCATGATGAGAACCAGGTCGAGATCTTCTATTATGTCTTCAAGAACAGATACCGGGGTATGCGGATTGAGCGAAACACCCGCCTGCATTCCTTCACTTTTGATGGCCTGAACCGTTCGGTGAAGATGGTTGCAAGCCTCGTAATGAACCGTCAGTATATCGGCTCCCGCTTTCCTGAAATCTTTTATGTACCTGTCCGGATCGACAATCATGAGATGCACATCCATGATTTTTTTGGCATGTCGCTTCATGGCGGCAATTACCGGCATCCCAAAAGAGATATTCGGAACAAAGACCCCGTCCATGACATCTATGTGAAACCAGTCTGCCGAGCTTTCATTGACCATTTCGATTTCTTTCTGCAAATTGGCGAAGTCGCTGGCCAACATAGAGGGTGCGATAAGTGGTTGCATGGGCTGTGGTTTCAGTTATACTGCAAAAATAAAAAAGCCCAGGAGATTCCCGGGCTTTTTCGTGTGTTTTGTTCTGAAGTGTTGTTAACCCAGGTACGTCCTGAGAATTTTGCTTCTGGAAGTGTGTTTGAGCCTTCTGATCGCTTTTTCCTTGATTTGTCGAACTCGCTCCCTTGTAAGGTCAAAAGTCTCTCCAATCTCCTCGAGGGTCATTGGATGGGCATCGCCTAGACCAAAATAAAGCTTCACTACGTCAGCTTCACGTGGTGTCAGGGTCTCAAGAGCCCTCAAAATCTCTACCTTAAGTGACTCGTGCAACAAGCTCTTGTCAGGATTCGGAGACTCTCCGGAATTCAGCACATCGTAAAGATTTGAATCTTCACCTTCGATCAAAGGTGCATCCATCGAAACATGTCTTCCCGAATTCTTCATCGACTCCTTCACATCGCTTACGGTCATGTCCAGTTCCTTGGCAATTTCCTCTGCTGATGGCGGTCTTTCGTTCTCCTGCTCCAAACGTGCAAAGGTTTTGTTGATCTTATTGATCGATCCAATCTTGTTCAAAGGAAGCCTAACAATTCTAGACTGCTCGGCCAAAGCCTGCAGAATAGACTGCCTGATCCACCAAACGGCGTAAGAAATAAACTTGAATCCACGTGTTTCGTCAAATCTTTTGGCTGCCTTGATCAGTCCCAGGTTTCCCTCATTGATCAAGTCGGGAAGGGTAAGTCCCTGATTCTGGTATTGCTTGGCAACCGAAACCACGAATCGCAAATTGGCCTTGGTGAGCTTCTCCAAAGCAATCTGATCTCCCGCTTTAATGCGTTGCGCCAACTCCACCTCCATGTCAGCCGTTATCAAATCTACTTTACCTATTTCTTGCAAATACTTGTCCAAAGAAGCAGTTTCGCGATTTGTAACCTGCTTGGTGATTTTAAGTTGTCTCATTAAAAAGTATGAATTTTAGTTAAATAGTTCTGTCGTGTATAATAGTATACGTAGATAATTGTGTAAATGTTACAAAATAAAAAAACCCCGGAAAAAATTCCGGGGTTTTGCGATCATCAGATGAAGAAAATTTAATCTCTTCTTCTATCGTCTCTGCGGTTGTCGCGACCTCCGCGATCACGACCTCCGCGATCACGGCCGCTTCGGTCATTTCTCCTGTCCCTCGGTGGTCTTTCAACAAAGCCTTCCGGTTTGGGCAAAATAGCCTTGCGAGAAACTTTTTCCTTACGGGTTCTTGGGTCAAGACCAAAGTATTTCACGTCAAAAACATCTCCCATCTTAACAACGTCACTGACATTTTCTGTTCTTTCCCAGGCAAGTTCACTCACGTGCAGCAAAATTTCGTTTCCAGGTGCCTCTGTATATTCTACAACGGCTCCAAAATCGAGCATTTTGATTACCTTAACCTCGTAAACACTTCCTTTTTCAGGTTTGAACATCAGAGAATCGATCTTGGCCAATACTGCGTCAATTCCATCCTGGTCAGTTCCCAATATTTCAACTATTCCTTCTTCTGTCACAGGATCCTCATTGATTACAATGGTACAACCTGTTTCTTTTTGAAGTTCCTGAATCACTTTTCCACCAGGTCCGATCAAAGCTCCGATGAATTCATTAGGAATGGTTCTTGTAACCATTTTTGGAGAGTGAGGTTTTACGTCTTCATTAGGTGCAGCAATGGTTTCAGCCATTTTGCCTAGAATATGGAGACGTCCGTCACGTGCCTGTTTGAGTGCCTTTACCAAAATCTCATAGGACAAACCTTTGATTTTGATATCCATCTGACAAGCGGTGATACCTTCAGCAGTTCCGGTAACTTTGAAATCCATGTCTCCTAAATGGTCTTCGTCACCAAGGATGTCAGACAATACGGCGTAGCGTTCTCCGTCAGAAATAAGTCCCATCGCTATTCCTGAAACGGGTCTGTGCATTTGAACTCCAGCATCCATAAGTGCCATCGTACCGGCACAAACCGTTGCCATCGATGAAGACCCATTCGATTCAAGAACTTCCGATACGATTCTCACCGTGTAAGGACAATCTTCAGGAATCATTCCTTTTAAACCTCGCTGGGCTAGATTTCCGTGACCCACTTCTCTTCTTGAAGTTCCTCGAATTGGTCGGGCTTCACCCGTACAAAAAGGAGGGAAATTATAGTGCAAATAGAAACTTTCTTCACCTTCATGAGATGGCATGTCAATTTTATTGGCGTCTCTTGACGTTCCCAACGTGACCGTTGCCAGTGCCTGGGTCTCCCCACGCGTGAAAATCGACGAACCATGCGTTGATGGCAGGTAATCTACTTCACACCAGATTGGTCTGATCTCGTCCGTTTTACGACCATCCAAACGAATTCCTTCTGCCAGGGTCAATTCTCGAACGGCTTCTTTCTGAGCGCTATTGAAATACCCTCCGATCAAATGACCAAATTCTTCCAACTCTTCTTCAGAAAAAGACGCTTCAAGCTCTTCTTTCACCGCACTGAATTGCTCAGAACGCTCTGTTTTAGAAGTTCCTTGTTTTGCAATGGCATAGCATTTGTCGTAAACTGCGTCGTTAATTTTTTTGGCCAATTCCTCATTCTGTTCAGCTACTTCATATTCACGAACTTCTTTCTTTCCAAATGCTTCTGCTAAACGGAGCTGAGCTTCAATTTGAACCTTGATGGCCTCATGAGCAAATTTGATTGCGTCAGCCATCTCTTCTTCAGAAATCTCATCCATTTCACCTTCGACCATCATAACTGAATCAGCAGAGGCTCCAACCATCATATCGATGTCAGACTCAGCAAGCTGCTTTCGGCTTGGGTTAATAACAAACTCACCGTCTACACGGGCAACTCTAGCTTCTGATATGGCACATTCAAATGGGAAATCACTTAGCTGGATCGCTGCAGAAGCAGCCAGACCTGCCAGTGCTTCTGGCATCACATCCTCATCATGAGACATCAATTGAATCATAACTTGGGTCTCATAGTGATAGTCTTTCGGAAACAACGGTCTTAAAACTCTGTCAACAAGTCTCATTGTCAGAACTTCTCCGTCACTGGGTCGCGCTTCTCTTTTAAAGAATCCTCCAGGATATCTTCCTGCAGCAGCAAATTTTTCTCTGTAATCGACCGTAAGTGGAAGAAAGTCCACATCAGAGGCCTTGTAGTTCGATACAACTGTACAAAGAAGCATCGCATTGCCCATTTGAACAACGACCGATCCATGTGCCTGTTTGGCCAATTTACCTGTTTCAATGGAAATCTCTCTTCCATCGCCGAGGTCAATAACCTCTTTAAATACTTTTGGAATCATAATTTGATTTTAATCACTGCGAATAGCAGCATTTTTAATTCATTTTAACCTTGTAGTTGTGTTGTCACCCCTTCGGGATAGTCGGCCAATGAATTACTCTAGTTGGTCTGCTCAATAAGGCACCGAGCAGTACTGCGGAATTTTTAACGAAATTAGGTAACTTTTATTCTATAACCTAAGCAAATAGAAAATAAAAAAAGAGAGGCAATCAGCCTCTCTCTTCAATTATTTTCTCAATCCGAGATCCTTGACAATGGCACGGTATCTTTCGATATCCGTTTTTACCAGGTAGTTGAGAAGGTCCCTTCTCTTTCCTACCATTTTTACCAATGATCTTTGGGTGTTGAAATCTTTGCGATTTTTCTTCAAATGATTCGTCAGGTGATTGATCCTGTGTGTGAACAGTGCAATCTGTCCTTCCGTTGATCCGGTGTCGGTTTCCGACTTACCGTGCTTTTTAAAAATTTCTGCTTTAACTTCTTTCGTCAAATACATGCTAACATTAAGTTTAATTAATAATTTTTATGTACTACCTTATAAATGAGCGGCAAAGATACTATTTAAATTTAGATTGACAATGAACCCCAGATGAACTTAATTCGAGTTCGATTAAACCTTTTCTCTTCCATACAGTCTTAAAGCAAAATCTTATTTAAAACCGTTAACATTTAAAAACCGAATTACTATGAAAAAAGAAACCTGTTTTCGGGCAATCACATCCCTTTGCGTATTGGCCTTTCTAGCAATCTTTACCCTAAGTTGCAACAGTGATGAAGTTGAAGCAAGTGTCGATTCGAACTCTGAAGGTATCGAAGATGTTGAAATACTCGCTGAAATCCAAAGCATGACCGAGGTTCTTGATGATCTGTCGGAAGTCATAGGAACAGAAATTGATCAAAACAAAGAATTCAGTGACAATGCAGCCAAGTCCATGCCGGATGGTCCGTACTTTTCTTCCTGCGTAAGTCGTACACTTGTTCTGGAGGGTAACAACATCAATATTTCCCTGGACTATGGCAATGGATGCGAAGGTCCTCATGGAAATGTGCTAGCCGGCCTCATCCGAATTGACATTCAACTCCTGAGTGCTGATGAAAAGCTAATCACGCATTCCTTTGAGGACTTTTCCATCAATGGAAGGTCAATAGAAGGTTCAATAACCCGAAATCGAATTCGATCGAATCAAAACGGTTATCCTCAGGTTGAGACTTCAAAGGACATAATCATTCAATGGGATGAAGACACAGTCTTCAACCGGGTGGGGCAAACCACAAGAGTGTGGGTAGCTGGAAACGACACGCGAAGCTGGGGAGATGACGTTTTCCTCACAACCGGCAATTGGAATATCTCAAGAAATGGCGTCCTGAAGCGATCCGTCACAATAACCAAGGAGCTTCGCAGAGAAATGTCCTGTAGATTCCTTGTAAGCGGAACGATGAACATAGAAGACTCACAAGCCAATTATAGTCTCGATTTTGGTGATGGCACCTGCGATGATGTCGCCGTAGTAACATCAGGAGAAACTGAAAAGGAAATTCAGCTGGGCAGACTGAGAAGGCAGATCAGGAAGTAGCCGGTTTCCTTATCGGATTGTTCTCAATCAGGTCAATATAGAGGTTCACCTGCTCCTTGAGATGCTTCCTCTCCACAATCTTGTCCAGGAACCCGTGCTCCAAAAGAAACTCCGAACGTTGAAAGCCTTCCGGCAAATCCTTGCCGGTGGTGTCTTTCACAACTCGCGGTCCTGCAAAGGCAACAAGGGCATTGGGCTCTGCAATGTTTATATCACCCAGCATGGCATAGGAAGCTGTCGTTCCTCCCGTTGTGGGATCCGTACATAAAGAAATATAGGGGATACGAGCTTCTGCAAGCTGAGCCAACTTGGCCGAAGTCTTGACCAATTGCATCAGCGAAAGCGACGCTTCCTGCATGCGCGCACCTCCTGATTTGGAGATCATCAAAAAAGGTATTTTCTTTTTCAGGGAATAATCAATCGCTCTTGCAATCTTTTCACCCACGACACTTCCCATGGAGCCGCCGATAAAAGCAAAGTCCATGGCAGCTATGACGAGATCTTTTCCAAGAGACTTGCCTACTGCTGTTCGCACTGCATCGTGAAGTCCGGTTTTCTTTTGGGCTTCTTTGATCCGATCGGTGTATTTCTTGGTGTCTACAAATTTCAGAGGGTCCTTCGCCGAAAGTTTGACGTCGAGCTCCTTGAATTCATTGTCGTCGAAAAAGATCTCAAAGTATTCTGCGCTGCCGATCCTCACGTGGTATCCATCCTCTGGACTCACATACAGGTTTTCTTTCAGGTCATCCGAATCAATGATCTTTCCGCTTGGCGTTTTGTACCAGAGACCCTTAGGGGTGTCCTTCTTTTCATCTGTCGGGGTCTGAATCCCCTTCATTTTACGTTTGAACCAAGAACTCATATCGTTATTGTTATCTTCCAAAATCTGGCGCAAGTTATAAAAAAAATGGAGCACCATCATTCATGGTGCTCCATTTCCAAGTGTATCCTACTATAATGTATTCACGTTATTGAGGTCTTCAAAGGCTTGTTTGAGTCTTTCTTTAAAAGATTCCTCTCCCAATCGAACCCATTTGCGCGGATCATAGAATTTTTTGTTCGGAACGTCATCCCCTTCGGGATTTCCGATCTGACCTTGAAGATAATCGGTCTTTTCAGCCATGTAGTCACGAACTCCTGCCATATAAGCATATTGAAGGTCGGTATCGATGTTCATCTTGATCACTCCGTATCCAATGGCTTCCCTGATTTCTTCCAGGGTTGAACCCGATCCTCCATGGAAAACAAAGTCTACCGGATTGTGACCCGTGTTGTATTTTTCTTCAATGTATTTCTGAGAATTGTCAAGAATCTTCGGGGTGAGCTTTACATTACCTGGCTTATAAACACCGTGTACATTTCCGAAAGACGCAGCCACGGTAAATCTTGGACTCACTTTCATCAATTCTTCATACGCGTAGGCCACTTCTTCCGGCTGCGTATAGAGTTTGGAAGCATCCACGTCGGTATTGTCAACCCCGTCTTCCTCGCCACCGGTGATTCCGAGTTCAATCTCCAGGGTCATTCCAATCTTGGACATTCTCTCCAAATATCTTTTGGAGATCTCAATGTTCTCTTCAATGGGCTCTTCAGAAAGATCGATCATGTGAGAACTGAAAAGCGGTACACCGTGCTCTTTGTAATGAGCCTCTCCGGCGTCCAGCAACCCATCAATCCATGGTAAGAGTTTCTTGGCACAGTGGTCGGTATGAAGAATTACGGGAACGTCGTAAACTTTTGCCATCTCATGAACGTGCTTGGCCCCTGCAATGGCCCCTGCAATCGCGGCCTTCTGTCCGTCATTGGAAAGTCCTTTACCTGCATTGAAATGAGCCCCTCCGTTAGAGAATTGAACGATGACCGGAGCATTCAGTTCTTTCGCTGCTTCGAGAACCGCATTGATCGTACTTGAACTTATTACGTTTGCCGCAGGAAGAGCAAAACTCTTTTCTTTTGCCAACTTGAAGATTTCCTGCACCGTATCGCCGGTTGCTACACCTGATTTGATTGTCTGTACCATTTGAATTGATTTAAATGAAAATTTCTGAACCTCAAAAGTACGAAATTATCCTTATTAGAAGGGGTAATTGATCCCTATATTGTAGACAGCGTTGCCAAAGTTGTAATTGACAAACCACTTGTTTGAAGAAGGGAGATAAGGCTCGTAAGTCTTGAATCCGACGTCAAATCGGAACACAAGAAAGCTGAAGTCATATCTTATGCCCAAACCGGACCCAATCGCTGTGTTCTTGAGGTCCGAGAAACTTTTGAGCTTTCCCTCTTCGGTCACCAGGTTGGAATCGGTGATGTCCCAGATATTTCCAGCATCTACAAACAGGGCGCTGTAGAATTTGTTCGAAAGCCGAAATCGATATTCAAGGTTTGCCACGAGCTTGAAAGTCGCCACATTGTATTCCAGGTTGTTGAGCTCGGCACCGGGTCCGAGATCAAAGGTTCTCCAGGCCCTCATCTCATTGCTACCCCCTGCGCTGTAACTCCGGCTGAAAGGCACGTTGTCCGAATTCCCATAGGGAATGGCCATGCCTGCAAAGGTCCTGAATACCAAAATATTCTCACTTCGGAGCTCCCAATACTTTTTGTACTCGATTTCTGTCTTGAAGTACTGGGCCACCGGAACGTCAAAAAGCACACTCTGACCCGCTTCGTTCTTGTTGGTATAAATCAGGTCTGTGAATGTTCCGGCAGAAATGAATCTGGTCGTGAAATAAGAGAAGTCGTTATCGTTGATGTTCTCACGCGTATTGTACGTAAAGGAATAAGAGATCACAGGAACAAAAGAGTCTTCGATCAGGATCTCCCGTCTTTCCTCCACATCGGATACCGTGTCATATTCCTCTGGATTGGACTGTTCGTATCCATTTGCAGGATCGAGAAAAAAGTCCATGAAATCAAGGATGTCGTCGTTGTTGTTTGGCAGGGTTTCCCCGAATACGCCTTCGGCAACATCATTCAGCTTCTGATATTCCGAATCATAGATATTGAAGTAATTGTCAATGTTCTGATTCTTGATGTACTGCAAGTTAATCAGGTCGAGACGGTGTCCGAGTCTCTTGGAGCTTTTCCATGTGTAAGCCATGCCTGCCGTAGTGTTCTGGCGATCGAGCCCAACGTTTTTCTGAAAACCCACGCTGGCATCGAAGGCCGTTGTCGGCGCCATGTATTTCGGGATCAACTTCGAAGTGTTGACCGGAAAAAGGATCCTGGGAAACCGCAAAGAAACACCAGACAAGAGCTCCCAGGCATTGAAGAAACGCTCACTTTGTGTCGGGGGGTTTGAAACATTGAAAATAGATCCTTGAAAGGATAGCTCCAAAATCTCGGAGCCCTTGAACATGTTACGGCCCAAAAAGGAAAATTTTCCAAGGATACCGAAAGGCTTTATATTCGATGTTGTAGCGTCCAGATCCACCGTGAGGGCATATTTCTTCAGGGGAGTCAGGTAGATGTCAGCCGTCAGCGAATCGCCGTCTTGCTCAGTATAGGAAATATCGATGTTTGAAGAAAAAGTTCTCAGGTTTCGAATGTAATTCTGAGTCTGCGTCTTCTCGGCATCCTTGTAAATCCCATTGGGAGTTATGAAGAGAGAATTTGTAAGGTACTTGGGCCTGAACTTCATCTTGTCAAAGCTGTAAAACCGATACCCACCATAAACCGCTGAATCCCGTATGGGTCGCCCGCGATTTGCGATGGAAAAGTCGGTATAGACATTGATTCGGTTGACCGTCTGTATCTTATAGGGCTTCTTAACCAGGGCACCATTCTCTCTCACTACCCGGTCCGGAATTTTCATTTCAACCTTTTTTTTGTACTGGCCCTGGATCGAATCCGTCCAGAACCCCATGCTGTTGTTCTTGAACTGATATACCCCGTTGTTTCTGAAAAGATTGACCAATCGGGCTTCCTCCCTTTCAAAATCCTCGAATATGAATGGATTTCCCTGTTTAAGGAAGGCCTCTTCCTTATGACTGTTATAGATAGAGTCCAGCGAAGCCGATTCTATATCCGTGGAAACGGAATCGATGTAATATTGCTCCTTCGGCGTAATTCGGTAGTTGACCCGAACCTGCTTCTCCCCGACTGAATCCAGGTCGTGTTCCACTTCGGCCTCAAAATAACCCTGGGATATATAGTAATCTCTCAGGGTGTTCGACGATCTCACCGCCTTCGAAGCATCATAGATTACAGGGGCTTCTCCTTTTGTTAATAACCAGTTGTTTAAACCTCTCTTGTTTTTGTAGATGACAAAGGTCTGCTTCTTTGAGAAAATGCGCTCATAGCGCTTGTACTTCTTCTGGTGATTTGCCGCCCATTCCTCGAATGTCATTTCAAAATCGGTATTTCCAAAATTGTAAAGGTAAAGAGGAAGCGGCATGCCCAGTGTAGTTCGATTCGGCTTCTGAACCAGATATTTGTCCAACTCAGAATCCTTGCTTTTCTCTTCGTTGATCAGGATCTGGTTTTCCTTGATCATCTTTTCATTTTCTTGGACATATTTAATACTATTGCAAGATGCCAACTGAAATATTATGAGTATAAGTAACAGTATTTTAAGGAAAATCGATGGCAACTAGCAATAGTTTTAATATATTCTCAAAAGTAACACTATTTACATGTTAAGCAAAAATCGGGTTCGATTTATCAACAGCCTCAGGAGAAAAAAGATCAGGAAGTCGGAAAGACTGTTTCTCGCAGAAGGAAAAAAGCTGGTACTGGACTTATTAAGTTCTGACATTCAAGCTGATATGATTTATGGTCTCTCTGGATTTGAATGCCCAGAACCCTACAATATGCAACAAATATCTGAGCGGGAATTGCGTTCCATAAGCTCACTGACCGCTCCGAATGAAGTGCTGGCGATCTTTAAAATCCCGGAAACAAAACCGGCTCTGAAAAAGGGCCTGGCGGTTGCCCTCGATGATGTGAATGACCCGGGAAATCTCGGAACGATCATTCGATTGTGTGACTGGTTCGACATCCCCCAGATTCTCTGCTCCCAAAATACCGTGGACTGCTATAATCCGAAGGTGGTTCAGTCGAGTATGGGTTCATTGGCTCGTGTGCAGATCAATTACCTCGACCTGGCACAACATCTCAAAAATGAAAAACGAACCATTTATGGAACCTTCATGGAAGGAGAGAGCCTCTATAAAACTTCTTTTGAAGAAGATGGAATCCTCGTCATGGGCAATGAGGCGAATGGGATCTCTGATAATATCCGTTCGATGGTAAACAAAGAATTGAGCATTCCTCAATTCGGATCCCAACAGAAAACCGAAAGTTTAAACGTCGCAATGGCGACCGCCATTTTTCTCAGTGAGATGAGGCGTTGATTAAAAATCCCTGATCGTGGATCGAATGGCTACGAGTTTCGTAAGCAGATCTTTCAAGTAATCAAGATTCAGCATGTTGGCCCCATCAGATTTCGCGACAGAAGGATCGTGGTGCGTCTCCAGGAAAATTCCATCTACCCCAACGGCTATACCCGCCTTGGCTATGGTTTCGATCATCTCCGGTTTACCCCCTGTAACCCCGCTGCTTTGGTTGGGCTGCTGCAGCGAATGAGTCACGTCCAAAATTGTTGGTGCGAACTGCTGCATCACCGGGATGCCGCGGAAATCCACAATCATGTCCTGATACCCGAACATCGTACCCCGATCGGTGATCATGGCCTGCTCATTGCCCGAATCGTGAACTTTGCGAACTGCATGCTGCATGGCCTCAGGGCTCATGAACTGACCCTTTTTCAGGTTGACGACCTTGCCTGTTTTTGCGGCTGCCACAACCAGATCCGTCTGACGCACCAGAAAAGCAGGAATTTGCAAAACATCAACATACTCAGCTGCTTTTGACGCATCGTTGACATCGTGTATATCGGTTACAACAGGAATGTCAAAGGTATCCCCAACCTTGTTTAAAATCTTCAGGGCCTTTTCATCACCTATACCCGTGAAGCTGTCTATTCTGGAGCGGTTGGCTTTTTTGAAGCTTCCTTTGAAAACATAGGGAATATGGAGTTGGTCGGTAATTTCTAAGACGCGCTCGGCAATCCTGAGCGCCATGTCTTCCCCTTCTATGGCACAAGGTCCGGCCAAAAGAAAAAAGTTTCCGGAATCAAGGTGCTTTAGTCGAGGGATCAATTCTAATTTCATGGTACAAGGCTTTGCTCAAAGATAAGATTTCCCCAGTTAAAAAATGGATACATCCCATTGCAGTCGAACCATGTGCTCGGTGTCGTTTTCAAGATTAAACTGATTGTAGTCCAAATAGGAATAATCCAGAGTCAGTTTGTTCCTGTGGCCCTTGAAGAACCAGTTCAAACCGAAAGTGTATTCATAGTTGTTGTTCCCGGAAATGTCGGTATCGGGGTCAAAAAATGCCTGTCGTGCAAACACCTCCAATGGTTTTGGAAACTTTGGAAACAAGTAATGAAAGAAATAGCCCATCTGGAAATAATTTCCAATCAAGGTGGTCTCCTCCAGATTGACATTGTCATCGATATTCTTGTAGTGCAGTTCCTGGTCAAAGCTCAGACCTCTGTACTTGAAGGCTGTCTCGAACAATGCCTGGTTCACTGTGTATTGGCCACTAACTCCGGGTTCATATCCGTTAAGCTGACCACCGCCACTTGTAGAGAAACGCGTGTAAGGGGAAGTATTTGTAACGGCTGCCACTGCGATCGAGGCAATAATCTTCTCGTGGAATTTGAGGTCAGAACCCGAAAACCCGAGCTCCTTTCCATTCGGGTTCCATTGAAATCTGCCCATGTACATCAGGTCGTCATCATCACCTAAGTCACCTCCGCGGCCACTCCCTGCAAGTACCTCCAGCCAATAGTTGAAATTTGCGGCACCCCCTCCATCTACATTTCCATAGAGAGATACACCTTGCTGGCGGTCAATCGTAAAAATCCGGTTGATCAAGGATCGCTCCAATCCCGTTTGCTTCCCAGAAGAAATAACCCTTTCCCTGGAATAGCGTGCCTTCCATTGACCTGCTCTGAACTTCAAAAAGGGAAGCTTTTCGATCTGGGCTCGAAAGTCCAAAAGGTTTCCTCCTCTAATGTCTTGTTCCAGGTAAAAATTAAATGCAGGATCCCCTACATAACCCCCGAACTTGATTCGGGCTCTGCTGATTCCAATATTGATGTCATCATCACTTAGATCATCTTCGTTGGTAGGAAAATTACTCGCAGGATAGGCGGCTCTGAACTGACCGCGAAAATCCATGTAGAGCAAATACTTGTCATCGTCAAAATGAAATTCAAAGCCCTTTCCCTTCTTCAAATAGAAGTCTTTCTTCTCCGTTTCCTGGGCTGTTGAATTGCTGACAGCCAAGAAGAAGAAGAAGAAGACCACTTCAAATAGCAGCAACTTCTTCGTTCTCATAAATTAAGTTTTGTTTCACATAAGAGTTGTCGCTCTTACTAATTAATCTTGTAGGTTTCGGGTCATTTCTCTGAACATGCTCTCCAGGTTTTGTATCTTCTTATTGATCTTCAGTGCCTTTAACCCGTTATTATTGGCAAAATCGAACAATTCAGATCGCATGTCCTTCTCTGTCTTGAAGACCAGGCTCCAAGTTGTGTCATACACGTTTTCCGCTTTTTCAAGATGCGGAAGCTGTCTTAGCAGCTGTTCCTCAACAACCAAATCGAATTCAACCTCAATATGCTGCTCGCCTTCTGTAATCAAATCCTTCAACTTTGTGTCGGTGACCAGGGTGCCCTTATTGATGATAAGGACCCTATCGCACATCGCCTCAACCTCCTGCATGATATGCGTTGAGAGTAGAATGGTCTTGGTTTTTCCAATTTCTCTGATCAGTTCACGGATTTCAGCCAGTTGATTCGGGTCCAAACCCGTGGTAGGCTCATCCAAAATCAAAACCTCGGGATCGTGCAGGAGTGCTGCGGCCAGACCCACGCGCTGCTTGTAGCCCTTCGACAGTTGCGAAATCTTTTTGGAAGCATGGTCGCGCAGACCTAACTGCTCAACCACCTCGTCTATCCTTTGCCGACCCGTTTTGTGAATTCCGCATTGAAACGAAAGGTATTCCTTTACGTACAGATCGGAATACAGCGGATTGTTTTCAGGCAGATAGCCAACGGATCTTTTGACCTTCATTGGCTCAGCTTTTACGTCGTGTCCATTGACCAGGGCCCTACCTTCATCAGGTGAGAGATACGTAGTTAAAATCCGCATTAAAGTTGACTTCCCCGCTCCATTGGGGCCCAGGAATCCAACGACTTCTCCCGAGCCGATGGAAAAACTGACGTTCTTCAGGGCCTTTTCACTCCCGTAGGACTTGCTAAGTTGTTGAACTTCAATGGACATATCAACTATTCAATAGTGATGCAAATAAAGTAAAATTTTGAGAACTAATACTGACAAATGACATTTCTGAAAGAATTTTGAAATCGAACCCCATCATTGACATTGCGTAAAACCCAAACTTTTTCGAATTTTCATTGATAATGCCGAATTAATTTTTACATTTGCTGCCTATTTTTAATAGATATGACTAAATCTGTACACATATTCAACTGGTTTTACTTTTATTTTTTTAGAAAATGAAGGCAGAGACTGTATGTGTATAGTTCAAATAAAGAATGTATCTGAAGTCTCGTTTTAACGGGGCTTTTTTTTTAGTTCAAAAGTCTGATTGATAAACAGGAATTGATGAAGATTGCAATTCAGGGAATAAAAGGTTCATTTCACCACATTGTGGCGGAGAAGTTCTTTGGTGAAAACATCGAGCTGGCCGAGTGCATGTCTTTCACAGAGATTCCCGTTTTATTGAAGAACGATCAGGTGGAGAGCGCCGTAATGGCCATTGAGAATTCCATTGCAGGCGCCATATTGCCCAATTACGCCTTGATCGATGAATACGAATTGAGCATCGAGGGTGAGGTCTATGTCAATATCCATCACCATCTCATGGCCCTTGAGGGACAGGATTTGAGTGACATCAAGGAAGTCTGGTCGCATCCGATGGCCTTGTTGCAGTGCCGCAAGTTCTTCCGCGAGCATCCAGAAATAAAGCTTATTGAGGAAAAAGACACCGCAGAGGTTGCCAGGCGGATTCAGGAGAATCAGATCAAGGGTGTCGCCGCCGTTGCCAGCAAGAGGGCCGCTGACCTTTTCGGTTTGAACATCATCTCAAATGACATTCAGACCATTAAGCAGAATTCCACGCGATTCTTTGTCTTGAAGAAAAGCAAGAATGCGCCTTACCATCCGAGCAAGGTTGAAAACATAAAGGACAAGTCCTCGATCAAATTCGTTACGCAGCACAACAAGGGCAGCCTGGCAGAAATACTGGATATTTTTGCAAAGCACGACATCAACCTGACCAAGATTCAATCGCTGCCCATCATTGATACGCCCTGGAGCTATGCCTTCTTCATTGATCTGGTCATTGATGACTTCGTGTTGTACAAAAATGCGCTGCACTTGATTTCAAAAAAAGTAAAACACCTCAAGGTTTTGGGTGAATACCATCAAAACAGGGAATGATCATGATATCGAAAGCCAACAGATTGAATTCGGTCCAGGAATACTACTTCTCCGTAAAATTGAGAGAGGTCAGGTCATTGGCACAGCAAGGCAAGCCCATCATCAACCTCGGTATTGGGAGCCCCGACTTGAGTCCTCCATCCGAAGTCATCGAAGTATTGAAGAATGCAGACGTTCACAGTTACCAAAGCTACCAGGGAATTCCGGAGCTGAGGAATTCCATTTCAGCTTTTTACGATTTGCACTACAATGTATCGCTGGATCCTGATCATGAAGTTTTGCCTCTTATGGGGTCGAAAGAAGGAATCCTGCATATTTCCATGGCATTTTTGAACCCGGGAGACCAGGTTCTGATCCCCGACCCAGGCTACCCCACCTACGCTTCTGTCACAAATTTGGTCGGGGCCAATCCTGTGACCTATGCTCTCGATGAAAAACACAGCTGGTGGCCTGATTTGGATCAACTCGAAAAAATGGATCTTGAGAAGGTCAAGCTCATGTGGGTCAATTATCCACATATGCCGACGGGCAGCAATGCGGAAAAAGGACTTTTTGAAGATCTCATTGCTTTTGGCCTGAAACACGAGATTCTCATTGTCAATGACAACCCTTACAGCTTCATCCTCAATGACAAACCCCAAAGCATTTTGTCTGTTCCAGAAGCGAAAGAAATAGCCATCGAGCTCAATTCCCTGAGCAAAACCTTCAATATGGCAGGATGGCGCGTGGGCATGGTGGTTGGAAAAGAAGATTATCTCAAGGCCATTCTACAGGTCAAAAGCAATATGGATTCAGGGATGTTCTACGGCATTCAACTGGGAGCCTCAAAGGCGTTGACCCTGCCTCTGTCCTGGTTTGAGGACATGAATCTCATTTATCAGGAAAGAAGAGACATCGTTTGGAGAATTTGCGATAGGCTTAATCTAAAATACGACAAAAGCAGCTCCGGGATGTTTGTTTGGGCCCGCCTCCCCGAGGGAAGAAAGGCTGAGGAGTTCTGTGATACAATCCTTTACGAACACGATGTTTTCGTGACTCCCGGTACGGTTTTTGGAGAGCAGGGTGAGGGATATGTCCGATTTTCACTTTGTCTGCCCAAAGATCAGATCGAAGAAGTCGAACGTCGATTAACCCAAATGAAATGAAGAAGATAGCAGTTATAGGTCTCGGTTTGATCGGAGGTTCCCTGGCCCTGGAATTGAAAAAGAATTCCTGGGCAACGATCTATGGAATCGACAAGAATCCGGAGCACCTGGAGAAAGCGCTTGACCGGGGAATTATTTTCACAAAAGCGGATGCAAACACCCTTTCAGAGGTAGATGTTGTGATCATTTCGGTTCCTGTGGATGTCATCCCGTCAGTCACTTTGGACGTTCTCGACAAAATCAAGGATGATGCTCTTGTCTTCGATGTGGGTTCGACCAAGGCCGCCGTATGCGATGCTGTTCGCACCCATGAGAAGCGAAAAAACTTTGTGGCCCTGCATCCTATAGCCGGGACCGAGTATTCCGGACCCGATGCCGCCATTTACGATCTGTTTAAAAACAAGGTCAATATCATCTGTGAGAGAAGTC
>JAHEHE010000091.1 GCA_024644725.1 Flavobacteriaceae bacterium | reverse complement strand
GTCCTTGGAAAAGGATACCATGCCCTCGTGGAACTTGGTGTTGATATCACCAGGCATCTTCTGTTTGTGGATCAATTGACCGTCATCAGTAACTTCTCCTATGTATAAATCGAGAAAGGGTTGGCTGTTGTATTCTTCACGATTGAAGGTAAACCCTTCTTTCGGTGCCGCGAAAACAATCTGGTTATCTCCGTAGAAAGCCGTCCCAAAATCGGAAAAATCCGTATTGACTCTGACGTTTTTTACCGTATACTCCCCCGGTGAATCCTGTGCGAATCCAACCATTGAAACGCAGCAAAGGGCCAGCAGCAAAAGCTTTTGCATAAGAATTTGAGTTTGTTGAATACTGCCCTTATCCGGCAGTCTTATTTTAAACTACATGTTAACCACTATTCCTGATTATTTCCAGGTCGCTGACTATTAGTTATTAAGATATTTATCAACGAGAGATGAATCTTTTTCGCAAGATTCTGTGATGAATATTACAGTAGTTCTTTAATCAAAAGTTATTTTTGGTCTTAGCCAACAATCCGTTTTAGTAAGTATGAAGCTTCACAAGCAATTTCTTCCTGCATTTCTGTTCTTGGGATTCGTATCATTGTCTGGCTTCCAACTGTCAGCCCAGGACTTGGACAATCAATTGTGGATGAATTATGCCGTGAAAATTCCCGTCAATGACCGACTATCCTGGGGCGGGGATGCCGGGGTGCGAGGGGCTTTCGCTAACTTGGATTGGCATCAGGCGCTAATCCGACCCGCTGTCAACTACCAGTTTAAGGAATCAGCCAGCGTTTCGGGGGCCCTGGCCTGGTTTGGCACTTTCATAAATCAAAGCAGTTCGATCAATGAATTGAGATTTCACCAGGAGCTCAATGCAAAATGGCCCGATCTGGATGTCGTGCATATCTTTTATCGCGTCCGGGTTGAAGAACGCTTCTTTTTTTACCAAAGGGATATTCCAAATGAGTTCAGAGTTCGTTTGAGGGGCCTTGTGGGGGTGAGAACCCAGGACCTGAACTGGTTCGGGCCGAAACGGCCCATTTATTTTGAAAGCATGTTCGAGGGATTCAAAACGATCAAAGACGAGGAAGCGCTGGAAATCCTAATCAATCAGGCGCGATTGTACACTGCATTTGGTCATCGAATCTCCAAAAACTTTCGATATGAGCTTCATTATATCTACCAGGGTTCCACCCTTTTCACGGGGGAAGGCCCTGATTCCTCCCAAAACATCTTTCGAATTCGGCTGATTCATACCCTGTAAAAAGGGAGCCGCAATTATAAATGAGCCACAATTCGTGCGGCTCTTAGCACCTTACCTGAATGGCTTGCGGTAGGATCGAAATCTCGAAAGGCGGATTACCGATGAACTCCCCGTCGAGATGCGCCACAAGGTCATCTGAACGCTCAATATGAACTTTTCGGGCCTTGTAAAATTCAGAGGCCTTCAATGCGTCGTGGGACCCTGTTTTTAGTTTAGGCAGGTGCCAGAACCTGGCGAGGGGCGATATTTCATTGAGTACACAGATATCCAGCAATCCATCTGTGGACCGGGCATAGGGGTTGATTACAAAGCCTCCTCCGAAGGTGGTTCCATTGGAAACTGTCATCAAAAGAATCTTTCGAGTGAAATTCTTTCCGTCAAGCGAAAAGCTGAGTTCCTTTTCCCGGAATCCGGCAACGGTTTTTAAAACAGTCATCAGATAATCCAGGTGACTTCCGCGTTTTTTATTCCGCTTAGACATCTGCTCGACCACCTGTCCGTCAAATCCAATCCCCAGTCCATTGACAAACGCCCTCCCGTTGCAGAGGCCCAGGTCAAACCATTCAATCCGACCATGAATGGCAATTTCCATTTGCTTTTCAAAACTCCTTTCGCCGTGCAAAGACTTGACAGAATCATTGCCCGTTCCGTTGCTTATGATACTGATGGGCAATTGATTCTCAAGGAGCTCGTTCACCACATAGTTCAGGGTTCCGTCACCCCCCAGGACAATAATTTCATTGACCTTCGGATTCGTATTTAAGAAAGAAGACAAGATTCCCACTCCCTCCAGCTCTGTGTAGAAGTCTGCAGACTTCAGGCCCGATTGAAGTAATCTTTCCTTCAAAGACCCGAGCCTATCCTCATACGTGGATCTTCCGGATGCCGGGTTGACCACTATCAATATGTTTCGCTCTCTTGCCATGGATCGATTCTTTGCAATGATACCGCAATTTCCGTAATTTCGTTAAAAATTGATTTATGGCATTATTGAAAAAGAGATGGTGGTTTGCATTTCTCGCGTTAGCTGTATGGAGCTGCTCCGACGACAACGTTGATTTCACTTTGACCATCAACACGATTGGCAACGGATCGGTTTCTCAAGAGAAATTGGATGACAAAACAATACGTTTAACGGCCCAACCGGAGGTCAATTCCCGATTTATCAACTGGAGCGGCGATGCAACAGGAACGCAGAATCCCGTGGAGATCCTCCTGGATGCAAACAAATCTGTCACTGCAAATTTTGATGTTGAGGATTTGTTAGAAATACGGGTTTCCGAAGGAGGATCCTATGAAAAGGAAATTGTTTCCTCCGATAATGGGGTCCTGGTTTACGAAGTCAGAGCGAACCCGGCTTCCGGCTATGAATTTGTGAGCTGGAAGGATAGTGAAAATGAATACTTCACCCAAACACTTAGGCTTGAAGTCGAAAATGAAACTGCCATAAGCCTCGATTTTGCAGACACCAGCTCGCCCTTTACTTATGACAAGACGGCAATCGTCAATCTGAACAATGAAACCATCTGGGGCCTGGACGCCCTGAGCAATGATCATCTGATTTTCACAACCAAATCAGGAAAAATTTATGCCTACAAAGAAGGTCAACCCACACTGATATCGAGCCACTACGAAGATGTGGTCAACCCATCCGGACAGGGAGGATTGCTGGATGTCAGGTTGGATCCCAATTATTCTGAGAACAAATATGTCTATGTGACCTACAGCGAAAAAGTCTCCGGTTCAAATTTCAGTTTTTTGTCTCTTGACCGCTTCAGATATGAAAATGGACAGATCAGTGCGATAGAGACTATTTTCAAAACCGGCACCTCGAGCAAGAGAAATGGTCATTTCGGTTCCAGAATCAGCTTTTCGGAGGAGCATCTGTTTATATCCATAGGAGAAGGAAGTCCCTCCCAGGGTGGAGAGAATTCCGTTTATAAGAATGCGCAGGATCTCAGCAATGACTGGGGAAAAATTCACCGGTTGAACAAAGATGGATCCGTGCCGGTTGACAATCCGTTCTACAACGACAACGAAGCGAGAAACTCAATTTATTCCTATGGACACAGAAACCCGCAGGGATTGATGTTTGATCCCTACAGCTCGTCCATTATTTCAAGTGAGCACGGACCCAAAGGCGGGGATGAGATCAATGTGATCAAAGCTGGATTGAACTACGGGTGGCCCCTGGTTTCCTATGGCATCAATTACAATGGTTCCGACATCAGCGGACGGTCCCACCAAGGATATGAAGAACCGGTTTTCTATTGGGATCCGTCTATCGCGACCTCGCATATGATTGGCCTAAAGGACAAAAATCACAAGAGTTGGTTCAAAAACCTCCTGGTCGCCGGACTCAAATCCAAAGCCATTTTCCGATTGAAATCCGAAAATGGTGTTTACCAACAGATCGAGAAAATATCCCTGGGGTACCGGGTGCGATCCCTCTGTGAAGGTGAAGATGGCGTATTCTTTGTATCGAATGACAATGGCGGGATTGTAAAATTCGCTCCAGCAGAATGATTTGGTCTTCACACCCATTTATCGGCTTCAATTTTATACTTTAGAAAAAATTTAATCCCATTCATGAAAACCTCTATTCAGTACCTGTTATGCTCTCTCTTTTTCGTCCAATTCGCCCTTGCTCAAGACCGAATCACCGGTGAGCCCTTTGCCACCCGTTCGGTGGTTCTCGGTCAAAATGGGATGGTCGCGACCAGTCACCCCTTAGCCACTCAAATTGGGCTTGACATGCTTAAAAGCGGCGGAAATGCCATTGATGCCGCGATTGCCACCAATGCAGCGCTCGGACTCATGGAGCCCACCGGATGCGGTATCGGAGGGGATCTATTTGCCATTGTTTGGGATGCCAAAACGAAAAAGCTGTACGGGCTCAATGCCAGTGGGCGCTCACCTGAGAAGCTTACCCTGGAATACTTCGAAAAGGAAGGCATGAAAAAGATACCTTCGCACGGACCTCTTCCGGTAAGTGTGCCCGGTGCTGTAGATGGATGGTTTGAACTCCATAAAAAATTCGGATCCAAGCCCATGCCCGAAATTCTGGCACCGGCCATCGACTATGCCGAAAAGGGCTTTCCACTGACCGAACTCATTGCCTGGTACATTCAAAGAACCGTGCCGTTTTTTGAATCCAAAGGCTTTCCGAACATAGACGACACCTACAGGGCACAAAATGGGGGCAAGCTTCCTGATGAAGGAGAGATTTACAAAAATCCCTACCTGGCAAATACCTACAGGAAGATCGCCGAAGGTGGAAGGGATGCTTTTTACAAGGGGGACATTGCCAAAACCGTTGGAAAATTCATAAAGGAACAGGGAGGATTTCTCTCGGCCAAAGACTTTGCTGCCCACAAATCGGAATGGGTAGAGCCGGTTTCGATAAATTACAGAGGCTATGACGTTTGGGAACTGCCACCCAACGGACAGGGAATCGCGGCGCTTCAAATGCTGCAGATTTTGGAGGGCTATGATTTTTCACAGATTGAGTTCGGAAGTGCAGAGCACCTGCACCTCTTTACCGAAGCCAAAAAACTCGCTTTTGAAGATCGCGCCAAATACTATGCCGATATGGATTTCTTTGATGTCCCGGTTGAAGAATTGCTCTCGGATGCCTATGCCGAAGAAAGAAGAAAACAGATCGGTGAGAGAGCTGGGAAATACAGTGCAGGTGAAATCTCAGCTGGGGAGACCATTTATATGACGGTTGCCGACAGCGAGGGCAATATGATCTCTCTCATTCAAAGCAATTATCGCGGAATGGGTTCGGGGATGGCTCCACCAAAACTGGGCTTTATGCTCCAGGATCGAGGTGAGTTGTTCAGCCTCAAACGCGGTCAGGCCAACACCTTTGAGCCAGGCAAACGACCCTTTCATACGATCATCCCGGCATTTATGACGAAAGATGGCAAACCCTTCGTCAGTTTTGGAGTCATGGGGGGTGATTTCCAACCCATGGGCCATACGCAAATCGTCATGAACCTCGTTGATTTCGGCATGAACCTCCAGGAAGCTGGTGACGCCCCGCGCTGGGACCATACCGGGGGAGCCAGCCCCATGGGAAGAACCACGGAGGACACGGGCTTGATACGGGTTGAATCGGGTATACCTTACTCAACAATTCGCGGGTTGATGGACCGACGTCATCGCATTGGAACCGCCCGGGGAATCTATGGCGGATACCAGGCCATTTTATGGGATGATGACAACAAAGTCTATCACGGGGCCTCCGAGAGTCGCAAGGACGGACAGGCGGCAGGTTATTAAATCCTATATCATTATAGAATTCATCTCCATGGAAATTATCTCTCGCCCCTGTAATGGTCAAATCTAAAATTCCATTCTTTCTCAATCGCATACCGCATGCGATAACGATGCTATTCAGCATCATTGTCCTGGTGACCGTATTGACATATATTCTACCCGCTGGAACCTACGAAAGGGTGCTGGTGGATGGGAGGAATACGGTAGTACCCAATTCCTACAAAACGATCACCTCCACACCCATCGGATTCCTGGACATGTTCAGAGCCATACCCCTGGGTTTCAAAGCTGCCGTGGAGATCATATTCATCGTGTTGGCGGGAGGCATCATGTTCGGTTTTATGGAAAAATCCAAGGCGGTTGAAAATGCTATAGGTACCCTGGTGAAGAAACTGGGTTTGAAAAACAAACACATGATCATTGTGATCATGACCTTTATTTACGGCCTGCTGGGTGTTGCCGTTGGCTATGAAAACAATATTGCAATGGTTCCTATAGCCGCCGTTCTGAGTCTTGCCCTGGGTGGGGATTTGATTCTAGCCGCTGGCATCTCAGTCGGGGCCATGACCATTGGCTTTGGGCTCTCGCCAATCAACCCATATACCGTTGGTACCGGGCATAAAATTGCGGAGCTGCCCATGTTTTCGGGCGCTGTACTCCGAAGTTTTCTCTGTTTTTCAGCCTTGGGGGTGATGGCCTTCTACAATGTCAGGTACTTCAAAAAAATCACAGCAAACCCCGATAAAAGCCTGGGTCAGGGTTTGGATGTGTCTGAATTGACGCTTTCAAAACCCATTGACCAGTATCGGGTGACCCGTCAAAACTGGCTGGTGATTTCCATTTTCATTTTGGGCCTTTTGGCCATTCTTTACGGGGTATTCAACTTGCATTGGTACATCAATGAGCTCTCGGCCGTGTTCCTGATCATAGCGCTTCTTTGCGGATTGGCATCCAGAATGAATGCCACTATGATGAGCGAAACCGTTTTAAAGGCGGTTGCGCTGGCCGCACCCGGAGCCTTCATGGTGGGCTTTGCCACATCGATAAAGGTACTCATGGAAATGGGAAATATCGGTGACACGATATCCTATCAGCTCTCCACCCTGTTGCAGGGATTGCCCCTGTATGCGGCGGCCATTAGTATGTCACTAGCTCAGACTGTAATCAACTTTTTTATTCCGTCCGGAAGCGGTCAGGCCCTGGCCACCTTACCGGTCATGCTGCCCTTGGGAGATTCTCTGGGGCTCAATAGCCAAATTACCATTTTGGCCTTTCAGATCGGAGACGGATTGTCGAACCTGATCAATCCTACCCTTGGGGGGCTCATTGCTATGCTGAGCATGTGTCGCGTACCGATAGATCGCTGGGTTCGTTTTATATTCCCAGTTTTAATTGGTGTGCTTAGTTTGGCCTTTTTGGCCCTAATCGTTGCCGTGGCAACAAATTATAGTTAATTCGTATGACCGTAGAGAAATTATTAGAAAAACTGGTGTCCTTTCCCGTTCTGGGCGGAGAGAGTAATTTGACCCTTCTCAATTGGATCAAAGAGTACATAGAATCGTACGGTGTCGAAGTACATTTGGTTCCCAATGAAGAAGGAAATAAGGCCTCTTTGCATTGCCGAATCGGCCCTGCAGTACACGGAGGGGTCATTCTTTCCGGCCATATGGATGTAGTCCCGGTTGCTGGTCAGAATTGGACCACCGATCCCTTTGTGCTGACCGACAAAGGAGATGGAAAACTATACGGCAGGGGCTCCTGTGACATGAAAGGTTTCCTGGCCTGTTGTTTGACCGCTTTGCCCCAGATGGTGGAGGCCGACTTAAAAAAGCCCATCTATTTCGCTTTTTCCTATGATGAAGAAGTGGGCTGTCTCTCTGCTCCGGAATTGGCGCGGGCCATCCGCACGGATTACAAAGAGACGCCCAAATACGCCATCATTGGCGAGCCTTCCTTAATGGAGCCCATTGTTGGGCAGAAAGGAATCTATATCCTGGAAACCTATGTCAATGGATCCGCAGGGCACAGCAGTCGCATCAAACAGGAAGTGAGCGCTATTCACGAAGCTATGCGCTTGATCCTCTGGCTGGAAAAGAAAATGGATCAATTGATTGCAGACAATCGCCTCGACGAACGTTTTCATCCACCCCACTCGTCCATTCACATCGGACAGGTCCAGGGAGGGATTGCCCCCAATGTAATCGCTGACAAAGCACATTTTTACTGGGATCTTCGAACCATTCCGATGGATGACATTCAATCGATTGTAAGTGAGTTTGATGCTTACTGCAGAGAGCGTGAAAATGAATTGCGACACATCTTTCCGGGTTTTGCGATAAAAACCATCGAAAATCACCCTCCTGTGCCTCACTTGGATACAAAAGCGGATGATGAGGTGGTAGCATTGATCAAACGACTTTCGGGCAATTCAAAACTGGATACCGTTTCCTTTGCGGCCGAAGCTGGTCAATTCGCCAATGAAGGCTTTCAATCAGCCATTTGCGGACCTGGTTCGATTGAACAAGCCCACAGAGCGGACGAATTCATTGCCAAAGAACAATTGGAAAAAGGAGTCGAATTCCTGGAAAAACTCATGCTTGAGCTGTCTTCTGATAACTTCGAATAGATTCCAAACAAAAAGCCACTAAAAAGTGACTTAAGAATCAGAAATAAAAAACGCCGGCACAAGCCGGCGTTTTTTGCTCCTCCTCTTGGGCTCGAACCAAGGACCCTCTGATTAACAGTCAGATGCTCTAACCAACTGAGCTAAGGAGGAATCTCATTCTGTTTTGAGGTGTGCAAATATAATCGTTTT
>JAHEHE010000003.1 GCA_024644725.1 Flavobacteriaceae bacterium | reverse complement strand
AGGAATCAAAAGAACCGGTATTTTAGTTTTTCGAACTACACCGGCAGCTACGCTTCCGAAGAAGAGCTTGTAGAGAAGGCTGTGGTCCTGGTGACCCGTTATGATCAGGTCGATATTGAGCTTATCCGCCTCCTTCATGATCATGTCTGTGGTCATACCCTTGATTAGTAGTCCGTCGGCCTCCACACCTTCACTTTTGATCTGGTTGGCATATTCAAAAAGCATTTTGTGCTCTTTTTTCAGTTCTTCCGCCATGGAGTCCCGGATATACTGAGGCCCAACACCGAACCCTACAAATTCGGGCTCCGGAGAGGCCACGTGCAACATCCATATTTTGGCTCCAAATGCTTTGGCCCATTCAAGTGCTTTGTCGATCAGGATTCTTTCCCCATCGTTGAAGTCGATTGCTAACAGTATGTTTTTCATAATTGGGGTATTTAGAGATTCAAAGTGGAATATAATCTTTCGATTTTGTTCCTGCATTGATGGGGGTCAATGCTTTTCTTGATTCAGGTCAATTTGGTTGAAGCTAATTCTACCGGTTTTTTCTTAAATTTAATGAATCAACTTATCGAATAATTGACTTATTCATGGAAGCGCCGCCGCGATACAGAAAGAATATTGAACACGTTATTTATTTGAAGGAGCTTCATCAAAGGGTCCGGGAAAGACTCAATCAGTTGCCTCCTTCAAGGATGAATATGGTGAAGTTCAATTTGTTCTTCCTCCCTGCGATCTATTTCAGTTTATACATTCTGGCACTGACATACTCGGCGAATTATCTTTTGTTTCTGTTATTGTATGCCCTAATGGGGCTCATGACCGTGGTGATTTTCTGCGAGCTCATTCATGAACTCTGTCACAACAATGTATTCAGGAGAAAAAAGCTCAACTCAGCCGCTTTCATGCTCTTTGATCTCCTTGGAGCGAACAGCTATATCTGGCGTTTGAGACACCTGAGGTCGCATCACAGGTATCCCAATGTCCAGGACTGGGATACGGATATCGAGCAGAAGGGCCCGATTGCGGTGTATCATGATGAGGATCTGAACGAATTCATCAAATACCAGAACATTTATGTGTTTTTTCTTTATCCCCTGTTCATGATCAACTGGCTCTTGGTAAGGGATTTTCGCGACTATTTTGCCAAAGACAGGATCGCCAACAAGAGATTTGACATCCCCAGGATTGAATATTTCAAATTGTTCTTTTTCAAAATCCTCTACGTATTTCTGATGATAGGGGTTCCCTG
Source organism: Flavobacteriaceae bacterium (assembly GCA_024644725.1). Lineage (GTDB taxonomy): Bacteria > Bacteroidota > Bacteroidia > Flavobacteriales > Flavobacteriaceae > Lutimonas. Next base: position 70,729 of record JAHEHE010000003.1, on the reverse strand, counting down.
GATTTACGGCGAAGTAACTCTTCTCGAGTCCTTTTTCGGATTGGTCGTTTTAACCGTATCAGGAAGCATGCTGGCTATGATTGTCCTCCTGACTCCCCATGTGAATGAAGGAAATGAGTTTCCGGTACCCGATGAAGCGGGTGAATTCGAGAACTCCTGGTTTATGCATCAACTCAACACGACCAATGACCTGACCTCTTCGAACTGGTTTACTAGAAACTTCATGGGTAATTTCAACTATCATCTCAGCCACCATTTCTTTCCGAATATCAGCGCTGTTTATGCACCCGAGGTGACCGAAGTGATCAAAGAGTTTCTGCGTGAACACAACCTTCCCTACAAGGCTTATTCGATTCGGGTCTCTCTATGGAAGCATTTTCAACTCATTCGCCGCAATGCGATGGCCATGAGAAAATGAAAGACCCGGAATTCAAATACTCTGACCTTCACTGTCATCCTAACCTGAAAAGCTATGGACATTCATTCGACTCGGGTAAATCTTCGCACCGATCGGATGCCTGGTTTGGCAGACCCCCGACATTCTTTGCTAAACTTTTAAATGTTCTTCTTGGCCTGACCCGATTCAATCAGTCCGACCTGACCACGATGGCCCGTGGGGGTGCAAATCTCGTTTTTGTTTCCCTGTATCCATTTGAAAAAGGATTCTTTATAAACGCTGCAGGGAGAGGCGGTTTCTCCGCCTATTTGAGCAATTTGATCACCGGTATCGGATTCAACAGAATCAGAGACATTCAGACGCATGGTGATTATTTCGCCGATCTTGAAAAGGAATATTCCCATTTTCTGGAAAACAAAAGACAGATCCAGGTTGGTGGAGACGAAAAAGGATGGAGACCTGTTGAATCTGAAAGTGACCTTATGGAGGGATTGGCAAAGGCAAAGGAGATTCTCGTCTGTTTCAGCATTGAAGGGGCACATGTATTCAATACGGGGTTGGGTCCGTTTGGAAGGACAACGAAGGAAACCGAGGTCCTTGAGAATGTCCGTAAAGTCAAGAATTGGAAATACCCCCCTGTTTACATCACCTTCGCTCACAATTTTTTCAACGATTTATGCGGTCATGCTCGGAGCCTTGAGCCGATAGAAAAATTTGTGGATCAGTCTCAAGGACTGGACACGGGATTCACCCCTTTGGGATACCGTGTTTTGGATGAATTGCTTTCGAACAAGAATGGACGCCCGATTCTGGTTGATTTGAAGCACATGAGCCTGAGATCCCGAAAGGAATATTTTGATCATGTAACAAGGGGAGCCAAAGAAAACCTGCCTCCAACCCTTGTGAGCCATGGTGCTGTCAATGGAATGACTTGGGGAGAGGGAAAGAGCAAGTATCCGGATAGATCGGAAGACTTCTACCGGTCTGACATCAATTTCTACGATGAGGAGATCGAGTTGATAGGTGCTTCCGGTGGGATTTTTGCTGTACAGTTTGATGCGCGAAGAATTGCGAGGTTCGATCTGGTCAAAAAGAATTGGGGAGACCTTTTCGGTGAAGATGACATGCAAAGAGCAGTGAATGCCATTTGGCTTCAGCTTAAACACATAGCCATTGTTTTGGATCAAAATCGACTTTTTAGTTGGGGGACCACCTGCATAGGAAGTGATTATGACGGAACGATAGATCCATTGCCTGGGGTATGGACGGCTGCACAGTTCCCTGGGCTGTCAGCTGGCATTCAGAGAAAGGCAGAAGAATTTCTGAATGGCCCGAATCCAATGAGGCAAGAAAGGAACAAGTCGATCACTTCAAAAGAGATCGCTGATCGCTTCTTTTTTCAAAACACGGTGGAGTTTTTGCAGCGATACCATCAACTCTAAACCAAGCTTCTCTAAGCCAAACTTCGATGAATCGTCGTGGCGTCGCTTTGCGCGGATGGGAAGATGGTCATGTCAGCTATCTGCACGTGATCAGGGGCGTTCACGCAGAAAAAGATGCATTCCGCTATGTCTTCGGCAACCAGAGGTTGATAACCCTCGTAAACCTTTTTGGCTCTATCATCATCGCCTTTGAAACGGACATTTGAAAACTCGGTCTCCACGGCACCAGGGGCGATGTTGCTGATCTTGATTCCTTCCGGAACAAGTTCGAGGCGCATTCCTTTGCTGATCGCTTCCACACCTGATTTTGCAGCGCAATAAACCGTTCCTTTGGCATAAGTCTGTTTTCCTGCGATGGAACCCACATTGACGATGTGACCCTTGTGTTTTTTGATCATATGAGGTATGAGCATTTTGGAGACATAAAGAAGTCCGCTCACATTGGAGTCGATCATTTTTTGCCAGTCTTCTATGGATCCATCTTTGAGCGGGTCGAGCCCATGGGCACCTCCGGCATTGTTCACCAGGATATCGACTCCTTTCCAGTTCTCTTCCAATCCTGAAATGCTTTTCCTGACGGATTCAAAGTCTCCCACATCAAAGACCAACGTCTTCACCTGGACGAGCTGACTCAGCTCAGCCTTAAGGGACTCGAGTCGTCTTTCTCTCCGACCGCACAGGACCAGATCTATGCCGTTCTTAGCGAAAATGCGGGCTGTGGCTTCCCCGATTCCGGAGGTCGCACCTGTGATCAAAGCTTTTCTATTCATGGGATCTCGGTTTTGTTACAGACAAAAATAGGGAATATAAAAATGGGTCAGCAGGGGGGATGCTGACCCATTTTCGACATGCTCCAATGTTGAGGGGATTGACATGTATCAGATGATGTTCTCGCTATGAGCGGGTTCCAGTTCGAGTTCGAAAACAGGTTCTTGCCCTGAACGGATATAACCGACTTTGGTATGCTCATTGTAATTGAAGTAAACCGGCATCTCGTTTCTAAGCAAATCAATGAAATGATCGTACTCACTGATCGGATAGCGCAGGTGCACGCGATCCACATGTCTGGAGTTCGGGGGAATGAAATACCCTTCGTGATAAAAGTAGGCGGTCATCACGGGGGTGGTCTGTGTATCGTTGTAGCAATTGATGATGGCGTGGCACTGAAGATTGCTCTCTGAGCCCCCGGCATAGAGGCTTGCAGCATATTTTGTTATGAGACCCATTTTTTTGAATTTTTCGATTATCGGATTAATTTAAACAGGACTGGATTAAAAAACGTTGACCATCGTCAATTCGCCAGTTGATTGTCGTCAAAAAAAAACCGGCTGCCCGAAAGCAGCCGGTCAATAACCAACTTAAAACCTAATCATTATTATGAAAAAAACCTATTCTTTATGCGTATCTTATTCTTTATGCGTAAGCGGGTAGCACGTCATCGAGCTTTTCCTGGTTCCTGAAAATCACTTTTCTGAACTCGTTTTGACTGATGATTCCTTTTCGGAGGCTGCTAATCGCGTTTTCTACATCCTTTTTGATCTTATTTGCTTCAATCCTGCAAAGAAACTCTTCGGGGATATCTATGAACTTGAGAATTCCTATGGCCATTACGGCGTCTAAAACTGAATTTTTCATTTTCTTGACTTTTAAATACAATCCAAAAGTACACCCAGTTATTCATGATCTTTACGACATTCAATGTCAGATTTCAATGATTTTAGTTAAATTCTTGTTAATATGCCAAAGCTTCATCTTTTTGGTACGAATATTCCAGCGTTACCGACGCATGCTTATTGAATTATCATCCATAAATTTGTTTTATTGTCATATCCTTTAGAAAAGAAAATTACATTCCATGAAAAAAGCAATTTACTTAGCACTTCTATTTTGTTTCATCTCATTCACCACATATGCCCAGGAAGCTTCTGGTCGGATCGAAGTAACCGGGCACTCAGCAGCAGAAGAACTCCCAAAAGAGCTAGTCATAAATATCCCATTGGTCGTAATTGACTCCACTTATCTGTCCTGTAGCAATGAATTGAACGTTTTGCTTTCCAATCTTAAGAAGGACCTGGAGTCAAAAGGAATTGAGAGAAAGGATTTAAGCACAGGTAGCTATGCCATCTCAGAGAATTTCGAATACAGGCAGGGTGAGCGCAAAAGAATGGGTTTCAAGGGGCAGGTGACTCTCACCCTGAGAAAGCGATATGACCCAGAGATCGTAGACGACTTTCTGCAGGTGGCGAAAAATTTCAGCCTTCAATACACCATACGGTTTATGTTGACAGAGGAGCAAAAGGAAAAGTTGAGCAGAGCTGCAATGGTACAGGCCGTTGACGATGCAAAGCGCAAAGCCGAGATTCTTGCCGAGGCCTCAGGGGTTAGGCTCGGGTCGATTTCTAAAATCACCTATGGAGAATCTCAGGGGCGCCCAGGGCCTTTAATGGAAGTTGTCCGCATGTCAGCTGATGGATCTTCAACAGATTCCAACGGATTGAAACTATATCCCAGTGAAATATCCGTGCATCAATCAGTGAATATGATCTGGAACATATCCAATTAGTCATTCTCGCAATTCATTCTTCTCGAATTGGAGAATGTCAACGTAAGAGAATGGCGGACCGATTCAGGCAGTTACATGGTGGCTTGTTCGAGAGTGTTGTCAAGTCGGTTGGAACGAGGAGCCGGCTTTTGATTGGCTCTTTCAACTCTGTCTTCGATCACATTGAGGAGCTGCTTGACCATTTCAGCGGTTGTTTTGTGTTTTCTAATCATAGGTTTTTCAGGTTTCGGGGGTAATTTTTTCAACGTTGTGAAAGTAGTCTATAAATCTGAAGAAAACTTAAAGAAAAGGTTAGTTTTCAGCTCTTAACAAAGATTTAATGTTAAATTCTGCTCTGATAGGTGTACAGATCGTAATATCGTCCTTTCAGGGCGAGTAATTCTTCGTGTTTGCCCTGCTCTGCAATCCGGCCGTTTTCAATGACCAGAATCTGATCAGCCTTCTGAATCGTGCTCAGGCGGTGGGCAATGACAAAAGTGGTCCGATCCTTCATGAGCGTCTGAAGACTCTTCTGGATAAAGGTCTCGCTTTCCGTATCCAGATTGGACGTGGCCTCGTCGAGAATAATGATCTTCGGATTGGCAAGAAGTGCACGCGCAATCGAAATCCGCTGGCGTTGTCCTCCGGATAACTTGACGCCCCGTTCCCCGATGACGGTTTCCAATCCGTCTTCGAAACGATCCGTGAACTCATGGACATAAGCGCCTTCAACAGCTGCCATAAGCTCTTCCTCACTGGCATCCGGCCTCGGAAACAGAATATTCTCCTTAATGCTCCCCTCGTAGAGGAAATCATCCTGGAGCACAACCCCAAGTTGGGAGCGATAGCTGCTCAGGTTAACCTTCGAGAGGTCTGTCTGATCGAGCAACACCTTCCCGGAATCCGGATTGAGAAAAGTCGCTGCAAGACCTGCGATTGTTGATTTACCGGACCCCGAGGAGCCAACAAGAGCCGTAACGCTGCCTGAGGGTGCCGTAAAGTTTATGTCGTGCAAGACTTCCTTGCCTTCTTCATAGCTGAAGGAGACGTTGTCAAAGACGATGTCTCCATGGATTTTTTCAATTCTTTGGACGCGTACCTCGGGATCGTCTTCTTCATCCATCTCCATGAGCTCCTGCGTCCTGTCAAGGCCCGCCAAGGCCTCGGTGAGCTGACTGCCAATATTGCTCATCTGGACAATCGGAGCGATCATGAAGCCCAGGAAGAGGGTGAAGGAGACAAATTCCCCATAGGTCATTTTTCCATCCATGATAAAAAACCCTCCAATTCCCATGATACCTGTAGATGCGAGCCCCAGCAGAAACGTGGATGAGCTTGTCATCAGTGCAGTGGCCGTCAGACTCTTTTTGACATTGAGAAACAGGCGCTCAACACCAGCTTCAAAAATTCGGTTTTCCTGCTCTTCGGCATTGAAGCCTTTGATTACGCGAATACCGTTGAGCGTTTCGGTAAGACGCCCGGTTACCTCCGCATTTATCTTTCCACGGGCCCTGAAGATCGGTCGGATATAGCCAAATGCCTTTAGGGCTATCACGGCGAAAATGGCAACGGGAACCAATACGAAGAAGGTCATGGTCGCGTTGATCTTGATCAGAATGACAAGAGCGATCACCGATGTCAGTGACCCGCCGATGAGTTGAACCAGACCGGTTCCCACTATGTTTCGAACCCCTTCAACGTCGGTCATCACGCGTGAGACCAGTGCCCCGGATTTGTTGTTGTCGAAGAAGCGAATGGGTAAGGTGAGGATTTTCTTTTGAACCTTGGCCCGAAGCAACGAGATCAGATGTTGGGCCTCCACGCTGAGAAGTCGCGTCAGCGAGAAAGAGCTGACGGCCTGAATGATGATGGCAGTCAAGACGGCAGCCAGAAGGAGCCAAAGGGCTTGCATGTCTTGTGACGGAATGATTTCATCTATAAGGCTTTTGGTGGCATAAGGCAACACGAGTCCTGCCAGACTGCGCATCACAATGAGGATCAAACCTATGAACACTATTTTTTTTCGGGGCCATATGAACTCTTTGGCAGCCCAGGCGAAGGACACATTTTTTTTACTCATGCGTAAATTTAGTCGAATATCGGGCCAAAGTTGATTCTGTGACAATTCGTCAGACAATTGTAATTCTTCTTCCGAACCACAATTAATTGGGTTTTGAAACGTTAAGACAGGTAGAAACAAATTGACTATGAAAATCTTACCGCACACACTTGAGGCTTCCTTCCGGACTTTGAAGGTACTCAGCTTTACTCTATTGATGATATTTGCCGTCGTATCCTGTAATGATGATGACGATGATAATATGGTTTCCTTTTTGGATAAGCACGGCGAGACCCAATGGAAATTCCAGGATCCCAATTCCGATACCGTTCTCTATTTGAAAATAAACGATTCGCAGGCCAACCCCTTCGAACTCTGGTTGACCTTTTTGGCCAACAGCTGTTACGTCTATCAGTCTGTTGAAGACGACGGTACGCCTGAAATACTCGAAAACACAGAGAACAAACTCGTAATCCGGGTGGACGAGAGCAATGACGAATACACCATAGTAACGCTTACAATTTCTCAGAATGTCCTCACGGTAACCAACGAGGATTACGAGAACGGGGAGTTGGATGAAGAAAATATCGTGATCCTTTTCGCCAACCAGGATGACATTGACAACATTGAGATTTGCGCCTTTTAAACCCTAAGTTTAAATAGACTTAATCTCTGCAAGTTCTTTAGGATGCCAGGCTTAAAAGCCTGGCATTTTTTTTGTAACTTAACGTCATAGAAATAGTCCTTACTCTTGTAAAATAGTTAATAAAAACTTTTGAGCACCGAATCATTTGAGATGGAAGTTTTATAATTTTGCCTTGAGTTGTGAAGCGATGAACGTATGAAGAAACATTACACTGTCTTTCTTTTTTTCTTTTTGTTTGGTTTGTCTGCCGTTTGCTCTGCGCAGACTGAGCTTCAGGAATCCGCGTCTGTGCAGGAAGAAATGACCAGTTTCAAACTCAACCAGGCAGTGAAGATGTTTCCGAACCCGGTTCAGCATTACGTCAACCTGCAGTCCTCCATTCCGATTACACATGTTGAGGTTTTCAGTCTCTTAGGACAAAAGCTCAAGGATGTTCCCAAGAATCCTTCAAGGATATACCTCGGCGACCTGGATTCGGGGATTTACATGATCAAGATCTATTCGAACGAGCACCACATAACTAAAAAGCTGGTGAAGCGATAGGGTTCTTCTCACATAAAATCAACAATCAACATGAAATACAAAACTGCCCTTGCCCTTATTTTTCTTGCCGTATTCACAGCGACCGCACAGAAAGAAAAGGAGCCCGAAACAGATTTCACGAAGATGTACCTCCCCGTATGGATCGAGGCCCGGGATCATTGCATGGATGTGGCACGAGCCATGCCGGAAGAAAAGTATGCCTACAAGCCCACGGAGGTGAGTAAGACCTTCGGTGAACAAATGGTGCATATAGCACATACGATTCCCTTGCTGACCCAAAGATATGTCCAGGGCATGGATGTCAAGCCAAACACTCCGGACGCCTCTAAAATGAGCAAGCAGGAAATTCTCACATTGCTTGAAGAAGCTTTTGATTATACCACCGATGTGATCTACACCATCGAGCAAGAACAACTTGACGAGACTTGTGTCATGTATCACAGTGGCAATACGGTTAGCAGGGCTTTTGCGTTTTTCTATGTTCAGGATCACATGGCCAATCACCGGGCTAAATCCAATCTCTATTTGAGAATGAACAATATTGATCCGCCGGAATACACCTGGTAGAGAAAGATGGCGGAAAAGAGAAAAAAAGGATTCCTGTTACCCCCGGCTGTCGGATATTCACTGCCCATCATGGGTTCCCTCCTCATTCGAAACAGGGTGTCTTTGAGATACATTCCGCGCCTTTTGATCACCCTGATCATCAACCTGGTCAATCTGCCTTTCCGGATCTATGAGCGAATTGTGGTCAATCCACGAATGGCGAAAACTGAATTGGACCATCCTCCGATATTTATCCTGGGTCACTGGCGGAGTGGGACCACGCACCTGCACAATCTTCTTTGCAAAGACCCGAGGATGGCGTATGCAAGCACTTTCCAGAGTGTTTTCCCCGACACCCTCTTCTCCTGGTTGGGTCGATTCATTTTTGAGGGATTTGCTCGATTGTTGATTCCCGGAACCCGTAAGGGAGACAATGTGACTCTGGGTACCCGCCTGCCTCAGGAGGAAGAGTTTGCCCTGGGAGACAAGACCCCGGTTTGCTACTACTACTTCTGGATGTTCCCGCGTCGAATGCGAGAATACTACGATCGTTGCATAAGGATGTTGGGTATTTCAGATGGACGAAGGGAATCCTGGCGCTCCGACTATAAGCTACTTGTCGCAAAGGCCATTCGTGATACGGGCGGGGACCGCTTTCTGTCAAAGAATCCACCGAACACGGGAAGAATCCGGTTCTTGTTGGAAACTTACCCGGAGGCCAAATTCATCCATATCCACAGAAATCCTGTCGAGGTATACCTGTCAACACAGAACTTCTTTCGCAAAATGATGCCGCACCTGCAGTTACAAACCATTGACCAGGAGCAGCTCAACGAAGATATTTTTGAAATCTACAAAATGTTGATGAAGGACTACCTGAAACAGCGCTCTCTTGTTCCAGAGGGGCAGCTGGTGGAAGTATCGTTTGAGGATCTGGAGAAGGATCCCATGGGTGTGACCCGCGAGATTTACAATGCCCTTGAGCTCGAAGGTTACGAGCAGGCTGAATCTTACTTTCAGCAATATGTCGATCGCATGAAAAGTTACCAGAAGAATCGGCATGAAGTAGCCCCGGAACTGCAAGAGAGGATTCAAAAGGAGTGGGGCTTTGCCTTTGCCGAATGGGGATATAAAAACAAGGACAATTCATGAATGCCACTAAGAGATTGCTGCTTCCAAAATGGTTTGTTGTTTTTATAATCGTGCTACTCAGCATGAACTTTGGGGCACATTCCCAGGAAAAAGATGTGAATAGCCGGCAAGAATGGAAGCAGATTCGACAGAAGGAAGGGATCACGGTCTTCACCCGAAGCAATCCGGGCATGAATTTCAAGGAATTCAAATCCAGCGTGATCGTCAAGGGCACCCTGGATCAGTTTATCTCTGTTCTATACGACATAGAAGGTTTGTCTTCCTGGGGCTACAATGTAAAAAGTGCCTCTCTTATCAGTCGCGAGGCCGATACAGTGCAGGTATACTACTCAGAGGCCAAGGCTCCTTTTCCGTATAAGAATCGGGACGGTGTTTATCTCAATAATTTCAAATGGAACGCCAAAGAAAGAACACTGATTGTTGAAATCAAAATGCCTGAGGACCTGATTCCCGAGAAGGACAACCTGGTCCGAATGGAGGGCTATGGCTCATGGGTTGTTCGAGATTTGGACGACGGAAAACTGGAGATTACATTTCAAATGCAAATGGATCCCGGAGGAAACATTCCTGCCTGGATGGCGAACATGTTTGCCGGGGACACCCCGTATCACACCCTCCAGGGGCTTCGAGAGGCCATGGGAGAGGAGAAGTACCAGGGAAAGTCCTATGACTTCATTCGGTGAATTCGATTATTCGGAACTCTTACCGGCCGCCAGGTTCTCTACGGTGAAAATATCGTCTGAGATTCCCTGGTCGAATTTCATGTCACTTAAAAAGATGCTTGTCGAATGCTCTTTTTTAATGTCGGTCATAATCACTTCCTGTGCATACCAGTACTTTCCTTGCTTGACATATTTGTAGGTCGCGAATTTGAAGTATTCCTTATTGTCGTCAAAGTATTCCATTTTTTCAGGATACCTGTGTTTGCGGTTCAGGTAGACGATGATCTTTGAATACCTGGATTTCATCGACATGGGCATCAGTTCCAGTTGAACGATGTCGGGATTTGGATTTTCCACGATACCCGGGGTGAACCTGTCGCTGTAGGAGGTTCCCGTCATGTCTTCGTAGGAGAAGTCCGTTCCGGTGAAGGCCTGGCTTTTGCTCAATAAGGAGATTTTGATCGGTTTTCCGAAGGCAGGCATATACATCCACATCTTGTCGTCCGGGAGAGACAGGGTGGCAATCCCGGCCTGCTTTTCGGGCTGGGTGTACCTGTACAGCTTCTTGTATCGTCCCTTTTGAATCAAAACGGCTTCACGGACCTTTTCCTTTCCGGATTTATCTGTCAAAACCATTTTGACCTTGGCCTCTTTGTCCTGTGGGGCCGACATGAGTTCATCCATAGAGATGAGAAGTTCACTGGCGCTCTGGGCTTTCATTGATGGGTTCAGGATGACAAAGAAGAGCAGAAAACAGAGAGCGGGTTTAAAATTTTTCGTAACGGATACCATGGGATTCATCATGTCAGGATTTTTCTTTGATTTTCTTTTTTTCAGGATTGGATTTCTTTTTTGAGAGGATCAAAATGGCCGGGAGCATTGTCAGGGCACCGAATGACGAGCTGAACATGCTGATCGCAATCAATATGCCAAAGTATTGCAGGGGTACCATTTCCGAAAAGACCAGGACCAGAAATCCCGCTGAGACCGAAATCACATTGATGACAATTGCCCTTCCGCTCACGATCACGGCTTCGTCAATAGCGTGATCCAGGTCTTCGGTGTACGCATAGGCCTGGTTGAAATGGGAGATGACATGTATCGAATAATCAATGCCAATACCCAGAGCAACGCTGGCAACGAGCACGGTTGCCATATTCAGTGAGATGCCGGTCAGCCCCATTAGCCCGAAAAGAATGAGAATCGCGGCAATGATCGGCAATGCGGCATAAACACCACTTTTAAGGGATCGAAGAATCAGACCCACGATCAGAATAACAAAGACAATGGCGATGCTGATGCTTCCGATCTGGCTGTTGACAAGACTCTGATCCATGGTGATGTCGACAAAGGGCATTCCGGTGATCTGAATCTCACATTCTTCTTTGGAATTCGAGTCTATAAATTTTTGCATGTAAGCGGCAAATTCCTTTTTTGACTTGTTGTCAGGAGATTTGAACTTGGAGATGATAATCCCTTCGGTCAGATCCTCGTTTACGAAGCGTTGCATGACCTCGTTGCCGTCAAGGAGGAACCACAATTGCTGTATCATATCCTCTTCTCCAGGAACCTCACGATTTCCGGTTATGGCCAGGTTGATCTCCGCAATAAGCTTGGCCACAGACATGGAGGTGTAAATGTCAGGGCTCTCCTCCATGTAGGCGCTGGCTCTCATCATGGTATTCAAGACCCAGGGATCCTGCATGTTTCCCCTGAAGTGGACAAAAACGGGTTTGGTTCCACCAAATTTCTCGACCATGATGCGTTCGGCCTGTCGGGTTGGGTTTCCTTTTTTGAAATAATCCTGGATGTCTACGCTCCTCTTTATAAAGAAAATTCCAAACAAACTAAACAGGATGACAAGGCACCAGGTCACAAGAATTTGCTTTGGATGCTTCATCAGGAAAGATTTCAGCGGTCTTAAAAAGCGGTCTGACCAGGCCTTGTTCTGTAAAATTTCATTCCGAGCGCTCTCCGAAACCTCCCCGCGTTTCAGTTTTCTCCCGGAAACTTCCAGAATTGCCGGGACGAAAAAGATGGAAAGCAGGCAGGCGACGAAGGTTCCGACAGCCGTAAAAATTCCAAATTCTTTGATCATTTCCAGGTAGGCTCCGAAGATGAAGGAGACAAATCCGATGGCCGTCGTAACTGCGGCGAGAATGACAGGAATCATGACATAGCTCAGGGCAGCTTTGACCGGGAAGGGGTTTCCCTGGTTTTGCAGCAGCTGTATCCGGTTCACCACGTGAATCGCGTATGCGCTTCCCACGGCCAGCAGGATCATGGGTATGTTGTTTGAGATCATCGACATGCTGAAGCCCAACAGGGCCATGAGTCCCAGGGTCCAGATGATCGAGACAATGGCCGTTAACAACGGTAGAATCACCCCGTTCCAGGTTCTGAAGCTCACAAAGAGAATGAGTGCAATAAGAATCAATGCCACAGGAAGCAGGCCGCTCAAATCCTTTTTCATCAATTGTGCGATGTAGGTGATCAGCATCGGGGATCCGATGTAGTAGAGCTTTTCGGGCAACTCCAATGCAGTAGTTTTATCAATGACCTGTTGAGCCACAACATTTACGTTGGCGTCATCCTGAAGGGTGAAAACAATCAGGCAGGAGGTCTCATCCTCAGAGACGATAGAGCCCTTGTACATGGCATTTGACTGGATGTTCTCCCGGAGCAGGTTGAATTCCTCTTCGGTTTCGGGGAGTTTGTATTCATCTACCAGCTGCCCGATTTCGATGCCTGAATCACCTCCTTTTATATTGATGATATTGCTGAGACTTGAGACCGAGGAAATGCCGTCTATCCTTTCGATGGTGTCGGTCAGGATGCGGATATGCTCTATAACTTCCGTCCTGTAAATGTTGTCAGTCTCCAGGATGACAATGCCCATTCGATTTCCTCCGAAATTCTGACCGATCTGACGCATGAGCAGTGCATCGGGGTCTGAGTCCGGAAGGGAGCTCAAGACATCTGCGTCAATTCTTAAGTTTCGGATCTGTAGACCCAGAACAAGGGTTAGCACCGACACCAATACGATGATGGGCCATTTGAAAGCAATGATTTTTTCGGAAATTGTATTGACCTTCACGGGTGTGCTCGATAACGCAAAGCTAAGTTATGATTTTATATTGAATCAATTGTCTATTTCCTTGATGATGCGGGCCGGATTGCCGCCCACAAAGACATTGTCGGGAACCGATTTGGTCACCACGGCACCTGCTCCAATAACGACCCCGTTACCGATGGTCACTCCCGGGCAGATGATTGCTCCCCCGCCGACCCAGACATCATTGCCGATGCTGATGGGTTTGGCAAATTCCAGCCAGGTTTTTCGTTCTTCGGCTTTCATGGGGTGGGTGGCCGTATAGATTTGTACATTCGGCCCGAATAGCACATCGTTTCCAATGCTCACAGGCATTACGTCCAGTACGCAGCAATTAAAGTTGAAGAATACATTCTTTCCGGTTTGAATGTTGTACCCGTAATCGCAATAGAAGGGAGGCTCTATCCAAAGTCCTTTTCCGGCCTTTGGCATAAGGGTGCGAATTAACTGTTTTCGCTCCTTTTTAGCATCTTCATTCAGAGAATTTATCTCTTGTGTCAACAATCGGGCCTTATGCCTTTCTTTGACCAATATCGGATCCGCTGCGTTGTAGAGTTCACCGGACAGCATTTTTTCCTTTTCCGTCATATCTTGCTGGTTTGTCTATTTTTTATTGTGGATGAGCCAAGCATCCCTGCGGGCTTTGGTCTTCGCATCAAGTTCAGTCATCAACTCGGTTTTAAAGCTTTGATCCGAACCAAGTGTCACCTGTTTTTTACCCGTCTTGCCAAATCTGGAATATTCCACATCCAGGGTCTCACCCGGTTTGAATTTTTCTGCAAAAGCCTCAAGCGTCAGATCTTTTGCTGTTGATTGCCCATTGATCGAAAGGATCAAATCTCCTTTGCTGAAACCGGCTTCGAAAAGTCCCGATCCCTCCATTGGGTTCGAGGCTACACGCCAATTCTGATCTTCCTGGGAAATTCGGGCCCCGAGCCGCGGACGCTGTGGGTTAGCCACTGAGATTTCGATTCCAAATGCAGCGAGGTGGGAATTGAAGTCGGGAAGTTTGCTGCCGTGAATATAGTTTGAGAAATAGGACTCGGCGAATTCTTGGGAACTATATTCTACGAGAATCGCTTTGAGGTCTCTCAAGGTGTAAGGGATCTCCTTTTTGCCGTGTCGAACCCAGACCAATTTCATAAAATCGTCGAGATTCTTGTCTTCATCCAACTCTCGTAACAAAAGATCCAGGCCAAGGCCCAAGATGTTGCCATACGAATAATAGGAGATAAAGGTATTTTCCCGGTTCACTTCATCCACAGAGGTGGCGGCATCCACAAAGGGAGCCTGGTAACTCATTCCCACGGGTCCAAAATATTGCCTGCCTGGAGAATTCACAACATAGCTAAGCACAGGTGCCAGTCGCTTGGCGTATTCCTCCGGAGTAATGATGCCGGCCCTGCACAGGGTTAAATTGGTGTAATAGCTCGTGAAGCCTTCAGCAAACCAGAGCTCTCCCGAGATATTTGAATCTTCAAAGTCGAAAGGCTCGAGTGAGGCAGGTCGAATTCGCTCTACGTTCCAGGCATGGAAGAATTCATGGGAGACCGTACCTATATTTCTCTTCAACCCTCCTTCAGACAAGGACCTCACGCTGGTGAGAACCGTGGAGTTTCTGTGTTCCATGCCATCTCCATCGACGTTCGGGGCATAGCACGCGAGGAAAGTGTAGGCGCCAAAATCAAATTTCGGCAACTCTCCAAAGACGCGCATCTGTTCCTTTACGATCTTCTCTGCCATGCCTGCATACTCATCAAAGCCTTCATAGCCGTTTTCCTGGTGGAGAACAAAGTTGATCGTCGCCGTTCCCTCAGGACCGTCTACTTCAAAGCTTTTGATTTTGTGATCGCTGACTTCGATCGGGCTGTCCATGAAATAGTGGAGATCAGGGGCATAAAACTGATTTTCTCCGAGTGACTTGAGCTGTGTGGCTATTTTCCAGTTCAGGTCCTCGCGGGTGCGAATTTCAATTTCTATCGGCTCAATGGCATGATCAGGAGCGAAAAGAAAAGTTGCCGGAATATTCAGGTGAGCGTGACTCTCGTCAATTTGGGCGTAGGTGCCATCCCCGTGATTCGCAAAAAGGGTATAATTTACCTTCACTGTGCCGTCATGACCCGAAACGACCCATTCATGAGGGTTGGGCCTCTTGACTTTTAAGGACTCATTGCTTTCATTGAAAGCTTGAAATGCGTAGACATTTTTGGCAAATTCATGAACGGCATAACGCCCGGGTGAGCTCCGGCTCATTCGAAGTCGAAGTTCGCCGGGTTCGAGACCCCGGTAGACGATCTCAATGTCAGCTTCATGTTGAACGGCCTTTTCAAAACTGATTTGGTAATTGATGCTCTTTTGCGAAAAAAGGGCCATCGTCGAAAACAGAAGGGCCAGCGAAAAAAAGTGTGATCTCATAGGCTTTCTCGATGCAGGAATTGGGAATCACCGCACCACAAGCGGGTTCATCCATTTAAATTCATAATCGGTGTCTGGAATCACGATGCGCTCTGCAATCCTTTCCATCCTTTCGGGTAATTTCATCAAGTAGGCTCTAGCCTTTTCAGCTTCGGCACTCAACCCGGACATGGTGTCGATCTTCCAGGCTTCATTCAATTTTCTCAAGATGTCGACATAGTCAAAACTGGTATATACGCCAATGCGCTGAGCCACTTCAGAAAATTTTTCAAAAAGTCCGCCCTGGGCCTCAAACGATTCCCTCAGATGCATGGCGGGCATCGTAATCTTCAACTTCATCATGTCAAAATAGGCTAACATCATCTCGCTTGGGTCCACCTCGAAGATTTGTCTGACGAATTCTGTATAGGCTTTGTGATGTCGCATCTCATCTCCCGCTATGATCTTGCACATTTTCGACAGGTTCTTCAAGCCTGCTTTCCGGGCAATTTTAGCGACATTGTTGTGAGAGACATAGGTTGCCAACTCCTGGAAACTGGTGTAAACGAAATTCTTATAAGGATCGCGTGACGTTCCAATATCGAACCCATCGGCAATCAGGTGTTGCGTACTGATTTCGACCTCTCTCATATTGACCCTTCCTGACAGGTACAAATACTTGTTGAGCACATCTCCGTGACGATTTTCTTCAGCTGTCCACATCCGGACCCATTTGGCCCAGCCATTGTCTCCTTCTTCTCCATGCTGGTTTACACCTACCACATCCATCAACCACGATTCATACGTAGGAAGCGCTTCCTCTGTAACCATGTCACCGACCAGGGTAACCCAAAAGTCATTTCCAAGATCCTTGGCTACTTCCCGAATTTCCTCAACCTCGTCCATAAAGTTTTCAGACTGAGGATTAGGCAAGAAGTCGGAGGGTTGCCAGATTTTTTCCGGGGGAATGAGATAATCATTCAGGAATTGGCTGACATTTCGCTCCAATGTGAGCATGACCTCAGCTCGAAGATTTTTGATAGACATGAGTTTGATTTTTTTAGTATTCGATGTATTGCGAAGGTAAGGATTTAATTCTTGTATCGCCGATCTGAGGATTTGTCTAATTTGACTTACATTTTAGGAATTTAAGGTCAAAACATCTAAATTTATACGTTAACTAATCAATTCCTAATGCTAATCAACGTACTGCTTGGCCTGTTCATTATAGGTCTCACAGTTGTCATCCAGGCTCAAGGCACCAATTACTGGCTGCAAAAATTTATAGCTGTTCAGAAACGCCTCTCCCGGGAGACTTTCAAAAAACGAACGGTACGCATTCTAATAGGTACATCGTTTTTTCTGATAATACTTCACCTGATTCAAGCCAGCCTTTGGGCCTTTCTTTACTTGTTGTTGCCAGGTATAACGGAGTTTCAAAGCTTTGAGAAAGCCGTCTATTTTTCTTTGGTGACTTTTACCACTTTAGGGTACGGTGAGATTACTATTGACTCAACCAATCGCATTCTGGCTGGATTGGAAGCCATCAACGGAATCATGTTGATCGGCTGGTCCACGGCCTTTATGTTTTTTGTGTATCAGGAAATTTTGAGAAAAGACGTTGGGCCAGAGAAGAGTAATTGATTGAAAATCTTTGCGGATAGATATGGAAAAGAATAAAGATACAACCTTGGAAGACCAGCAAAATCAGGAAGCGCCTAAGAACCAGGAAGCACCTCAAAATCAGGAGGCACAGGGCAATTCCCTGGATAAGAAGACTGAAAAAGGGGGATCGATCAAGAAGGTGACTTACATCGTCTTGTTGATTTCAGTTCTGTTTTTCATTTGGTATGTTAGCGCAGATCGTCATACGCCTTACACCGACCAGGGTAGAATTCAGGGTCTGATCACCCCGGTTAGTCCCCGGGTTTCGGGCTTTATTACGGATGTGCGAATTCAACTACATACAAAGGTCAGGGCCGGAGACACACTTTTTCAACTTGATCGGCGCCCGTTTGAAATTGCGGTATCCAAAGCAGAAGCAGGTATAGACAATGCGGTGCAATCCATTGCTGCGAGCTCGGCTTCTGTGAAATCATCGGCGGGCCGTCTGGGGGTGGCCCGGGCCCAGCTGGATCGTGCCGAAAGGAATTGGAACCGTGTGCAGCAGGTCATGAAAGAAAACGAGGGAGCGCTTTCCGCGGCAGACAAGGACCAGGCCGAAACGGCTTATTTGCAGGCTGTAGAACAGGTAGCGTCTGCAGAGGCAGGCCTGGAAAGGTCTCAACAAAATCTGGGAATCGACGGGCCAGACAACCCTAAGATCAGAACGGCGGTTCAAACCCTGGAACAGGCTCAGCTGGACCTTGAGTTCTCTACAATTGTGGCCCCGACAAACGGCTTCATAGAGAGTTTTGAGATCGACCTCGGTTATTATGCCTCAGCCGGACAGCCTTTGACTACTTTGATTTCTTCCAGTGACGTTTGGATACAGGCGAACCTCAAGGAGAACAACCTGTCACAGATGAGCATTGGCGATGAGGTCGAGTTTATACTTGACATCGCACCGGGTCGGGTTTTCAAAGGGAAGGTGAGAAGCATGGGCTTCGGAGTCTCGACGAACGAGACCAATAAGGGTGGTCTGCCTACCATTTCCCAGAAAAAGGGATGGCTCCAGGATCCGCAGCGATTCCCGGTGATCATCTCGAGCAATGAAGCAGACATCCTGGACCTCTATCGATTGGGAGGGCAGGTAGATGTAGTAGTGTACACAGGCAACAATTTCATTTTAAATTCAATAGCGGCATTCAAGATTCGACTGATGTCCTATTTATCTTTCGTCAGATAGTATGTCCGATAAGGTCTTAAACATATCGAGTTTTAAAATAGACTGGAAGGATTCCATTCCTGTTCTGCGATACGTTTTGGGCAGTGCATTTATTGTGGCTGTTTCCTCCTTGCTCAACTATGACCTTGCCTACTTGACTGCCGTTTTGGGACTGGGTTATTTGGCACCGGGGGCCAAACCGTTGACTTTTAAGCAGGGCATAGGTTTTCTTCTGATTCTTTCCATTCTGACGCTTTTGGCTGTCCTTTTCGCAAGTGCATTTCAACAATATGCGCTGGTATATATTCCGTTGTTATTACTGACTCTATTATGGCTGTACTACACGGACAGGTTGCCGATGATGGTGAAGCTCTTTGCTTTGATAAGCATTGTTCTGATCCCATTTCTTTCGATTGATTCCACTGCGATTGGAGCTTACATTGCAATTATCTTGGTGTTCAATGCCTTTATGGCCATTGCGCTCACCCAGATGATTTTCATGCTTTTTCCTCTGAGCCAAGCGGATGAGAAATTTCTCAAAGAAAAGGCAGAGGCTCCCAAACAGACAAGTCAACAACGTTATGTCTATGCCGTGAAGATCATGTGCATACTGGCACCCGTGATCATTCTCTATTATCTCTTTCAATGGTCGTCTTCCGTATTGATTTTGACTTTTGTTGCTATCCTAACTGTAAGTCCTGCTCTGGCCAGCCCAAAAGTGGGTCTTGTCATGATAGTAGCCAATACACTGGGAGGACTCTTCGGCATACTTGCCTACCAGCTTCTGGTAATGGCCCCCAGCTTTATCTTCATGATGCTACTTGTGCTACTCATTGGTTTTGTCTTTGCACGAAAGTTGTTTTCCGATAGCAAGTACGGAGGGATATTTGGCAGTGCCTTTTCCACATTCCTTCTTATACTCGGTTCCGTTACAGCATCAGATGACGAAGCTGGGAGCAAAGTTTGGGATCGGATCATTCAGATCGCGATGGCAGTTGTTTATGTGGTTGCTACTTTCGGATTATTGGATCGTATCTCTAAAAGCAAATCAAAATCGATAAAATGAAGGTTCGTATTTTCATAGGGTCCCTGGTATTGACTTTTGCTTTTCTGATGTCTATTCAAAGTTGCAAAGTGGGTGAAGATTATGAGCGAAAGCAGATGCCGACCCCCGAATCTTTCACTCAGGATTTTCCGAAAGACAGTGCTATTTCAAACATACCCTGGTGGGAACTTTTCCAAGACTCGATTCTTGTAGATCTCATAGACAGTGCCCTGACAAACAACCAGGATATTCAGATTGCGATCTCACGCATGCAGGAGGCCGTATTGCAAATTGATGTGGCTCGGGCCGACTACTATCCCTTGATTGGTTACAATGCCTATGGCTCCAGCTTGGTCAATAGCGAGGTCTCCGGCTCGAATAATCAGGTGGGGGCCGGGCTCAATGTGTCCTATACGGTTGACCTTTGGCAGCGAATCAAGACCCAGAACAAAATTGCACTCCAGAATTACCTGGCATCCGAAGAGGCATTCAAGTCTCTGAATATTGTTATTGTGTCTGCTGTGGCAGATGCCTATGTAGCCCTGAGAGACGCGGATAATCGACGGATAATAGCTGAAAAGACTGCTGAGAATTTTCAGGATAACCTTGAGGTCATGCAGGCCCGATATAATGCCGGTTTCATCAGTGAAGTTGACCTTTCCCAGGCTAAGATCCAGGTGAGCCAGGCCAAGACGGCCATTGAGACATTTGATCGAGCCCGCAGGCAGATCGAGAACGCGATCAGCATATTGACCGGTACCCCACCACGGCCCATCCCGAGAGGGCTTGCACTTTACGATCAGATCAGCTTGCCAGAGATACCGGTAGGGCTTCCTTCAGAATTGCTCGACCGACGACCTGACATCCTTCAGGCTGAGCGCAATTTGCATGCACAGACCCTGAGAATCGGTGTCGCCGAGGCTTTAAAATATCCCTCTCTCACGCTCTCACTTGATATGGGAGCGCAGTTTATCGACCCGTCATTTCTCTTTGCTGATTTAGGGGCCCAGTTGCTCGGCCCTCTTTTCAATGCCGGCAAACTGCAACGCAATGTGGAGATCGAAGAACAAAGAACACAACAATTGCTATTGAACTATGAAGCTGCCTACCTCAACGCACTTCAGGAAGTTGAAGATGCAATGATCGCCGTTGAAACCTACAAGAACGAATACGAATTGAGAAATGAGCAAATGGAATTGGCTATAAAAGCCTCTCAGCTGGCCTGGGTCAGATATGATGGAGGTCTTACGAGCTATCTGGAGGTATTGAATTTGCAGAATTCCCAGTTTACCTCGGAACTCAATGCCTCTGAAGCCTTCAAGAATCAGGTCTCGTCGATTATTGCGCTGTACCAGGCCCTGGGAGGAGGATGGGTCGTTGACCCTGAAAATGAAACAGAATTGAACTAATTTAAATATAACCAATATGAAAACTCCAAACACGCACAATCCAATCAATACCTACATCAATATTGTGCTACTAACTCTGCTCCTGGCATGGAGCTTTTTGATCGTGAGGCCTTTTGTCACATTGATCGTATGGTCAATCATTGTAGCGGTTTCGCTGTATCCTATCTATTTGAGAATCCTGGGGTTGACCAAAGGGAAGAAGAAAGGACTCGTCACCTCTCTGTTCATACTCGTTCTTTTAGGGCTGATCATAACCCCAACGGTTAATCTGACTTCTTCCCTGATTGATTCCGGAAAGGAATTTTATGCCAAGTTGGATGAAGGAAGCCTTAAGATTCCGCCCCCGAAGGAAGATGTTGCGGATTGGCCGGTTATTGGAGATAGGCTTTACACAGCTTGGAGCCAGGCCTCTACGGATCTTGAGAGATTCATTTCTTCATACAAGGATGAGATCGAGAGCTCCCTCAGTTGGTTTTTTGGAAGCTTTACGGGTTTGCTCGGCTCCGTAGCCATCGGTCTTTTCGCCTTGATCATCGCGGGAGTCTTCATGTCAAGTGCCGACTCAGGTTACAAGGCCGGGGTTCAATTTGCCAACAGGCTCCGACCTGGAAAAGGAGAAGAGTTTATGGATATGTGCACCAGTACCATTCGGAGCGTAGTAAAAGGCATACTGCTTGTAGCCATTATTCAGGCGGTACTTGCGTACATAGGATTCGTTGTCATCCAATTGCCTGCAGCTAGTGTATTTGCCGTGTTGGTCCTTATATTCGCCATCATTCAGTTGCCTCCTCTAATCGCAATGATCCCGGCAATTGCTATCGTTTTCTCATATGCTGAGACAACCCCGGCCATTATATTTTCCATATATGCCATTATTGTCTCGATGTCGGATAGTTTCCTGAAGCCCATTTTGTTGGGCAAAGGTCTTGAAACCCCGATGCTGGTCATTTTAATAGGTGCCCTGGGAGGCATGATGTTACAGGGGATTTTGGGGTTGTTCATAGGGCCTGTGGTATTGGCCATTGCCTACAATTTGTATTTGTCCTGGGTATCATTCGAGGGCGAAACGGCTCCTGCAGTCGCGGAAACGAAAAAAGGGAAGGGCTAGTCGCACTAGCATTACTCGGTCTCTCCGGTATCGTCCAGATCGTGGAGTTCGCCGAGTTGTTTCAGCAGATCGAAAGTCTTCACGGCTTCTTCCTCGTCGACCAGGCTGATCGCCGCTCCGACGTGGACCATTACATAGTCACCGACCTTGGCCTCCGGGACCAGGGTCAGGCTGACTTCTTTTACAATGCCGTCAAAAGACACCCGACCAAGTCGAAACGTTTCATCGAGCTCTGATGTGACTTCTATGAGTTTTCCGGGAATCGACAGACACATATCAATTAGTTTTTTATCTATTTTCTGGCATTTTTCAGCCAGTCATACCAGTGTTGCATTCCCTCACCTGTCGTTGCTGAGATCTCGAAGAATTGCAGATTCGGATTCACCTGTAATGCGTATTCTTTGAGTTTATCCAGGTCAAAGTTCAGGTGTGGAAGCAAATCTATTTTGTTGATCAGGCAGATGTCAGAGGAATGAAACATATCCGGGTATTTCAGGGGCTTGTCTTCTCCTTCGGTAATGCTGAGAATGACAATTCGATGTTTTTCACCCAGGTCAAACATGGACGGACAGACCAGGTTGCCCACGTTCTCAATCATCAGTATAGAGTCGTCTTTTGGAGCCAGCTCTTTAACAGCATCAAAGACCATGTCGCTTTCCAGGTGGCAGCCTTTGCCGGTGTTGATCTGAATCACGGGAATCTGAAGCGCATCAATTCGGTTGGCATCCTGGAGGGTCTGCTGATCGCCTTCAATCACCGTGAAAGATATCTCTTCTTTCAAGTCCTTCAGAGTTCGCTCCAGGATCGAAGTTTTTCCTGACCCCGGGGAGCTGACCAGGTTTAGCGCCAATATTTGCTTGGCTTCAAAATACCCACGGTTTCGTGCTGCCTGCATGTCATTCTGAAGCAGTATGTTCTTTTCCACCTCGAGCACCGTACTCTTGTGATCGTGATCATGATGCTGGTGGCTGTGTCCATGACTATGTCCATGCGCATGTTCATGATCGTGAGAATGTCCATGGGAGTGGGGGTGACCCTCCTCATGATGATGATGGTGATCGTGTCCGTGACTATGATCGTGTCCGTGACTATGATCGTGTTCGTGATCACCTTGATGGGCGTGATTTTGAGATGGCTTACGAAGAACGGCTTTGCCGTCGGGTGAGCCGCAACCGCAGGTTCCGCACATAATTCTTACATTTTAAACTTAGACGTTCACTCAAAGATACACAAAAAGATGAGCAATGAAGTAACGTTTGGCACGTTCCAGGTTACTTTCGGCCTCAGAGCTCAGTCCTGTTTCGAGCCCCCAGTCTTTTCCCTCTATACCCATTATCAGGCACTCCGGATTCTTGTCATAGACGGCAGAGCACAGGGAATAAACGGTCTCTGGATGCAGACTGTGACTGTTCATTTCCGTCATCCCGACCTTGGAGCAGGGCCTTAAATAGAAGCCATCCGTTGTGGGCTCTTTTGTGGCATCTACAAAAATTACACGGTCGTAATTTGAGATCAGTTCAGCGTCCTCAATCTGAAGTTGATAACGATAATCCAGGTCCAGATCTTCGATTTTCTGCTCCTTTAAAAAGTCGATGAATTTCCAGCCCAAACCGTCATCTTTGCGGCCGCAGTTCCCTATGCCCAAAACCAGGGTCCTACTCGCTCTTTCTTTTGACATCGATTGTGTTCCCATTGTGATCTAGAAGTGAAACCTCTAAAGGCATTTTTCCAAGAGCATGCGTTGCACAGCTCAGGCACGGATCGTAGGCTCGAATCGCCACTTCAACTTTATTCAGGAGGCTTTCGCCTATTTTCGCTTTTCCACTAATTTCATTTTCGGCCACCCATTTGACCGCACGATTCATAGCCTCGTTGTTGTGGGTGGTTGAGACAATCAGGTTGCATCTTGTGATCCTGTCTTTCTCATCCACCTGGTAATGATGGATCAGTGTGCCCCTTGGGGCTTCGATGATTCCTACGCCCTCATTTCTGCGCTCTCCTCTTCGGACCAGGTCATTGCTCAATAGATCGTCATCTTCCAGAAGATCTTTCATCATTTCCGCACAATGCAAGAGCTCAATCAAGCGTGCCCAATGCGAGAACATGGTTCGGTTGCAGGTTTTCCCTTGATTGGCATCCAGAAACTGAAGTCTTTCATAGGCCGCCAAAGGCGTGGAGATTCCTTCGCAGACGTTCAAGCGAGCGAGAGGCCCAACTCGGTTCCATCCCTCTGAGCGACCCAGGTGCTTGAGATATGGGAACTTGAGATAGGACCATTTTTCGACACCTTCATAAAAGTAATGCTGGTACTCCTCGTCTTCAATATCGTCCAAAGTCTTATGCCCCATGGAATCGATAGCTCTCAAGCGTCCGTCGTAAAGCTCCAGGTAACCGTTTTTGGCGTTGACCAGACCCAGGTGCCCGGATGGGTACGTCGCAAACTCATTCAACCAGTGTGCATTTTGACCGTGGTAGGATTTCATGAAGTCGATGATCTCCTGTGACCATGAGATCATCGTGTCAATGGACGGTATGTCTTTCCCGTTGAGGAAGTAGTCCCGCTCACGCACCGTGATCTTTTTATGGACACCTCCGGGAGTCGTTGAGATCCCGTGAATTTTCTTGCCGGCAACCATCTTGATGATCTCCTGACCGAATTTGCGCATCAGAATCCCCTTTTTGGCCAGTTCAGGGTATTCCATGGCGACACCCACTACATTTCGCATTTCAGGACTGGACTTGAATCCAAAGAGCAAATCCGGAGATGCCAGATAGAAGAAGTGTAGCGCATGTGACTGAAAAATCTGTCCGTAGTGCAAAAGCTTTCTGATCTTTTGTGCGGTGATAGACAGTTCATGGGGCTCCAGACCCACGATGCGGTCAATGGCCTTGGCAGCAGCCAAATGATGACTCACCGGGCAGATGCCGCAGAGGCGCTGAACCATGACAGGAGCTTCCCAATACGGATGGCCCTGGACAAATTTTTCAAAGCCACGGAATTCGACAATGTGAAAAAAGGAATCCGTGACCTTGTTTTGCTCATCCAGATGGATGGTTACCTTGCCGTGACCTTCAACACGGGTTACGGGGTCTATGACGATTTTGTTTTGCATCTTCTTTGACTTTAATCGTATTTGAATTCTTCATGTGTTATGGTCATTTCCTTGCCAAGCAGAACACTCTTGACCGCCTTCCAAATATGTTCGGCACTCGGAGGGCATCCGGGTATGAAATGGTCAATTTTCACGATTTCGTTGCAGGGGTACACATTGTTCAGAAGTTTGGGGATGTCTTCGTGGTTGGGAATGACATTGGCCCCAATTTCGCTTGTGATCCCATGGATATAAGACTCTTCGAGACATTCTTTGAGCGGAACGAAATTTCGCATGGCAGGAATACCCCCCATGATTGCGCACTCGCCGAAGACGATGAGGATGTCGCATTTCTTTCTGAATTCCCGGAGGACCTCCACGTTCTCCGAGTTGCAGCAGCCCCCTTCGATCAGGCCCACGTGACAGCGCTTGCTGAAATTCTTGATGTCGGTCAAAGGTGACTTGTTGAATTCAACGATCTCGAGCATGTCGATCAGCTCAAGGTCAATGTCCAACAATGACATGTGGCAGCCAAAGCATCCGGCAAGGGAAGTGGTGGCAACTATGAATTTCTCATCATCACGCTTGTATGAGCAACTTGTTGTTTTCGGCGTCGACTTGCTCCTGCCGAAGATGTCGTATTTTCTCTCGCCAAACGGCTCCTTATGGATCATTCCCTTGACGAGAATTGCTCCAACCGGGCACAGGTTCATGGCGCGAAGCGCATCTGCTTCAGAGAGTTTTTCCTCCTCTTCATAATCTATTCTGACCCGGGTATTCACGCCTCGATTCACGAAAGAAAAGACGTCCAGTCCTCCGGCGGTGTTAATTTCTTTCACACAACGACTGCAAAGAATACAGCGGTTGGAGTCCATGATCATGCGGGAGGCGTTAAAATCTTTCAATTTGTTGCTGAACACGTGAGGGAAGCGCGACACGGTTATTCCCATGTCGTAAGCCAGGTTCTGCAGGTCACAGTTTCCGCTCTTCTCACAGGAGGGACAAAAGTGATTTCCTTCAGCAAAGAGCATCTCTATGATGGCCTTTCGTGTATCGATCAGTTCAGGGGTGTTTACTTCCACCTCCATGCCTTCTTCGACCTTCTGGGTACAACTCGTGGTAAGTTTTCCATTGATTTTTACCGTGCATATGCGGCAGGTTCCCAATGAATTCTCGATCTCACGGAAATGACAGAGTGTAGGGATGTAAATTCCTTTCTCCTTGGCCGCATCGACCATTTTCTTTCCTTTTGCCACTTTGTATTCTTGTCCGTCGATAACGATTTTGACTAGCTCATTCATCTGTATGCTGTATTTCGTGAATAATATTGTCGTAATCCTGAACCAATTCGGAAACGATGAAACTCTCATTGTAGTCGCTTTCGGCGAGGAGGCATTTTTTGAATTCCTCCGGGAATTTCAGAATTGCCGTGAGTAGGCAGTTCGTTGAGGTTTTGCCCAGGCCGCATCGGCTCGACTGTTTGATAATGGTACTCCATTTCTGAATGTCTTCGAGATCCTTGTTA
The DNA here is from genome assembly GCA_024644725.1 of Flavobacteriaceae bacterium. Lineage (GTDB taxonomy): Bacteria > Bacteroidota > Bacteroidia > Flavobacteriales > Flavobacteriaceae > Lutimonas. The sequence continues at coordinate 44,228 of JAHEHE010000003.1, read as the reverse complement.
CCCGCATGGCACAATTCAATCTTTCGCAGCTTTTTGTTCAACAGGAAGTTGCCGGTTCTGCATGGGGCGCAGATCCCACAGGATTCCGAAACGAAAAAGTCAGCGATGTTCTTTAAGATGCCCATGAAGTCCCGGTCCCGGTTGAAAACCATAAAGGAACCACCACTTCTAAGACCAATTGCGCTCATTTTTTGTGAATACACGATAGGGTCATCGAATTCGAACTGGATATGCTCTCCCAGCAGATTCTCTCCTGATATTTCACGTTCAAAATCGGCTTCGGAAAGGCACTCGCCCGCATAGCCATTGAACAGGATCAGGTAGGGATCCTCGGCCTTCATCAGGTTCAGCAGATCCCGGAGTTTCATGCCCCATTCAATCTCGTAAATACCGGGCCTTTCGCAGTCTCCCGAGACGCTGATCAGTTTCGTACCTGGGGTGGCAGGAGTACCAATTTGCAGGTACCGATCCACACCCATTTCAAGAATTCTTGGGACGGCGCACAGGGTCTCCACATTGTTTACGACTGTAGGTTTATCGAGAAATCCACGTTCAACCGGGAAGAACTCTTTAGTGCTGGATTCTCCCCTTTTTCCTTCCATGGATGCTATCAGCGCAGTTTCCTCCCCGCAGACATATGCCCCTGCACCCATATAGACAAAGATTTCAAAATTGAAGCCCTCTTTCTGAAGGATGGACCGTCCCAATAGGTTCTTTTCTTTGAACTCCTCGATCGCATCTTCAATCTTCTTCTTGAGATAGTAGTATTCGGCTCTTAAATAGATGAAACCTTTGGACGCCCCAATGGCATACCCGGCAATGGTCATACCCTCTAAGAGCAGTCCCGGGTGCTGATTCATCAGTACCCTGTCTTTAAAGGTGCCAGGCTCTCCCTCATCTGCGTTGCAAATCAAGTACTTCTGATCCGCATCATGGCTGCGACATATTCCCCATTTGAGTCCGGTTGGGAAAAATGCGCCTCCTCTGCCGGACAGTTTGGATTCTGTAACCAAATCTATAACTTCACCAGGTGCGATTTCGATGGCCTTTTGAAGCCCCAAACCCGGTTTGTAGTCTTTGAAGAAAACAACTTTTTCCGCCTCGGGCAAATATCTGATGTTGTCTTTGGGAATATCTGCCAGCCTCGCCGGACTTTCTCCTTTTCTCAGTTTCCGAATGAGTGTATTGACTTTTTCAGGGGTTAGGTTCGTGAAAGGGTAAAAATTGATCAGGGCGGCCGTTTCCTGGTCGCTCAAACCGATGCAGGAAGTCTCGAACAGACCGAACATGCGATCTTGCGTGACCTCTCCCACGCTGATCCCCAATTCACGTTCGAAAGCCTTCTTGACGCGTTCGAAGTTCTTGTGCTTCGAAACGATCGCATTGTTCAGGTAAATGGTGTAAAGACCTGCATGACGGGTATGAAAGAAATGATAAAAGGAAATTACACCTTCGAGTTCGATCCTCGACATGTTAAATTCCTTGGCGATTTTTGTGATGTCATCTTCAGAAATAAATCTTCTTTTTCTCTGAATGTCCCATAGAACGGGAAGCAACGACGACTTTCTTACCTTATAGTTGGAATCAATCATAGTTGAAAATTAAGTGTAGGCAAGCAATAAAGTAAATAACGTGAGACGGTTCAATGACCAGGATCACCGCATTAATTGATCTGGATCATTGTTCGTTTAAAAAACCTGCAGAGCCTTGACTCTAAGCTCTTTTCCCTGAAGAATCTGCTTCAGAAAACTGTTGCAATTCGGACAGGAGTCAAAGTGTTGCTCCAGCTCAAACTCCTCATCGCAGTCCAGGCATACTCCTCTTCCGCCTATGCGATGTATTTTCTTCTCAGCCGTTTCCAGCGCGGTTCCTTTAACGGCGGCTTCCCACACGTATTCTAGCGAATCAAGCTCAATACCGGCCAGGTCACCGATCTCAAGCTCAATCAGTTCAATCCCCTGAGCAGATGACTTCGCCAACTCATCTTCGGCGATTCGTACGATGCCCATGGCAACGGATAGTTCGTGCATACTGATAAAAGGCTAAGATGAAATTAACCTATAAAGTTAATGAAATAAAAGTCAAAAAGTATGATAATCGTCATGTTATCAATGATTTATTCCAATTAAATTGAGCTGTTGAATTTACCCGTCATCCAGGAATGCCAGATGGCGGAGGAGGGACTCCAAAATACCAAATCATTACATTATGGACACAAAACAAGGAATACGGGAAACCTATTACGAAAGCGCCAGGCGAAAAGGTTATTCCAGAAGGGATTTCATGAAGTTTGCTGCTTTTATAACCGCCTATATGGGGCTCGACCACACCCTGATCGGACAAGTTGCCAAATCCATGGAGAGCAATTTCCGACTTCCCATCATCTGGGAGCATTATCAGGAGTGCACGTGTTGCAGTGAGTCGTTCATCAGATCCAGTCACCCCATTGTTGCAGACATCATCCTCGATACGGTTTCGCTGGATTATACCGAAACACTTATGGCTGCATCTGGTCACCAGGCTGAAGCGGCCAAGCACGATACGATGGAGAAGTACAAGGGTGAGTACATCCTGTGTGTGGAAGGATCTGTGCCGATGGGTGAGAATGGTGTTTTCTGCACCATTGCAGGTAAAACGGCGCTCGACCACCTGAAAGAAGCAGCCGAGGGGGCCAAGGCAATCATCGCCTGGGGAAGCTGTGCTACAAATGGATGTGTGCAGGGAGCCAAGCCCAATCCTACGGGCGCAACACCTATTAATAAGATCATCACCAACAAACCGGTGATCAATATGCCGGGTTGTCCTCCTATTGGCGAAGCAATGGCAGCCCTGATCGTACATTATGTGACCTTTGACAGGCTTCCCGAACTCGACCGGGCAGGCCGACCCAAAGCTTTTTATGGAAAGCGCGTGCATGATACTTGCTACAGGAGACCCTACTTCGACGCGGGGTTATTCGCCGAGACCTTTGATGACCAGAATGCGAAAGAGGGCTATTGCCTCTACAAGCTGGGATGCAAGGGGCCCACTACCTATAACGCCTGCGGTAGCATGAAATGGAATGGAGGCGTGAGCTTCCCAATCGAATCAGGTCATGGCTGCATAGGATGTAGTGAAGCGAACTTCTGGGACAACGGTCCTTTCTACAAGCGACTTGGCAGCACTCCAGGATTCGGTATTGAAAGTACGGCTGACACTGTGGGCAAGGTTGCCACAGGAGCTGTGGTTGCCGGATTGACCGCTCATGCCGTTGCGGCAAATGTATCGAAATACAAGGAACTCAAGAACCGATATACGCGAGGTCGTATCAATGAGGAGAAACTCGACAAGAACGAATAAAATCAAAACTCATGGCACAAAGAATCGTTGTTGATCCGGTAACAAGGATCGAAGGACACTTAAGAATAGAAGCTGAAATCAAAGACGGAAAAATCGTTGATGCCTACAGTTCAAGTACTATGGTGCGTGGGCTGGAGAACATCGTAAAAGGACGAGATCCCAGGGATGTCTGGGCTTTCGTACAAAGAACCTGCGGGGTATGCACTACGGTGCATGCCATTGCCTCGGTGCGAGCGGTTGAAGATGCATTGGGCATAGCGATTCCTCCCAACGCTGAGATGGTCAGAAATATCATGGAGGGGGCTCTCTACATGCACGACCACGCCGTTCATTTCTATCACCTTCATGCCCTTGACTGGGTAGATGTGGTAAGCGCACTGAGCGCCGATCCGGCAGGGACCTCTCAAATTGCACAGAGCATTTCGAAATGGCCGAAGAGCTCCCCGGGCTATTTCAGCGACGTTCAAAACCGAATCAAGAAGTTCGTGGAAAGCGGCCAACTTGGCATTTTCGCCAACGGGTACTGGGGACACAGCCAAATGAAGCTTCCTGCAGAGGTAAATCTCCTGGCAGTTGCGCATTACCTTGAGGCCCTTGAATGGCAGAAGGAAATAGTAAAGGTACACACCATCCTCGGCGGAAAGAATCCGCACCCGAATTACCTGGTGGGCGGTATGGCCTGTGCCATCAATGAGGAAAGTACAGGCGGACTCAACGCAGAAAGACTGGCGCATGTGGGCAAGCTTCTTAAGGATGGGTATGATTTTATCGATCAGGTCTACATTCCTGACCTCTTGGCTATTGCCTCCTTCTACAAGGACTGGGGTGCCATTGGAAAAGGAATTGGAAACTACATGTCTTACGGAGATTTCCCTACCAATGGATACGGCGATCCGTCTAACTTCAAGTTCCAGCAGGGCGTCATACTGAATCGGGACCTTTCTACTGTGCATGATGTGGATCATCGCAACGGTGACATCGAGGAGTTCGTGAACAATTCCTGGTACACGGATTATGCCGAAGGCTCAGAAACCGGAAGACACCCATGGGACGGGGAAACCAACATCGAGTATTCGGGTCCAAAACCTCCTTTCGACCACCTCGATGTCGAAGGCAAATACAGTTTTGTGAAAACGCCGAGATGGCAAGGCAAACCTATGGAGGTAGGGCCATTGTCAAGACTTCTTGTGGGTTACGCCCGCGGCAATGAAGAGATCCAAGAAGCCGTCAACGGGGCACTGGCTCACCTTGATGTTCCGGTGGACGCCCTCTTCTCGACTTTGGGAAGAACCGCTGCCCGTGGAATCGAGAGCAAACTCGTGGGCGGCTGGACACTTGAATTCTACAATCAACTGTTGGCCAATATCAAAAATGGTGACAAGCGAATGGCGAATATGGACCTTTGGGAACCCTCCAAATGGCCGGCGGAATGCAAGGGAGTTGGATTCACCGAGGCACCAAGGGGTGGTCTTGCCCACTGGATAAGAATCAAGGACGGCAAGACGGAGAACTATCAGCAGGTGGTTCCTACAACGTGGAATGCTTCTCCAAGAGATCCGAATGGTCAGTTGTCCGCGTATGAGTCCTCGCTTTTGGATACGCCTGTTGCCGATCCTGAGCTGCCACTCGAAATTATAAGAACCGTGCATTCTTTTGATCCCTGCCTGGCTTGTGCCGTTCACCTGTACGATGAACATGGCAATCACATCTCCAAAGTAAGTAATGTAGGGAGCTGTGAAGTTTAGCCAGAAGATTTCAAGTCTAATCAAAATCTGAGAAATTGTGGATACCGTACATAAGACATATGAATTTAAGAGGGTGCTGGTCTGGGAATTGCCCGTAAGGATATTTCATTGGGTAAATGTGCTCAGCATTACAGTTCTCGCTGTTACGGGGTTTATCATTGCCGATCCTCCTGGGATCATGTCCAGTGCCGAGGCAGTGGATTCGTACTGGTTTGGAACCGTTCGAATGATACACTTCACTACAGGGTATATTTTCCTGATCAATGCCGTAGCCCGAATTTATTGGGCCTTCATGGGAAACTATTACTCGAATTGGAGGGCTTTTATCCCCCTTTCAAAAAAGGAATGGGACAATATCAAACACGTACTCAAAGTTGACATTCTCCTGCAGAACGAGGAAAAAGAAGTACTGAAGAACCACAGTGTGGGGCACAATTACGTGGCTTCTCTTTCTTACGTGGTACTCTTTCTGTTGGCTCTTGTTCAGATCTTCACAGGATTTGGACTCTACGCTCCGACTTCAGGTTGGTGGCTACCCAAACTTTTCTCCTGGGTACCCTATGTTCTTGGGGATGAAATGACAACACGCTATGTGCATCACATAGCGACCTGGTTGTTTATCATTTTCACCCTGGTTCATGTGTACCTCGTGTTTTACCATGACTGGTTGGAAGGACGGGGGGAATCCTCCTCCATGATCAGTGGATACAAGTTTGTGCGCAAAGAGCGCTTAGATAAAGGAGACACCATTTAGTATTTGAGGACCGCCCGATGCTATGAACTGTTTTAATGAACTGTTGAAAAGCATTTCCAGGCTCCTAAGGGCGGTCCTTTTTTTAAATTGTAAAGAATGAGTGAACTTATGAATAATCCTTTAGCCGTCAGCAGTGACGCCTTTTTCTTTGAGAAAGACAAGAGTCAGAGCATACTCGTGCTGGGTCTTGGAAACTATCTCATGGGAGATGAGGGAATTGGCGTGCAGGTCATCCAGGAAATGTCGAAAATGGAGCTCCCGGACTACCTCGATATTTTGGACGGTGGAACCGGAGGCTTCTTGCTTTTGAGTTGTTTTGAATCCTATGAAAAAATAATTTTCATCGATGCCACAATGGACGGAAGAGATACCGGGCATGTGCGACTGATTCGACCCAGGTTTGCCTCGGATTTCCCATCCGCTTTAAGCGTTCATGACGTCGGCTTAAAGGATATGATCGAAGCCGTATACTTGATGGAGCATCCTCCGGAAATGAGCCTTTTCACCATCTCCATCGATCATATTTCACCGATGAGCCTGGAACTTTCACAACCTGTTCGATCTGCCATTCCCGAGGTGATTGAAAGGGTTTTCAACCTCGCTGCTGAGATGCACGCCGAAAATAATTAACTTCGTTTCCGGACCATTCAGCAAAGACCTATGCTCGTTTCCCAAAAGATACGAATTGCCGGCCAGGTTCAGGGTGTCGGCTTTCGTCCATTTGTTTACAATCTCGCTTGTCGCTTTGGCATAATGGGGTATGTCTCCAACGATGAAAGGGGAGTGATCATTCACCTGGAGGGGAAAAGTGATGCAATAAATGAATTTTACCGTGAACTGATCGATAATCCGCCGCCGCTGGCGCGAATCCGCTCACATTTTTTGGAGCCGTCCGACCCTGAGGATTGTTCGGATTTTAGAATACGAACTTCTCAAAAAGCAGGCCCGCTCAACCTGCAGCTCACCCCTGATTTTGGAATTTGCGATACCTGTAAAAAAGAAATTGCCGATCCTAAAAACCGGAGGCACGATTACCCTTTTACGACCTGTGTAAATTGCGGGCCAAGATGGGCAGTGACCCGGGATTTTCCCTTTGAAAGAGAGCACACCTCACTCGATGAATTCAAGATGTGCCCGGAATGCGCTGAGGAATACGAAAATCCTTCCAATCGGAGGTTTCACTCCCAGACGAATTCCTGTTCCGCTTGCGGAATATCAATGGGGCTTTTCGATGCTATCGGAAGTCAAATGGAAGTTTCTGATTCGGAGCTTTTCAGTAAAATAGCGGACCTGATCTCCTGCGGTAAGATTGTGGCCATCAAGAATACGGGAGGTTATCTCCTCTGTTGTGATGCGGATAACCCGAAAGCCGTTATGCGCTTGCGGGAGCGAAAACGCCGCCCCGCAAAGCCCTTTGCGCTCATGTATCCGACCCTGGAAATGTTGGAGACGGAGCTGAGGGTCAATGAGACGCAAAGAAATATGTTACTCTCGGTACCCCGTCCGATTTTGATCCTTTCTCATGAGGGCTATTCGGGAAAACTGGCCCTTGAGTCGATAGCTCCAGGCCTGAAGCAACTGGGAGTCATGCTCCCGTATTCCGGACTGCTTGAGCTCCTGGCCCGTGAACTTTCCCGACCCATAGTGGCGACCAGCGGAAACCTACATGGCTCACCCATCCTGAGTGAGGAGAAGGAAGTTATGTCGACCTTGAAAGGCGTCGCAGACTTCTTTGTTCATCACAACCTTCAGATTGAAAACCCCCAGGATGATTCGGTCATCAAGATCAGCCCGAGAAGCCAGGAGCAGATCATGTTCAGAAGGTCCAGGGGATACGCGCCGAATTTTTTCGATTTTCAGGCCCCAGAAGGAAAATCCGTGATGGCAATGGGCAGTCAGTTGAAAAGCACCCTGGCCTTCCTGCCGAACACCTATCTCTATCAAAGTCAATATCTGGGCAACCTCGACAATTATGATGTTTACGAACGTTTTCAACAGACCTCCAGGAGGTTTATCCGGGTCTTTGAAAGGGAGCCCGAATGCATACTCGTCGATTCACATCCCGGTTACATGAGCACCCAAAGTGGCAAGGAACTCTCCCTCGAGTTTGGGGCCTCTTGTTATGAGATTCAGCATCATAAGGCGCATTTTGCGTCGGTCCTGGGGGAACACGAACTTTTTGGGGCCGGGGATCCGGTTCTCGGTGTCATATGGGATGGCACAGGCTATGGAGAGGATGAGCAGATATGGGGAGGAGAGTTTTTCATGTACCGCGACCGGATCATGGAACGCTGGAACCACCTGGATTACTTTGACTGGATTGCGGGAGATAAAATGGCCCTGGAGCCACGATTATCACTTCTGTCTTTGATCGATTCTTCTATGCTTCCTGAGATTGCGTCAAAATTCGACAAACAGGAGCTGCGCATTTATCTGTCGCTGCTGAAATCAAACGGCCTGAAAACCTCTTCGGTGGGCCGATTGTTTGACGCCACAGCATCGCTTCTTGGTCTATGCGACCGGAACAGCTATGAAGGTGAGGCCGCCATTTTGCTCGAGAATCATGCGGCGAGCTATGAATTGGAAAATTGCAAATCCTTCATTGAGGTTGGGAGCAAGGGGATTTTTTCTCCAAAAAATCTCATTAGCCGAATCCATGAGGAGAAGACTCGGGGGGAATCTACCGAGGTGCTCGCCGTCAATTTTCTCTTCAGCCTGGCCTGGGTTGTAAAAGACATGGCACGTCGAGCAGGGGTAAGGAAAGTAGCAATGAGCGGAGGCGTCTTCCAAAATTCAATTCTGGTTGACATGATCAGGGAATTGATGAGCGATGAGTTTGACACGTATTTTAATGTTAACTTAGCTCCTAATGATGAGAATATAGCACATGGCCAGATTATGTACCATCTGAACCAGGTGCGATAATAAAATTATGAAGTATCTCAAGGAATATCGAAACAGGGAAGCCACCGAAAGGGTGCTGCGTGAAATTGAAAATACGTGCCGCGGAACCTGGAACATCATGGAAGTATGTGGGGGACAGACCCATGGTCTGGTAAAAAACGGGATCCTGGACATGTTGCCCGAAAACATCCGAATGATTCATGGGCCCGGTTGCCCGGTTTGTGTGACTCCTGTCAGCCTTATCGACAAAGCTGTTGAGCTTTTGAGCCAGGGAGCGATCGTTTGCTCCTTCGGCGACATGATTCGCGTACCCGGAACCGAAATGAGTTTATTGGAAGCCAAGGCCCGTGGAGGTGACCTTCGGGTTCTCTATTCTCCGTTGGAAGCCGTGAATGTGGCCAAAAAGAATCCCGACAAAGAAGTCGTTTTCTTCGCCGTTGGTTTCGAAACGACGGCACCGGCCAATGCCCTTTCCTTGTTGCACGCCGAGAAAGAGGGGTTGAATAATTACTCGCTACTCGTCTCACATGTGCTTGTGCCACCTGCTATTGAGGCCATTCTTGACGATGAATTCAACACCATCAACGCCTTTCTGGGTGCAGGTCACGTTTGTGCGATCATGGGCTATAGAGAATACTATCCTTTGGTGAAGAAATATCAGATTCCTATTGTGATCACCGGGTTTGAACCCCTGGACCTGGTTCAGGGCATCTGGATGGCCGTCAAACAACTCGAAGAGGGCAGATGCGAGGTGGAGAATCAATACACCCGAGTGGTGAAGGAAGAAGGAAATCGCAAGGCCATCGAGGTGATCCGGGAGGTTTTTGAGGTAGGAGACCGGGAATGGCGCGGAATTGGGATGATTCCCAACAGCGGATACAAAATCAAGGACAAGTATAGGGATTTCGATGCCGAGAACAAGTTCGGAATCGACCACATAAAGGTTTCCGAAAGTCCGGATTGCATAGCCGGTCAAATACTGAGGGGTTTGAAAAAGCCCAAAGATTGCTCTCAATTCGGAAAAGGCTGCACCCCCATGAATCCGCTGGGGGCCCCAATGGTCTCTTCGGAAGGAGCCTGCAGCGCTTATTACAATTACAGTCGATCTGAGGTGTGATACAGTCGGTCTGAGCTATGATTTACCAGAGACTGTGAAAAGTGATCAACTGAAAAATCAATCATGAACAATTGTATATGAAAAAAACAGATTCAGGTTTTGAAGCCATTAACCTCGGACACGGCAGTGGGGGGGTCATGACCCGCGACCTGCTTGACCAAGTGATCTTCCGGATTCTCGGGAATGAGCTTTTGGACAAGAAACACGATGGTTCTGTGGTTCAGTTCGAGGGGCCCATGGCAGTGTCCACCGACAGTTTTGTGGTGTCTCCCATATTTTTCAAAGGCGGCAACATCGGTGAGCTTGCGGTTCATGGCACGGTCAACGATGTGGCCATGTGCGGAGCTGTACCGAAGTACCTTTCTCTGGCCTTTATCGTGGAGGAAGGACTCGACATGAAAGAATTCGTGGAAATTGTGGAGTCGGTCAAACGAGCTGCAGACAAAAGCGGTGTCCAGATCATAACGGGTGACACCAAGGTTGTAGAACGAGGAAAAGGCGATAAGATCTTCATCAATACAACGGGCTTTGGAGAAGTACATCCAAGGGCCAACATTGCTGTGAAAAACATTCGGGAAGGAGACAAAATTCTGGTAAACGGACCCATAGCACAGCACGGCATGGCCATTATGTCTGAGCGCGAGGGACTCGAGTTTGAATCGGCGATAGTGAGTGACAGCACAAATCTCAATGATCTCGTCCTGAAGCTCCTCGACGAATTTGGAGACAAAATCCACTTTTTAAGGGATCCTACCCGAGGTGGTTTGGCCAGTGTGCTCTCCGAGATTGCCGTCGATGCAAAAGTGGGAATTGAAATCTTCGAGGAACAGCTGCCGCTGGAAAAGCAGGTGGCTGCGGCTTGCGAAATGCTGGGGCTCGATCCGTTGTACGTTGCGAATGAGGGACTGTTCGCGGTATTTGTAGATCCCGAAATTGAGCAGGAGGTTTTGGAGTTGATGCGACACGAGTCATCTGGCCAGTTGGCAACTCGAGTGGGGGAAGTGACCTCGACGCATCGGGGCAAGGTTGTGCTTCACAGTGAAATCGGAGGAAAGCGAATCGTCACCCCTCTAATTGGAGAGCAGCTCCCACGGATTTGCTGAAACTAAAGCATCCAGTAGATCCCGATCAGGATTGCCAGCAATCCGCCAATAAATCGAATTCCAAGAAACAGGTTTTTGTTGTGCCCGTTCTGGGCGAAGGATGAAACGGTTCCCATCAACAGGGCGAAAAGAGTCATGGCCAGCACGGTGCCAAAAACAAATCCAAGGATATAGAGAATAGCATCCGAAGAATCTCCAAATGAGGCTACGGGCAGGAACAAGATGAAATGGGCAACCCCTGCAAGGCCGTGCAAGACACCTACGGAGAACGCCGTAAGAAACCCCTGACCTTTTGTCTTTGAATGCCTGTGATCATGTGTGGGTCTTTCTGCATGAGAATGGGGGTGCTTGTGAATCATGGGTTGATCCGCGTGCACGTGAAGGTGGCTGTGACCTCCGTTCTCCTTGTAAATCTTGTAGAAAGCCCAGATGCCGATCATTATGAGAACCAGGCCGACCAGTTGTTCGCTGTAATTCGAAATCTTTTCGATAGGAATTACCTCCCGGAATCCCAAAAAGAGACTTCCGATCAGGAGCATTCCGAAGACATGACCCAAACCCCAGAAAAGGCCAATTTTCCAGGCTCTTCTTTTTGATTCGATAGCGAAGGGAGCCACGGCGGCCAGGTGATCCGGGCCCATGAGGACATGCAGAACTGCGGCAATGCAGCCTGCAGCCAAAGGAAATGTCATTTGCTCTGCGATCTCAAGAACCATGGGTAAACGATTAGGCCGCCATCGGGGCGGTCAGAATCAAACTTACGACAAAAAATAGGTACAAAAGCTGATCGATGACAGGTTTGAGCGACAAGCCATGACTAGATTCGAACCAATTGAAATTTCTTGTTCTTCTCGACGAGTTTAAGAACACTGACGTCCTCATTCTGGCCTTTGCGGGCCCAGTTTCTGATTTCAGTGACTTTGAGATAAGTGGGCTTGTTGGATTTATTTCCGAAATAGATCAAATTAACGAGCCAGCCGTTTTGATTGAGCTCATCGATGATGTATTCCCGGGATGAGTATCCCCGGGTCTTCTCATCATTGATTTGCTCATCATTGTATTCGTAGGTATGGATAAAGGAGTAGGCCTGTCCTTGCGGATTCACAAATTCGAGTTCGAATTCCGCTTCCGAGTTGTCCCACTCAAAGATCAGGCGGACGTCTTTGGGCACATCTTTCAGAGGAGTCTTGGAAACGAAAGCTTCTTTGGGTCGAAAGCCCTTGGGCATGCGATAATGGATTTCTTCCATCTCATGGTAGATGGTCTCCCCAATGGCACTGCCCCCAAGAGATTTTACTTTATTCAGATAGTACATGTAGTAGTTCCAGCTGCTCTCAATCATGCCGATCGATCGATAGGTGCTCGCCAGATCGCGGTAGGATTGGGAGTATTCCGGTCTTAGGGAAAGAACTCTGAGATAGACCCGCAAAGCCTCCAGGTCCATGTCTTTTTCCTGGTAGAAATAGGCCAGCGATTTTAGGCCAACCGGATCGTAGAACAAATTGTCCTGCATCTCATTCAATACCTTGAGCGAAGCCTCTTCATTGTTTTCCTTTTCCATGAGCCGCCGGGCGAAATCCAGGTAAAAAGTGGCATCGTCCTTATATATGGGCAAAAATTTCTCAAAGCTCTCCAGTGTTTCAAGACTGTTGCTTGTTCCTTCAAGAGTTTTGTGATAACTGGGCTTCACATAGGACTGATTTGCGAAAGAAACAGCGTCTTTTTTGTAGAGATTCACATTGGTCCCACTGGACACATCAATTTTCTGAGGAATACTTTGACTCTTTGCTTTGTCAAGAGTTCGAACGATGATCACACCTCCAGACGCCAGCCCCCCGTAACGAGCCATGGCTCCCCCCGGACTTTTTATAACATTGATGCTTTCGATCGTATTCAGATCGATGTAAGGCGGTTCGTTTTGGAAGAGCACCCCGTCAATTTCCCAGAGAGGCGGTCCGCCACCTGGCCGCAGTTGCGCCGTTTGTACCCTGTTCAAAGAATAGACCTGGTAACCGGGTATCTTTCCTCGAAGTGCATCAACCAGATCTACCCCTGCCAGGTTAAGATTTTCTCCCGCCAGGTAATTCGAGGAGTAACCCAGTTTTTTCCGGTTCACCTTCCCATAGTTTGTGTCAAATTCATCCGGTACGTCTACGCTGTTCGCGGAAGCATTCAATTTAACTTCATCCAACATCCTCGAGTCTTTCACAAGTGAAACATCCAGCTCACGCGTGATATCCTCGACGACGATCTCCATGCTCTTCAGACCCAAATGCGAGAACACCAGAACCTCTCCCTGGGCTGCTTTTATCGAGTAAAAACCCTTATCGTCTGTAAGCGTTTCCCTTGATGAATCTTTTACAGCGACGCGCACGTTAGAAAGCATGGTTCCCTGACCTCTGACATGCCCCGTGATTTCCCGAAAGGAACTCGGATCCGTTTTATAGGTGCTATTTATGCTTGAATCGTATGCGGTTGTTTTTGCCGGAGCGGGCAGGACAAAAAATAAAACAAGAACAGGAAGAAGTGCAATTCGCATGTTCGTGCGACCCAGAAGAGGGATAGATTTGGGTGTCAACATGATCGTAAGTTTAAAATGTGATGAACAAACTTGTATTTTTTTACATCAAAAAATATACCAGAATCGGCAATCATAAACTCGAAGGCCAGTTAGACGCAACGAGATAGATATAAAACCCGAAAAAAAACAAACTCAGCACCAGCTTAAGTCCGGTGGATGTGAGAAAGCCCAGAAAGGACCCGATGGCTGATCGCCAGGCTCTTTTCAGATCATCTTTCTTGTGAATGATCTCACCGATGAAGGCTCCGACAAAGGCTCCAATGACGAATCCGAGAGGTATCGGAAGAAAAAGTCCGACTACCAGTCCAATGGTTGCACCCATAGCTCCTTTTTTACTCCCTCCGAATTTTTTCGCCCCAATGGAGGGGATGAGATAATCCAGGATGAATATGCCCAAAGACAGCACGAAAGTAATGATCAGAACGTAGTAATTCATTTCCACCCAGGAGCTCAGATAGAGGCTCAATAGCCCGAACCACCCCAAAAGCGGACCGGGAAGAACAGGAAGCACGGATCCGGCGATGCCGACCAGAATCAGTACGAAGCCCAAAATGACCAGAAACAGATCCATATTTGCTATTTTCAGACAAGATAATCAATCGGGCCGAAACTGGGAACAAAGCCTGGCCATGCAAGTATTAACAATTCCCCCAAGTTTTGTACAAAAACCCCTGAATGTCAAAAATATTCGTACTTTCACCTTGTATACCGGTTCACAATGTTTTCAAGGCTTGTCGCGCTCATAATCTTCCTATTATTGACGATTTCGTGTGATTTCAGAACACGGAGACAAACTACCCTTCTCAAAGAAATGGCAGCGGATACCATCGTCAATTACAGCGCTGTGGATGTTTACCCTCTTTTCCTGGACTGCAACAACTGCGACACTTCTGAAAAACAGAATCTGTGTTTCGAGATGGAACTGGCCCGGCGTCTGCAGAGAGCCTTTGAAGAGCAGAGCATCGGTTCGGTCGAGATTCAGGCGGACACGATCAAAATTGACATCCTGGTCAACACAGAGGGGAGGATCTCTATTTCCGAAATTCACCGACCTGAGGGCATAGCGTCTGAACTTGTCGAGCTAGACAGTTTGCTTTATAGGAGTGTGGCTGCCCTTCCCAGCGTGATACAGCCCGCCTTGAAAAGAGGGATACCGGTCAGTTCGATGTATCAATTGCCCGTGATTGTCTCCACTGTCGAGTAAATCGTTATTTTCGAAAGTTGCGCCCCTTCCAGGTATAACCACCGCCCAGCGATAGAAGGACTATCCAAACGACAAAAAAAGGGTAGAGGATGCTCGACATCACAAAAGACTTCATTACCTGCTCTTGATCCCAAAGAGATGCCGTGTTGTAGATCAGAAGAAAGTCCACATTGATTTTCATGACAAAAAGGACACCGAAATAGGACCAGGGCATTGATCCGGTCAGGCCCAGAACGAGGCCGAGAATCAGTGAAAAGTTCCCCAACAGCACGAGAATACCCACCGTTTTGGCGAAAACACTTTTATAGGAGGTAGATTTGGCCGCCCACCTTTTGCGTTGTTCGGTAAGTCCTTTCCAGGACTCTTCGGGTAAGGTCTCAACCAGGGCCGATCGCGATTTTATGAAGTGTACCTCGTTTTCATGACTCTCAAGCATCCTTTCCAGCAAAAACACGTCGTCACCACTGGCAATTTCTCTGTTACCCTCGTATCCTCCCAGCTCGAGAAAGGCCTTTTTGTCATAGCAGATATTAGCTCCATTGCACATGAAAGGACCGAGCAAGGGAATGAAGTCTTTTCCCCCAAATCCACCCATGGTCGACCCTTGAAGACTTAGAAAGTCCAGGGCTTGAAAACGATGCAAAAAGGAATCCCCGGTCTTATAGATCACAGGTCCGGCCACCATTTTTGCCGGATGTACATTGAGGAACTGATCATAAGCCTTCAAAAAGTCGGATCCAAAGACACAGTCTGCGTCGGTTGTGATGATCCAATCAAAAGCAGCTTCCTTTACACCCATTTCGAGGGCATCCTTTTTGGGGGAGGAAGTTGACTCTTTGAGTTTATACAATCTCATTTTTAGTTCGGGAAGATCCCTGTGGAAAGATTTAACGAGATCCTGAGATCCGTCCCGGGAGCCATCATCGATGAGTATCACTTCGAATTTGTCTCTTGGGTAATCGAGTTGTTCCAGATGCTGTACCAATATGGGCAAATTGTCCTTTTCGTCCCTGAAGACCACAAGAATGGAAAAAGAATGCAAAAATTTCCCGGTTACCGGTTCAAATGAAGGAAGGCGGCGCATTCCCACGGTAAAGGCAGCAATGAGCAGTATGTAGAGAACCATTATGACTGCCAGCACCCCGATCATTCTTGCACCCCGGATTTCTTTTGTTCTCCAAGAGCAGTTTCGCTATTCGCAGTATAAGGTTTGAAAGCCATGACATACAGGGTTCCGACAAGTGAAGGCAATCCAAAATTGAGAAGCCACATGACACTGGTGATGCTTAGCACCAGGATTTCGTCAACTCCGAATCGTCCGAAAACGGCGACAGCAACAGATCCTTTGACCAGCCAATCGAAAATCACAAATCCCGGGATCAGTGACGAGATGAGGTAACTGAGACTTAGAAGACTCATGCATTCCAAATAGCCCAGGTCAACGCCGAATAAAACCAGTAGAAAATAGAATTGATGCGAAAAAACAAGGTACTTCAGCAAGGACAGGGCAAACACATTGATGAGTGTCCTGGCACGAACTGATTTCAGATCCTTGATAAGCTTCGAATAGAAACCCCTCCACATTTTACCCACAATGACAAAGCCGATTGCGATAGTCAGGACGAAGAGGCCTGTTTTCATTATGTTTATCTCCTTGAAATTCATCCCGGGCAAGCTCTCATAAACCCACCAGAATCCCAGCAAGCCAAAGAGAATTGTTGTGCTCATTTGGCTGAAATTACTTATGAAGTTGAAGAGAATCACGCGTGATCTGTGCTTCCGTCTGAAATACAAGGCTTTGGCGCCGTATTCGCCAATTCGATTCGGTGTGATCAATGAAACAGTGAGTGAGGAAAGACTTTGTTTCAAAGCCTGACCGAATGAAGTCGGTTGAACCAGAACGGCCAGACGCTGCCATTTTAAAATTTCTAAAAGCCAGTTTAGTCCTGTCATCGCCAATAAGAAGGTTATGACCCAGGGTGCCCAGGCTTTTAAACTGTACAACTGATCCAAAAAGAAGACATAGGAGCCTTCTTCAAAAATTCTCTGACTGACGAGGCGGTAGGCAAAAACCAAAATGATCAGTTTGGCAAAAAACAGGAACCGCGGATAGTATTTTTGAATGTTATTGTACATTTACACAAAGAAACAAATTCTAACCCGTAAGAGGTTCATCGAAAATCAGAAAATAATTGTCCACTGAAAAAATCATTTTAGGAATAGATCCAGGAACTACCATTATGGGTTTCGGACTCATTCGCGTGGTTGAAAAACAGATGGAGTTCATGCAAATCGATGAGCTGATGCTAAAAAAGTACAATGATCCCTACACCAAGCTCAAACTGATTTTTGAGCGGACAATTCACCTGATCGATACGTATCACCCGGATGAAATTGCCATTGAGGCCCCATTTTTTGGGAAAAATGTGCAATCCATGCTCAAACTTGGAAGGGCGCAGGGAGTGGCCATGGCTGCTGGTCTTTCGAGACAGGTCACCATTACGGAATACTCTCCGAAGAAGATCAAGATGGCCATCACCGGAAACGGCAATGCCTCCAAGGAGCAAGTGGCTAAAATGCTTCAGAGCCTGCTTAAGATGAAGCAATTGCCGAAGAATCTCGATGCAACCGACGGATTGGCCGCCGCAGTTTGTCATTTCTACAATGCGGGAAAACCCCAGGCCGAGAAGAGCTATTCGGGCTGGGCTTCTTTTGTACGTAACAATGAGAAGAGGCTGGGCTGACTTTTTTTTTTATATTTGAGTATGTTGAAGATCCCCTCTGCAATAGAAAAGCCCTCATCTAAACGGGTTGCCTATGAACGCGCCCTTCGTTATCTGAAGGTAGGAGCATTTCTTCACGCGATGTCATTATTGAGCCTTGTGATCCTGGCAATAAGTACCCGCATTGCTTTTGAATTCTTTCGCGAGGAGCTTTTTGTCGAGTCTATAAGTTGGAGTGCTGTGGCTCTTTGGGCTCTTACGATACCGTTTTTTTCGCAGTTTGATGCCTATGGCAGATATCAGAATTACAAGCAGATCAAGGATGCCCTTTTTGAAATGGGATATGATGCGAGATTGATCAAGCCTTTTATGCGTTCCAAGTGCCAGAGAGATGCGGTAGTGATGGCCGGTCATGATTTGGGGCATGAAACTGAGATTCGAGATTACTTCTACAGTCAGGGTTACAGGTGGTATCATATACTGCCTGATGCATTTGTCAAGAACCCATTGGTCCTTTTTTACAGCCTGTTTTGGAAACGAATTTTGTTTACCAAACGCTACGAGCTCAAAAACTTTTACTGGTAATGCAGATGCTGAAGGTCGAAGAACTTTCCCTGTATTATGGTGGGCAGCGGGTCCTGAACAATGTTTCCTTTTCATTTGAGAAAGGCAAGATCACAGGGTTGCTGGGTCCCAATGGAGCCGGTAAAAGCTCAATTTTCAAGGTTTTAGCAGGACTGGTTCGTCCCGACTCAGGGGTGGTCACTAAAAATGGCGAAAACCTGGAAGACATTTCAGATCTAAGAAAATCCTGTTCTTACATGATCGATTCACCTGCCTTCTACCCCTATCTTTCGGGACGACAGAATCTTCAGTTGATTCGCAAGGTGCTGGGAAGGGAGAAGGATCTCGAGAAATTAATGCGTCTCGTAGGGCTGGACCCTTTTTCACAGAAGCGCGTCAAAAACTATTCTACCGGGATGAAGCAACGACTTGCCATAGCCCAAACCATGATTCATGACGTCGATCTGTTACTGCTCGACGAGCCTTTCAACGGCCTGGATCCTAATGGATTTCAGGACCTGATTACTTTGCTGCGGCAATTGAATGAAGAGGGAATGACCGTTGTGGTATCATCTCACCTGCTCAATGAGCTCGAACAGTTTGCAGACGCCTTTATACTTCTGCACAACGGAAGCATCGCTTTGGACATATCAAAAAAAGATTTGCTCAAGTTGAAGAAGAAGGTGTCATTTGTGTTTGATTCAACCCCCCCGGATGATGCACTGAAACTGATTTCCAAATTCGGGTCTTTCGAGAAGGGGACTCAGACGGCGATCCTGGATCTTGAACCCCATGAGATTGCCACGACAGTTGAACGCCTTGTGGGCCTGGGGGCTGTCCCCGTTAATGTCGAAACACAGAACCTATTGGAATCCAAGTATTTGGAAATAACGGCTGACCTACTTGATTGATTTGAGAAACCTGATCTACATAGAATTGTACAAACTTTTCAGTTCGATCCGAACCTATGTCACTTTTTTCATTGCGATGGCCCTCATGCTAATCATCAACCTGGGGATGTTGATGGAAGGGGAGAAAATCTTTGACTTCCTTCTGGAATCAATAAGTGAATACTTCATTGTGGATGGGGAGATCCTGAACGGATATCTTGTCACCTATCTCGCCATGAATACACTGTGGGTCCATATACCGGTGCTGATTGTGATCATCGCCGCTTCTATTTTTGCGGTTGAATTCGAAACTGGTACAATTCGCCTGCTGCTTACCCAACCCATATCGAGGGGACGGCTGCTGCAGGCAAAGGTGGTGGCCATGGTTGTCTACAATTTTGTCTTCATGTTGTTGACCGTCCTCGCTGCGCTGATCCCGGCCTATCTTCTCTTTGGCACTGGAGATTTGGTGGTTTTTCTCGATGGTGTTCAATTCATCCAGGAGGCGACATTCTTAAAGAGACTCGCCTTGTCCCTGACTTTTGCCACAATTTCCATGATTGCTTTTTCATCTTTGGGAATGATCTTCAGCCTGTTTTTCAAAAACACTCTGACCTCGATCTTGTTGTCGATGGGAGTATTGATCCTGTCAACCCTTCTTCAGAAATTTGTGTTCGGTCTTTTCAGTGCCTGGCAGCCCCTCCTGTTTTCCTATCATTTTTCCAAATGGCAGCTCTTCTTTATGGATGAGATCCCTTATCATAGCATTCTGGAATCTTTGGGTTTCATGCTGGGAATGATTTTAATCTTGTACCTGATCTCGTATTTTAAATTTAAAAAGATGAATATCACCCAATGAAAAATCAACTGGCCATATTATTGTTTTTGATAACCGGTTTTATCCTGGGTCAGACGTCCAATGATGAGGACATTCTCCGATTGAAGTCCAAATACGACGTTGACATCGATCTCAAATGTGAAATTCGGGTACGCATCAATGTTGAAGGGATGGTCATTCCCGACAAAGAGTTATACGTCGAATTTTCGAAGGATGGAAAAACACAAGTTCAGGGAAAGGGTCTGAGCCTTCTGCCTAAAAGAGGTACCGTGGAACAATTCAAAACGCTCCTCACAACACCCATGCAGGCCATTTATCTGTCCAAAAGAGGTGAGTATAAAGTTTACAAGCTGGTTTCCCTCGATCCCTCGGCTGACTGGATAACGGCTGACATCGTGTTCGACCCGGAGTCTTTGCTCATCTATGAATCGATCGTGAATACGCGTAAGCACGGGACCTTTACTACGGTGAATCAATATGATACCGGGGATTATCCTTCCCGAACCGAAGTTAACTTTGAGGTCAAAAAATTCAACCTGCCATTGAAGTTCATTGGCAGTGAACAAAGCGAGGAATCCTCAAAAGACATGGGTGACGAGGTTAATGGAACCGTCATCCTTGAATACAACTATCTTTGAATCAGAATCTCTCAGTGAAACGGTATCTTTGAACCGGATTTATTCTTATAACCTATGTCCGGAATTTACCTGCACATCCCATTTTGCAAACAAGCCTGTCACTATTGTGATTTTCACTTTTCCACCTCGATGCGTCGAAAAGAGGAGATGCTGACTGCGATGGAGAGAGAAATTCGGATGCGAAAAGACGAATTGGCGGAGGCTGACCAGCCACAGACAGCGGTTCAAACGATTTACTTCGGGGGTGGAACGCCATCCCTTCTCAATCCGAGAGAGATAGAGCACATGATTTCGTGTATTGAAGGCAATTTTGAAGTCGATTCCAATGCAGAGATCACCCTGGAGGTCAACCCGGACGACCTGGAGGCGGACCGGATCGCTGAGCTTTCGAAGACGCCCGTAAACAGGTTGAGCCTGGGAATACAATCCTTTCGGGATCAGGACCTGGAATTCATGAACCGTGCCCATGATCAGAACCAGGCCCTGGCATCCCTGGAAACGGCGTGCAACTATTTTGACAATGTCAGCATTGACCTGATTTACGGAATCCCGGAATTGGATGTGGATGCCTGGAAAACAAATTTGCATCGGGCCTTTGAGTTCCCAATTCAGCATATTTCGAGTTACGCGCTGACCGTGGAACCCAAAACGGCCCTGGATCATTTCATCCGAACAGGAAAATGCGAGGCACCTGATGAGGAGCAGGCACGAATCCATTTTGAGATTTTGATGGAAGAATCGGCAAAGCAGGATTTTATCCACTATGAGGTATCTAATTTTGCCAAAACAGGTTACTTCTCCAGGCACAACACGTCCTATTGGCAGGGGAAACCCTATCTCGGAATTGGCCCTTCAGCGCACTCCTATGCAGGAAGCACGCGATCCTGGAATGTAGCCAATAACGCCAAATACCTGAAAGGGATTGAGAAGGGTGTTCCGGATCGCGAATTTGAGACTTTGAGTGAAACCGACCGAATGAATGAGATGATCATGACCGGACTGAGAACCCGTTGGGGCCTTTCCCTGGAATCTTTTGAGGGACAATTCGGACTTCGCCATTTAAAAAAGCTGAAGGAGAGATCAGATCGTTTCCTCGGCCAGGGACTGCTGGAAATAGAATCGGGGCGGTTACGTGCGACAAAGGCCGGTTTTTTTCTCATCGATGGGATAGCCTCGGATCTTTTTCTGGAATGACCGACATTCTCGATGGACTTCCCGTCTCTGAATGACCCCGATTTTTACTACTTTTAACACAAGATATCAAAAATGGAAGCACTTTTAGGACTTTTTCTGGGCGCTATTGTCACCTATTGGGTGATGCGCTATGTGAAGCTTCAGAAAACCAAAGATCAAACTCAGGCTCAATCGACCATCCTGATGAAAAAAATAAGGAAGGTGTGGAAGCTGATCACCGTTGAAGGCGAGTTTGCCGAGATCTATCATTACGAGAATACCAAGGAACGGTTCATGAGCATGGTTTCAAGCAAAAAGAAGGCTGTGTTGCTCATCAATGCCAAGGCATACGTGGGGTTTGATCTCTCAAGAATCAAGATGGAGGCGATCACAGAAAAGAAGACCATCAAGCTGACAGACTTCCCGGATCCCGAGGTCCTGAGCCTCGAAACGGATCTCAGATATTACGACAAAAAAGAAGGGTTGTTCAATAAATTTGATTCGTCCGATCTCACTGAAGTGAATACCAAGGCCAAGGATCATGTATTGGAAAAGATTCCCGAAAGCGGTTTGCTTGACACTGCCCGCAGCGAAGCCCTGGAAGCTGTGCTGCTCGTTCAGAATATCGTGGAAACCATTGGCTGGTCACTCGACTATCAGGACCTGCTGCTCGCCAAGAGCAACAAAGGGGAGCTTCCTGGAGAAACCAAAAAACTAACTTCTTAAAAATCACACGGCACTTGGACCAGGATCAGGCACTCGCCATTTTGAAATCGGGCAGAAACACCTTTCTCACGGGATCCGCGGGTACGGGCAAGACCTACGTGTTGAATCAATACATAAATTACCTCAAAGCAAGAAGAATACCGGTTTCGATTACGGCATCGACAGGCATAGCAGCGACACACCTCGAAGGTACGACGATTCACGCCTGGTCGGGTATCGGAATCAAAGATTCACTCAGTCCCCGACAGTTGAGGGATCTCAAGACCAAGAAGTATCTCAAGAAGCATATGGAAAAGACCAAAGTGCTTATCATCGATGAGATATCGATGCTCCATGGCCGTCAGCTCGACCTTGTGAACCAGGTGATCCGATCCTTTCGGGAGAATGAGGAGCCTTTCGGCGGGCTGCAATTGGTGCTTTGCGGGGATTTCTTTCAGCTGCCCCCCATCGGTGATTCGACGGAGAGCAGCCGGGACAAGTTCAGCTTTATGAGCGCATCATGGCTGGAGGCCAAACTGACCATATGCTATCTCACCGAACAGTTCAGGCAATCTGACAATGAATTCAGTGACATTTTGAACGAAATACGTTCGGGAAGTGTGTCGTCTGAGGCCATAGATCAATTGAACGAGAGAAGGAAAAACAAGACCGATGGTCCTTCTCAGGAGGAACTTTTAGAGGGATCCACGCGGCTGTACACACATAACATTGACGTGGATCGCGTCAATCAGGACCAGCTGAAAAAACTCGAGGGACGCACCAAGACTTTCGACTCCAAGATGAAGGGGAACCTGAAATTGGGGGAAACGATCAGCAAATCCATCATGGCGCCACCGGTGCTGCAATTGAAAAAAGGGGCCAAAGTCATGTTTGTCAAGAACAATTACGAGAAGGGCTATCTGAACGGCTCTATGGGTGAGGTGGTTCGATTTGACAGGGAAGGTATACCACTGGTTCGGTTGACCAACGGTCTGGACCTGAAGGCGGAGCCTGAAGAATGGCGGGTTGAAGACGAAACCGGAAAGCTTTTGGTCAGTTATACCCAAGTGCCTTTGCGCCTGGCCTGGGCCATAACGGTGCACAAGAGCCAGGGCATGACCCTGGATTCAGCGGTTATGGACCTGGGGAAGACTTTCGAAAGGGGCCAGGGATACGTGGCCCTTTCGCGTGTCAAAAGCCTGGAGGGGCTGAAACTGCTGGGGCTCAATGATACGGCCCTGCAGGTGGACGCACTGGCTTTGCGGGCGGATATTCGCTTCCAGGAGCTTTCAGAGGAAGCCGAGCAGGAGTTCGGGGAGGAGCAGCTTCGATCCGAAGCTGAGAATTTCGTCAAGAAATGTGGAGGTACTGTCGATGTTGATGAAATCAGAGCGAACCGTCGAAACCTTGAAAAGGGAATCAAGGTCAGAAAAAAATCGACCTACCTGGTCACAAAGCAACTTATCGATCAGGGCCATTCCCTGGAGGAGATTGCGATTGAGCGGGATCTTACCATCGGAACCCTTTGCACCCATTTGATCAAAATAGCATCCCTCTATCCGAATACGGATTTGAGTCGTTTCAAACCAGACCGGAGCACAATGGCGAAAGTCAGGAACGCGCGCAAAAAGATTTTAAAAGACGGGAAGCACGGTGAAACGGTCAGCCTAAAGCCCATATTTGATATCTTGAAAGGCCAGTTGAGTTACGATCAGATCAAAGTCGCATTGTTATACGTTTAAAAAATGAATGTAGAAGAATTTAGGGTTTATTGTCTCAGCAAGCCACTCGTGACCGAAGAGTTTCCTTTCGATGAAACCACCCTGGTCTTCAAAGTGGCCGGAAAGATGTTCGCCCTTACCGGATTGGATGATTCCGAATTCAAAGTGAACCTGAAGTGCGATCCGGATCGTTCTGTTGTGCTCAGGGAAGAGTATGAGAGCATCCGCCCAGGGTGGCACATGAATAAAAAACATTGGAACACGGTTCACATCGACGGGTCTTTTCCAGAAGAACTCTTTGTTGAATTGATTGATCATTCCTATGCCCTGGTGGTAAAGAGCCTTCCAAAAAAGATCCGTGAACAATTCGGATAAGCCAAAAGGGGTCTTTGAAAACAAATAGGGCACTTTGGTCCTAATACGTTTCAATGAAATGGGAAAAGTGGATATTTTTTTATCCGTATTAACCTAAAACAACCCCTTTTTTATGAAAACAATTAGAATTTTACTCTCGGTTGCCCTTCTTTTGGTCTTCACTGGCTTTCTCAATGCCCAGGAGAATGATGAGGCACCTAAGTACATCACCCGAACCACAATGCACTGGAACATGGAAAAAGATGATTTCAAGATGGCTGACTGGAAGGCCATTGAGAAAGAATATCTGGACAAGGTAGTGATGAAGAATGAACACATCATGGGAGCGTCATTTTTCATGCACCAGTTCACGGATGACAATTCCACCCTGGAGTACGTACAAACTTTTGGGTCATGGGAGGCCATTGAGAAAGCTGCTCAAAGGAGCTCTGAACTGGCCAAAGAGGCCTGGCCGGATGACGATGCCAGAGCTGAATTTTTTAAAAAACGAAATGATTTTTATTCCAACGAGCACTCTGACGAGATCTACTCTATTATCGACGGAGCCAAACCTTTGGCAGAGATGCCGACCAAGGACCTGACTCTTTATCTTCGGATCAGCCATTTTGCGTTTCCAGAAGACGGAACCATGAAAGAGTGGAAGGAGCTCCGTGACGAGCGATTGGAAAAGGTAGTTCACAAGAATGAATTCGTTTTGGGTTACTACCCGAGCACGCATTATTACGGCGCCGACCGAACCGAGTTTATTGAAGCGTTCTATGTCGAGAATCTGGCATCACTTGAAAAAATGCTCGATCGGAGTCCGGAGTTGGCCAAAGAAGCCTGGTCGGATGAGGAGCGCGAAGAAAGATGGGAAAAAGGAAGCAAGTACTATACGGGAGTCCATGAGGACTACATTTATACCTACGTATCAGGCTTGTCGAAGTAGTAGTTTAATGTTAAGTTGAGTTAAGGCTGTCCTTTCGGACGGCCTTTTTCTTATCCCCCCTGCCTGAACTCGGAAGGAGTGAGTTTTTTCAATTGCTTGAATTTTCTATTGAAATTGGTCAGGTTGTTGAAGCCGCATTGGAAGGCTATTTCCGAGATTTGAAGATCTTTTCTCTGTTTCAACAATCGACAGGCTTGCCCAATCCGAATCTCAAGGACAAAGTTGATGTAGGTTTTGTTGGTGCGCTGTTTGAAATAACGACAGAACGCATTTGGCGTCATACTCGCAATTTCCGCCACCCGGGAAACCGAAAGCTTCCTGTCATAATGGGCAAATGTGAATTCCATGATCTTTCGCATCCGATTTCCCTCTTCCTCGCCGAAGCGTTTCTTGATGACAAAAGAGGAAATTGGGAGCAATCGACTCCGGCTGAAGATCTGCAACAGCTCAATAAAGGAAAGAAAACGATCCAGGGCCGATTGATTTCTCATGTCGCACATGATTTGTTTTGACTCAGCCGAGTTCGAACCGAGCTGGCATCCCAGCTTTACAATTTCAAACAAATTCTGAAATTCGCTGAACTCAGGGTGATCGAAAAAGCCCGAACCATATGCATCCGGAGTAAAAAAAAGTGAGATCATATGCACCCCCTGACCGGAGTCCTGATTGGTGAATACGTGAGGCAGATGCTGTCCGATGGCAAAAATGTCCCCTTTTTTGAATTGTCCGAAGCTATCTCCTATATAATAGGTGCCTTCCCCCTTGAGTATGCAACTGATCTGTATTTCCTCGTGCTGATGAAGCTGGGCGAAAAAATTATCCCCCCGGTCCTCCTGGAACAAAAGGGTTGTGTTTTCCGGTTTGGGTATGCTGAATGGGAGTACTTTCACGAGCTAAAAATAGCTAAATACTATTTAAATAATTTAAATAAATCTTAAAATAGGGTAGAATAGTACTATTTATGGCTAATTTAAACATATTGGCAGAAGCGCTGAGTCGTTAACTTTGTGGTAACAAAAACAATCTAACATGACAGTAAAATGGAAGGGCGTGATGCCTGCCGTTACGACGAAGTTCAACGACGCGGATCAGCTGGATCTCGAAGCTTTTGAAATGAATATAAGAGCTCAAATGGACGCGGGTGTTCACGGCATAATTTTAGGAGGCACATTGGGTGAGGCAAGTACTTTGACCCTGGAAGAAAAAAGAATTCTGGTACGCAAAACCGTCAGCATTGTCGACGGAAAAGTCCCGGTGATCATTAACATTGCAGAGCAGTCCACGCGTTCTGCTGTCGAAATGGCGAAAATAGCAGAGGCAGATGGCGCCTCGGGTCTGATGATGCTCCCGCCCATGAGATACAAGGCGGATGATCGTGAAACCGTTGCCTATTTCAGGAAGGTAGCCAAGAGTACTGCACTTCCGATAATGATTTACAACAATCCTGTTGATTATGGGATAGAGGTGACCCTCGACATGTTTGAAGAGCTGCTGGAATCCTGTGACAACATCCAGGCGGTGAAGGAATCCACCCGCGATATTTCCAACATCAGTCGAATTCGAAATCGGTTTGGCCACAGACTGGCGATTCTATGTGGTGTTGATACCCTGGCCCTGGAGAGCCTTTTGATTGGAGCCGACGGATGGGTGGCTGGTCTGGTATGTGCGTTTCCCGCCGAGACTGTAGCTATTTACGAACTGGCAAAGGCGGGGAGAGTTGAAGAGGCCATCGAGATCTATCGCTGGTTTCTGCCCTTGCTGGAACTCGATATTAACACCAAGCTGGTGCAGAATATAAAACTTGCGGAAGTCGCCACTGGAATTGGCACCGAAAACGTTCGGGAGCCCCGGTTGCCTTTGGCAGGCGATGAGAGAACAAAGGTGCTTGACATCATAGACCGGGCCATGAAAACCCGGCCCAGCCTTCCCAACTATAAAGGAATCCGATCCATTCAACAAATTTGAAAACATGATTACCGGAAAGAATTACATAGGAGAGCAACTCGAAGGTTCAGGTGAGGTTACCTTCCGCACATTTAACCCAACCTCGAATACAGAAAATGAAACTCTTTTTATTGAGGCCTCTGCTTCTGAGATTGACCAGTCCGTGGAGTTGGCATGGAGAGCTTTTGAGCAGTACCGAACTTTTTCAGGATTGCGGAAAGCGGCCTTTTTGAATGCCATTGCCGATGAGATCATGAACCTCGGAGACGAACTGATTGAGACCTATTGCTTGGAATCGGGTCTGCCCCCGGGCAGAGCGGCAGGCGAACGCGGGAGAACCGTCTTTCAGCTGAGATCTTTCGCCGATTTGGTGAAAGAAGGATCCTGGGTCGAGGCATCCATAGATACGGCTTTGCCGGATCGGGAGCCCGTGCCTAAACCTGATCTCAGAAAAATGCTCATCCCCTTGGGGCCGGTTGTCGTTTTTGGGGCAAGCAATTTTCCTCTTGCCTACTCGACGGCCGGAGGTGACACGGCTGCGGCACTGGCCGCGGGATGCCCTGTGGTGGTAAAATCCCATCCAATGCATGCAGGCACCGGAGAGCTGGTTGCCTCAGCGATTGTAAAAGCCGCCCGACAAACCGGTATGCCCAATGGCGTTTTCTCAAACCTGAACAGCAGCGGTATTGAAGTCGGGGTACAGCTGGTAAGTCACCCCAAAGTGAAAGCGGTTGGATTTACTGGAAGCATTCAGGGTGGACGCGCCTTGCTCGATCTTGCGGCCCGAAGAGAAGAACCCATACCCGTATTCGCTGAAATGGGAAGCGTCAATCCGGTTGTGTTGCTTCCCGGAGCTTTAAAGGAGAGGGGAGAGGATCTTTCACGCCAGTACGCCGGTTCAGTGACCCTGGGTACAGGTCAATTTTGCACGAATCCCGGTCTGTTGCTTGGAATAAAAGGAGAGGAGCTTGACCGATTTGTTCAGGATCTTGCAGGGGCTATGGTCGAAATCGAACCTTCCATCATGTTGCACCCGAATATTGTCGGTGCTTATGAGAGAAACAAGCAAAAGGCCATGTCCCAGGAAGGACTTTCAGTTGTAGCCGAACTGACCCGGGACGTACCCGCCAATTTTGCCCGACAGGCCGTCACGACAGTCGAAGGGTCCACATTTTTAAACAATACTGCGCTGCACCAGGAAGTCTTTGGTCCGTTCACCATGGTGGTTCAATGTGACAACGCGTCTCAGCTTGAGGAAGTTGTATCTCAACTCGAAGGTCAGTTGACAGGCACTGTTATTGCTGGTCAGGATGAGTTGTCCGGTTATGCAGGTCTTGTCGAGGCTCTACAAAACCGGGTGGGTAGGATCATTTACAACGGTGTGCCGACCGGTGTTGAGGTTTGTCCGTCCATGGTGCACGGGGGGCCTTATCCGGCTTCGACAGATAGTCGTTTTACCGCGGTCGGAACCTATTCGATACGCAGATGGGCCCGACCTTTCAGCTACCAGGACTGGCCGGATGAGATTCTGCCTGAAGAGTTGAAGAACGACAACCCCCTGGGCATCGAGAGGAAGATAAACAACGTAAACACGAGAGAAGGGATCTGATGCAAGGCGTTTTCGAATGCATAGATGGCCATACCTGTGGAAATCCCGTGCGAGTAGTGGCTTCCGGCGGACCCGAATTGAAAGGCGCCGACATGAGCGAGAAGCGGTTGCACTTCATGCGGGAGTACGATTGGATACGACGGGGCCTCATGTTCGAGCCCCGTGGGCATGACATGATGAGCGGGAGCATCCTGTATCCCCCCCATGACCCTGCCAATGACTTTGGAATTTTGTTTATCGAGACCTCCGGATGCCTTCCGATGTGTGGACACGGCACCATTGGCACGATCACCATTGGGATCGAAAAAGGGCTGATCCAACCCAGGATACCGGGTGAGGTTCGAATGGAAACCCCGGCAGGCCTTGTACATATCAAGTACCAGCTGGAAGGAAACAAAGTCAAATGGGTGCAATTGACCAATGTAAAAAGTTATTTGGCAGCCTCTGAATTGACGGTTGATTGTCCCGGTATTGGAGAGCTTGTCTTCGATGTCGGATACGGAGGCAATTTTTACGTCATCGTGGATCCTCAAAAGAACTTCTCGGGAGTACAGGACTTCACGGCCTCTGAAATCATCCGTATGTCACAGCAGGTGCGCAAAAGAATCAATGAAAAATATCCCGATCACTTTGTTCATCCGGAGAACCCATCGATCCATGGGGCAACTCATATGCTTTGGACCGGGGAGCCGCTCGATGCCACTTCCTCGGGAAGAAACGCGGTTTTCTACGGAGACAAGGCCATAGACCGTTCCCCCTGCGGTACGGGAACTTCGGCCAGAATGGCGCAATTGTTTGAAAAGGGCAAGCTCGCGGTCGGAGAGGAATTCATCCATGAAAGTTATATAGGCTCCCGCTTTGTCGGTAGAATAGAGGAGGTCAGCGAAGTAGGAGGTCAACGGGCCATAGTACCAAGTATCCGGGGTTGGGCCAAAGTTTTCGGGCATAATACGATACGCATCGATCCGGACGACGATCCTTATGCCCTCGGGTTCCAGGTGATTTGATCATTGAAATCAATGGAAAAAGTGAGTCACGCCTGGAGAAGAAATGAGTAAATTGCAAGGGTCGAACCTGTAATTAGAAAGACCTTTATTTGAGGCTGTTATGAAAGAAATCATAGTTATAGGAGGTGGAATCATCGGATTGTGTTCAGCCTACTACTTGCGAAAAGAAGGACATCAGGTCACCGTGATCGACCAGTCGAATCTCGATGAGGGGGCGTCATATGTCAATGCCGGTTATATCTCACCCAGCCATATCATTCCCTTGTCTGCTCCCGGTGTGGTCAGAAAGGGACTTCAGTGGATGTTCGACCCGTCGAGCCCGTTCTATGTAAAACCTCGAATGGATCTGGAATTCCTGAAATGGGCCTGGGCCTTTAACAAGTCCTGTAATGAGAGGCACGTTGAGAAATCGATTCGAGTGATACGCGACATCTCCCTTTTGAGTGAAGATTTGTACAAGGATATCAGCAAAGAACCGCGATTTGATTTTCACTTTGAGAAGAAGGGCATACTGATGATCTGCCAGACAGAAAAAATGCTGGAAGAAGAAATCAGGGTAGCCAACATGGCTCGCAATATTGGGTTGGAAGTGAATGAGCTCAATGAGGAGGAGCTCAAAGCCCTTGAAAACAGAACTTCCCTGGATGCCTTAGGCGCAACGCATTATCTCTGTGACTCCCATACGACCCCGCATGAGTTCATGCAAAATATGAAGAGGACCCTCGAAGAAGAGGGCGTCGTGATCCTTAAAAATGAGCAGATCACCGACCTGAAATTGGAAAAGGGCAGGATTGACAAAGTACTTGCCGGTGAAAAGGAGTACAAGGCGGATGAATTCGTTCTTGCCGCAGGGAGTTGGACCCCGTTGGTCTGCAAGAAGATTGGGATCAACATGCTTCTTCAGGCGGGCAAGGGCTACCGCATCAATTGTTTCCGTCCGACCGGAATACAGTATCCGGCCATTCTCACCGAGGCAAAGGCTGCCGTTACCCCAATGAACGGGTTTACACGATTCGCAGGCACCATGGAGATAGCTGGTATCAGCAAAAATGTAAATCCGGTACGCGTGGATGCCATAGCTGCCGCTGCAAAACGATATTATCCTGAAGTGGAACTGACCGAAGAAGAAAAGCGGGATGCCTCCAGCGGGTTGCGACCTGTGACCCCTGATGGCCTTCCCTATATCGGTCGTTCCTCAAAATGTGACAATTTGACCATTGCCACAGGACACGCCATGATGGGGTGGAGCATGGCTACCGGGACCGGTAAACTGGTCAGTGAGATCATATCCGGGCAGCAACTTTCGATGGACATCGAGCCCTTTCAGCCCGAGCGCTCCTTTTAAAGGAACTTCAATCCATGGAATTCCATGCTAAGTCTCGTCTGTGTTCAGGCGCATGGTGATCAGATGTCTTTTGAAGCCAGCCTTTTCATAGGCTCTCAGGGCTGGTTCGTTGGTCTGGTAGACGTCCAGTCGAATTTCACTGAGTCCCCTTTTTTTGCACCATTCGATCAACCTGTCCATGATCAATTTGTTGAGGCCCTGGCCCCGGTGCTCTTCTGGGACGAACATAAATCCGAGATACCCCATGCGCTCGTGTTTCAGATAATGCCTGTCGGGTTTGATCCTTGCGCAACCGGATGCCAGAATCTCGCCGTCACGCTCGACGATATAAACATCCGAGTCTTCCGAGCGAATGAATTCACCAATGTCGTAGTAGGAGATCTTTCCGTCCTTAATGGTCGGGTCCATGGGTCTTTCCGCCCGAATCAAACCCTGCTCGAATTCGAGCAGCACCGGCAGATCATCTAAAGTAGCTTTTCTGACGATAAACATTTCAACAGGAGGTATCAGCTATGATTTTCCATTCTCCGTCGATCTTTTTGAACAGGATCATGAAGATACCGTTCGCATTTCCAACGGAGCGTTCCAGGTAGAATTCACCCATGACGTAATACGATTTCTTTTCAATCCGGGAGATTTCATTGACCACAAATTTGAGATGGCCCGTGTGCTCCTTGGTGGGATAAGCCTTTTTATACCTTTCGAGGGTGCTGTTCCATCCGCTGGTGACTCCGCTTTTTCCATAGAACCTGAGCTCCTCGGATTTCCAATAGCCCTTCATGAATCCCTCCAGGTCAAAATTGTTCCAATCCTGTCTTTGTTTTTCAATGACTGCGAGGATTTCTTGTTCTTCTTTGGACCATTCTTTTTCCTGCCCAAAACAGAGTAGGGGTGCGAGAATCAGTAGTAGCAGTAATTTTTTCATTGTAATGTTCTTTTAGTGGATTCTTTCTTTGTGATTAGGGTTTGAGTCGCATAAAATCTTCCTTGAGAACGATCTCAAGGGTAGCGATCAGCTCGCGTCCCTGATCCTGGGTAAAGATCATGGGAGGCTTTATTTTTAAGACATTGTGATCGGGCCCATCAATGCTCATCAGGATTCCGAACTCTTTCATCCGATTCACAAGATAAGTGGCCTGCTCGGCCAGAGGATCCAGGTTTTCATCGACCAGCTCGACACCGAGAAATAATCCCTGACCCCGGATATCTCCCAATATGGGAAAGCGTTTGCTCAATAGGTGCAATTCCTTTTTGATAAACTCGCCGGTTGAAAGGGCGTTTTCCTGGAGTTTTTCTTCTCGAACCGTTCGAAGGACCTGGGTTGCGATGGCGCAGGAAACCGGGTTTCCGCCAAAGGTGTTGAAGAATTCCATGCCATTGGCAAACTTCCCGGCAATCTCTTCGGTACAGACCACCGCCGCTATCGGATGACCGTTTCCAAGTGGCTTGCCCAGGGTCACGATGTCGGGTATTGTTCCGTGGAACTCAAACCCCCAGAAGGCCTTGCCCATTCGACCGCATCCGACCTGCACCTCATCGGAGATGCAATATCCTCCTGCCTGTCGAACTGCCTCAAAGGCACCTTTCATGAAGCCGGCGGGTAGCTCAACCTGCCCGCCGCAGCTGATGATGGGCTCAATGATCAAACCTGCTATATTTCGACCCAGCTTCCTGACCTTCGTGATTTGCCTCTGTACCTCGCTGATGTATAGTTCCCCGGTCTCCGCCCCCCTGTACTTCCCTCGAAAGGAATCGGGCAGCGGAAAGATATGCGTATGCTCAGGGGAGCCCTCGCCACCCTTGCCGTCAAACTTGTAGGAACTGACTGAGATGCAGGCATTCGTGTTTCCGTGGTAGCCGACTTCTGAGGCCAGAACATCCTTATGACCCGTCGCCGTTTTGATCATGCGCAAGGCGAGTTCATTGGCTTCGCTACCTGAATTGACAAAATGAACAACGCTCAATTCTTTCGGCAAGGTGCGCAACAGCTCCTCTGCCAGTGCATTGATGTTTTTATGCAGATAGCGGGTATTTGTGTTCAGTACCGCCATCTGGGCCTGTCCGGCCCGGACCACGTCCACGTGCTCATGACCGACATGAGCTACATTATTCACCGTGTCCAGGAATTTTTTTCCTGTTGAATCGATGAGATAGGCCCCGGATCCCCGAACGATATGAAGTGGGTGCTTGTATGACAGGCTCATCCCTCTTCCCAGGTGGTCTTTGCGAAATCGAAGGAGCTCCTCTTCACCGATTTGCTTTCTCTGACCCAGGGCCTCCAAATTGAAAAGATGGTTGGGATCCGGGCAGAGCTCTTCGTAAACATCCAGCTGGTTGAAATATCCGACACCGGGAAAATCAATCTCGTAATCCAGCATGGAGAGCATGACCTGAAAATGCAAATGAGGGGGCCAGTTGCCATTTTCCGGGTAGTCTCCCAATGAGGCGATCTGTTCCCCGCGAAGGATCCGGTCTCCCGGTTTCCACTGGGTGGCACTGGCCACTGTCAAATGTCCGTAAAGCGTGAAAAAAGCAAATTTCTCCAACTGGTGCTTTAAAATGACAAGTCCGCCGTATTCTTTGTCTCCCGCATCGTTTACAGCTGTTATGACCTCCCCGTCCAACAGGGCGTGCACAGGTGTGCCTGCGGGAAGCCAGAAATCCACTCCCAAATGAATGGTTCTGCTCTCCTTTCCGGAATTGCCCAGCTTGTCGTAGGAATCGGTTGCATAAACACCGCGGGCCTCCAGGTAGCCGCCGGCAATGACCTTCTTGGGATTTGCTTTTTGAAGCTCACCGATTTTAAAATCGAAAAATCCAAAATCTGCAAAATCCTCCTTAAGTCCCAGCCACGTGCTTCCGACACTGAGATCGATATCAACAGCATCGTCTCCCGGACCGGTTGGAAATAGCTCTTTAAGCGAGAATGTGGAATTTTGAGCCCAGGAAAGAAATGACTCGTAGTTGGGATGAGATTTGTACCCGCAAGCTGCCCGAAAGCTGAAATATGCCAGGTCGGGGGATACCGTTCTCCATTTTTCAAGGAGATCCCATGCCGGACCGTCGCTGATCTGCAGGTATTTATTGTCAGGTTCCTCAAGTCGGTTGAGGCCTGATTTGGTGACCGATATGATAAGGCGCATAGCAATGCAGTCATACAGGTACTTAAGTTCCTTTTCCTGTAGGGGAAAACTTTCGTGATAGCCCCGGATGACCGGCAAGATTCCCTGTAATGGATCATGCAGGTTCATCGCTGCATAGGCGCAGGCTACGGCAAGGTCATTGATAATCTGGGTGTAAATGGTATCCCCAAAGTCAATGGTTGTGACCACCGATGGATTGGCCGGGTTCTCGGAAACAAGAATGTTGTTGTCATTTGCATCATTGTGCACCATGGATTTTCGAAGCAGGGCATAAGACTGTCTATGAGACTCAAATCGTTCAAGAAAATAGCGCAGGGTCTTGCTTCTTATCGACGGGAAAAGCTCGAGATGCCCGACTGTCCATTCTCCCTGGGCGATATCCCAATCCAACCTTCTTTGACCTTCCTTGTGCTCGAAGCCCTGCAAAGCTGAAGTGATCCTTCCACATACTCTGCCCAGGCTGAGACGGAGCGCGTCGGTTTGGGGATTGACCTGACTATACATCCTTCCCGGAACCCAACTGAGCAAGCGGACGTGTCGAACCCCCGAGTTGATCTCATAGGGTGATACCAGAAGGCCCTCTCGATCGGGCAGGGCCCTTGGATGTTCCAGTTCCGTGTCACAGGTTTCCAAATGCTGGAGCAGCTCCTGCTGAAATTGGAGGTATTCAACGGTTGTTTCCGGTCTTGAGACTTTCAGAACATAGGAATTTCCATCAAAGACCGTGATTTTGAAGTTCATGTCGATCTCTCCGGGCAGACTTTGAGCCTTACCCTTGATGCCGAAAAGCTCCCAGGCGATTCGTTCGGCTTCTTTCTCACTCAGGGACAGTTCGATGAATTCTCTTTTCATATGCCCGATTCCTTGTTCAGTATGACTTTCATCTCGATGGACCATTGATAGGATTCCCCAGGATCAAGGGCTTCGAGCCCGATTCCGTTGTTGAGCGCATCTGTAACGCAGGTCATGGGTTCAAGAGCAATACTCTGCCTGTGATCCGGTGTGTAGATTTGAAGGTAAGGCTCTGATCCGGTGTCAAAGCCCATCTTGAGCGAGTAGTCAGGAGTGTCCAGGCCACAGTTCGGTTCCATCAGCGAAAACCCGTCATCAAAGGCCTTTTCACCAATGACAAAGTGCTCCTCCAGCTGCGCCTCTTCTTTTTCTTCGGGGATCATGCGCTCCGGGCAGATAAATTGATCCTTGAATTTGGCTGAAATCTGACTATCACTGAGGTCACGACTCAGAAAGTAGGGATGCCATCCGATCCCGAAAGGGAAAGTTTGGTAGCCTGAATTGAACACCTCAAATTTCAAGGTGAAGGCTCCTGACCGATCAAAAGTATAGACCAGGTTCAAGTCATAGGCAAAGGGAAAGCCTGCATGACTCCCGTCCGCCCTATGGGTTAGTTTCAAGATGATCTTGTCGGAGTGGTTTTCGATGATTTCGTAAGAGAACTTCTGATCGTGAACGAGTCCGTGTATGGCGTTGTTGAAATGCAAGTCGTTGATCGAAAGCTCATAAGTGTGCTCGCCATAGTCATACTTGCCATCTTTCACCCGGTTGGGAAAAGGGAAGAGAATAGAGGATTTGAAGGTATTTCGATACTCCTCGAGACCCGATTCATCCGGGCTGATTCCATCAATGACGTCAACTCCTTTGAAAGTCAATTGTTGCAAGCTGCCTCCCAGGTTGGGGTATATCCTGGCCGTCAACTGTCCGTTGGACAAGTGCAAGTAGTCCAGGAGGCTGTTCCTGTTTTTGGTTTCTTTAAGGTTCCACATCTTATCTGAGAATAAATCCGGTTGAAAGTGGATCGTTCGGGTCCAAAACAAAGGTATGGAATCCCGTGATAAATGCTGAGCCCGCCACTTCGGGGATCACAGCCTTGTACGGTCCGTAGGTTACATCTTCTACAACCGAGCCTGTGAATACGGATCCTGTGATGCTCTCAATACGCATGGTTTCCCCGGGGTTGATTTCGTTTCTCGCCCTGTGAATCGCCAAACGCCCTGACACTCCCGAGCCGGTAGGGGAGCGGTCCACCTCCCCGTCGGCAAATACACAAACGTTTCGCGAATCGATTCCAGTGTTTTTTGAGGGTCCAATGAAAATGGTTCCGTAAAGAAAGCTGAGATCAGGCTCAAAAGGGTGCACCGGAGGGCCCTGGTTCGAAACTGCTTCCTTGATTCTCATTCCCAGGTCTATGAGGTCCCGATATCCGTGGGAGTCCAGTTCAAGCTCAAAATCATTTCTATCCAGGTCGACATAAGCGTAAAAAGCACCTCCATAGGCCAGGTCATAGCTCACGCTGCCCAATTCGGCTATGTCGACGGTTTTGTCGAGGTCGATTGCAAAGCTGGGCACGCCGCGGAATCTCGCTCCTAGTGCGCGACCGTCTTGCTTGTCGATATGGGCCTCAATCCTTCCACAGGGAGCATCAATTTTTAGAGGACCCTTTCTACTATTTTCCACCCAACCCATTTCGTAGGCAAGCTTTGCTAGCGCTATGATCGCATGGCCACACATTGTCGAATAGCCCTCGTTGTGCATGAATACGACTCCAAAATCTCCGCTCGCATCATTGGGAGGTGTCAGAAGGCAGCCATACATGTCTGCATGACCCCGGGGCTCGAACATGAGCAACTTACGAAATTGGTCATAGGATTCACGATAAAAATGGCGGTATTCCAGCACTGATTTGCCTTTGGGTTCCGGGAAGCCATTCATGATTACGCGCAGGGGCTCTCCACCTGTGTGCAGGTCTATGGTTTTGAAAGCGAGTTTGTCCCCAAATTTTTCGGGCCCGCCGTATTCAAGTATTTTTTTGTAGACGCTCATAGATTTCAAAGTAATAGCGGGCGGCAATCAAATCTTCGGAGGCATGTCCCACCGATTTGAACAAGGTAATCTCATCGTCGCCGGTTCGACCCGGGCGAGTTCCTGAACACAACTCAAAGAGATCTGCTCGCACGTCTGCAGGAGACAGGATTCCCGATTTCAGTGGGATCACAATATCTCCAGACTCTTTGAGTCCTCCCTGGTAGGTGTCCAAAAAAATGCCAGATCGCTCGATGCACCTGTCGTCTGCTTCTCGCATGTTTTTCTTATAGGATCCGACCAGGTCCAGGTGTTGGCCAGGTCTTAAAAGATCTCCCATCAGCAACGGACTCTCAGACAAGGTTGCCGTTGAAATGATATCTGCCTCCGAAACAACTGCTTCAAAATCGGGTACGGCCTCAATCGCGAAGGGTTGAAATTCCAAATCTGAGCCCGAATTCTGACCCAGGCTTTGTATGAGGCTCCGAACCAGTTTATTGGCCTTTTCAAAGTCTCGTCCCCATATGTAAACCTGTTTGAGTCTCCTGAATTCGGCATGAGCCAGAACCAGGTTTTTCGCCAGTGCACCGGTGCCCAAAACTAGCAGTGTGTCGGAATCCTGACGTGCCAGGTAAGTTGCTGCAAGTGCAGAAACAGCCGCAGTGCGTTTGGCTGTGAGCGCCTTGGCATCGAATATGGCCCTAACGGATCCTTTGTGAGCATCCAGGTAGAGATAGTTCCCCTGAATGGAGGGCAAATCGTATTTTCCGTTATCGGGGCTGACTGTGACAATTTTTACTCCAAGGTCCTTACCGGCACGCCATGCAGGCATAAGAAGCAATGTAGAATCCTTTCCTGCTCGCGGGTTGGGAAAATCGTGATGATGCCGAAGCGGCGTGGTGACCTCAGGGTTGTTGAACTCACGACTGAGCAAGTCTCCAAGGTCATTGAATGAAGTCTCTGCTTCGATGAAATCATCATCGATAAATGGGATCATCAGCTATTGGTTTTCCCATAAAAATAGAGAAAAAAGGCGTCAAGTTCCGAGGACCTCCCCTTGTTTTTTGTAAAATACGTCCGATTGCAACTTGAGCAGATCCTTGGCCTTCTGCTTCTTGTATTCGTAGATCTCCTCGTCTTCTGCCACGTCGTAGTAGACTTTTTCGTTGAGGGTCGTATCGGTTTGCAAAACTGCAGCGCGTTGATTCTTTTGTTGCTCGACCCAGACTCTCAAGGCATCCTCCTGCTCTTCGAATTTCATGTCATATGCACCTTTGGGCGCCATGACTTTGGCAAAAACCGGAGCCGTTTCAATGGCCATGAACAATAGAAGGATAAAAAAGGAAGGAAACCAGGCGAGTTCTCCAAGTGCATTGATTCGGGCCATTAATCCGTCAAAGCCATCTATAATAGGTTGACTGTTGGCAACCTGTGATTTTTGTTTGTCTCTGAGATCAGCGAGTTCTGTTCGCTTTTCTTTGATTTCGGCTCTGCCTGATTCTTTGAGTTCCTGGAGCTCCTGGAGCTGGGCGTCGTGTTTTTCTCTTTTTTCCTTGTAAACGGGTCCCTTGCCGAGTTTCATGGTCCCTTGGGTTCCTTCGGCCTCTGAGATATAAGTATCGTACAATTCATTGACCTCCTTTTCTTTGCCGTCGATGCGTTCCTGAATATGTTCGATCTCTCCCTCCACCCGGGAAATTTCTGCGGTGTATTGTTGTCCGATCTGTTCCTGGTTTTGAAGAGTCATCTGATTTTTTTGCTCCAGTAAAACCTGGTCGATCTCTTTTTCGAAGATCTTGAGTTCAAGGGGCTTTGAGATCACTATGGCGATGATTACGGCCAGGACGATCCGGGGTGAGGCCTGGAGCAGCTCCTTCCAGAAATTATCCCGTTTCTTGATCGTAGAAACAATAAAACGATCGAGATTGAAGATCAACAGTCCCCAGACGAATCCAAAGAATGCTGCTGCATACGCATTGTCGAATACGGTGTAGAGCGCATAACCCCCCGAGATGAAGGCCATAACTGCGGTAAAGAAAACGGTACCGCCAATTCCCGCATATTTGATCTGTTCTGACTTTGGGCTTTCCTGGAGAAGGTCGGTGTCAGCACCCGAGCACATCCAAAAGAATTCTTTTATCATAATGAGGAGGGTTTAGTTAAAAACAACGGTAGAACCTCTCCATATGTTGCTCGGATATTGTCTTTGTTATGATAAAGTTTTGTTAAAGTTTGCTTTCAGTGATAACCGAAGGCCTCGATATCTCTCTTCCAAAGCTCCGAAACAAGGGCCCGTGATTCATCCGTGTAATAGGAGTTGTAGTCTTTGATACCTGCCTTCTTTCTGTGTGTAAGCTCCTTGTTTTCAATTCCCAGCTTGTCGGTGACCCGGTTCCAGTCATCGTGGAGATTCTCAAATTTTCCGATGAAGTCCATGAGAAGATTACCGTTTTTGTCGGCCAGCATGTTTATTTGGTGGGCATCGAAGCGCTTGCTTTGATAGACAATGTACTTCT
Organism: Flavobacteriaceae bacterium; assembly: GCA_024644725.1. Lineage (GTDB taxonomy): Bacteria > Bacteroidota > Bacteroidia > Flavobacteriales > Flavobacteriaceae > Lutimonas. The sequence goes on along the minus strand of JAHEHE010000003.1, from coordinate 4,545 downwards.
CAAAGCCCATTTTCATCACTTTGGAATGTCTTCCGTGATCGGGTCTGCGCCGGATGAATTCATATTCAGACACCAGGCGGTCCCAGGGGTTTCGCACAAAGGCAAATTTGAAATAGGATTCGAAAAGCTCAGGGGGCATGAGCGTTTTTGCCACATTGATGCTGTCGTGCTGTCTAAAGGCGTATTTTTTGTAGTTCTTCTCCGTTCTGAGAAACCTGCTCTTGATCTTGGACCAGTTATCCGTGGGTTTTACCAGACTCAAGGGCTCCAGGGTGTCACGAATACTACTTCCAGCTGCCTTTCTGATATGGACAAAGATAAATTGATGTGAATCGGAAATCAGCATGGTACTCTTGCACTTTTGGCTTCTTATTCTGTAAACATTTCCGTGTAGTACTTGTAAAACAGCGGAATGGTCTCGATCCCTTTGAGAAAATTGAAAATGCCAAAATGCTCATTTGGGGAATGTATGGAATCGCTGTCCAGACCGAAGCCCATGAGTATGGTCTTGGAATTCAGCTCCTTTTCGAAAAGTGAAACAATCGGAATGCTTCCTCCCGACCTTTGCGGGATGGCCGGAACGCCAAAGGTTTCCGAACAGGCCTTGTTCGCTGCTTTGTAACCTATATTGTCAATAGGGGTAACGTAAGGGTGCCCCCCGTGATGCGGTGTGACTTTTACACGTACCCCTTTTGGGGCGATGCTCTCAAAATGGTTTTTAAAGATCTCTGTGATTTCATCCGGGTCCTGATCGGGAACCAAACGCATGGAGATTTTTGCATAGGCTTTGCTCGCGATCACCGTCTTTGCTCCTTCGCCCGTGTAACCTCCCCAAATTCCATTTACGTCGAGGGTGGGTCGGATCGAATTCCGTTCATTGGTCGTATATCCTTTTTCTCCATATACGTCCTCAATGCCGATGGATTTTTTATACTCTTCCAGGGAAAATGGCGCTTTGGCCATCTCGTCCCGCTCCACACGGCTCAGTTCGATCACTTTGTCGTAGAATCCCGGAATGGTTATGTGGTTGTTTTCATCGTGCAGTGATGCGATCATCCCGGCTAAAATGTTGATGGGATTGGCAACGGCTCCTCCGTAAAGACCGGAATGAAGATCGCGATTCGGACCTGTCACCTCGACCTCAACATAGCTCAGCCCCCTGAGTCCGGTGTTAATTGATGGTTGTTCGTTGCTGATCATCCCGGAATCCGAGATCAGGATGATGTCATTGCTCAGTTTCTCCTGGTTTCTTTCGACAAACCATTCGAGACTGCATGAGCCCACCTCTTCTTCCCCTTCGATCAGGAACTTGACATTGCAAGGCAAACTCTCCTGTTGGATCATGATCTCAAAAGCCTTCACGTGCATGTACAACTGGCCTTTGTCGTCACAGGCGCCTCTGGCGAAGATGGCTCCTTCGGGATGGATATCGGTCTTTTGAATAACGGGCTCAAATGGAGGCGAGTTCCAGAGGTCAAGCGGATCTGCCGGTTGGACATCATAATGCCCGTACACGAGTATAGTTGGCAAGTTGTCGTTCAGGATGTGCTCTCCGTAGACAATGGGGTTTCCAGGTGTCTCACAGATCTCGACTTTTTTGCATCCGGCCTCCTTGAGAGAGACGCAAATGGCTTCCGCTGTCTTGAGAATGTCTCCCTTGTACTTCTGATCCGCACTGATCGACGGAATTTTCAGAAGTTCGATAAGCTCGCTGATAAAGCGGTCCTTGTTTTGTGATATATAGGTTTTTGTATCGGTCATTTAGCCTCAGTTTTCAAAAGAACAAATATAGTCAAAAGAAACCTGCTTTTTTTATATTTGATCATAGCTCGAATGCCTTTTCAATCCGGCTCATATTAATCCAATATCATGAACTCAAGAAGAACTTTTCTTTACAAATCTGCAGTGGCCGGTTCCGGTCTTATTCTCTCACCGCATTTCGCATTTGCCAGAAGTTCAGGACAAGAAATGTTGCGGGTTGGCCTCATTGGCATCGGCCTTCGCGGTACAAATCATCTCAAGAATCTTCTCTTGCGGGACGACGTCAGTATCGCAGCAATTTGCGACATCGATCCGGTAAGAGTCGATTTGAATCTTGAGCTGATCCAAAAAGCAAGCCAGAAGAAACCTCGTGTGTTTGGGAAGAATGATTACGATTACAGGAACCTGCTGGAGTTGAAGGATCTCGACGCCGTGATCATCTCGACGCCCTGGGAGTGGCACGTGAAGATGGCAGTTGATGCCATGAAGGCGGGCAAATACGCCGGTTTGGAAGTTTCAGCGGCAACCACCATGGAGGGATGCTGGGACCTGGTCAGGACCCATGAAGCCACCGGAACGCATTTGATGATCCTGGAGAATGTCAATTACAGGCGCGATGTCATGGCTGTTCTTAACATGGTGCGCCAGGGCGTCTTCGGGGAATTGATGCACTTCCGCTGCGGGTATCAGCACGATTTGAGATTTGTCAAGTTCAACGATGGTAAATCAGCTTATGGCAAGGGTGCGGAATTCGGGGAGAAGGGCATTTCCGAATCCAAATGGAGGACCCAGTATTCCCTGGACCGGAACGCCGATGTATATCCTACACACGGGCTCGGTCCGGTCGCCGTCATGTGCGACATCAACAGGGGCAATCAATTTGAATCCCTGACTTCTCATGCCACCAAGAGCCGGGGCCTTCACAACTATATCGTTGAAACGGGAGGGCAGGATCACCCAAACGCCGACTTGAAATTCAAGCTGGGAGATGTCATTACAACCACGATTGATACGGCAAACGGAGAGACGATCCTGATTACCCATGACACCAACCTGCCCCGTCCGTACTCCCTGGGATTTCGCGTACAGGGTACCAAAGGGCTTTGGGAAGTCGATGGAAACCGTATGTATATTGAAGGGGAGACCGAGGGGCACCAATGGGAGCCGGCCGATTTTTGGCTGGACAAGCACGATCATCCACTTTGGAGAAAATTCGGTGAATATGCGGAAGGGTCGGGCCATGGCGGCATGGATTTTTTCGTGCTGAATGCTTTTGTGGAATCAGCCAAACGAAAGATCGCACCGCCGATGGATGCCTATGATGCTGCTGCGTGGAGCGCAGTTACCCCGCTCTCTGAGCAGTCGATAGCACAGGGAGGAGCCCCTCAGAAATTCCCGGATTTCACTGGGGGTAAGTGGAAGACGCGAAAGCCTTATCGGTGGATCAAGGATACGTTTTAAAAAAAAATCACTTTGGTTATCAAAATCTGGATTTGCTTACTATATTTGCAGTCCTATTTTAAGCGGGCGTGGTGAAATTGGTAGACACGCTAGATTTAGGATCTAGTGCCGCGAGGTGTGTGGGTTCGAGTCCCTCCGCCCGCACAAAAAAAGCCCTCCATTTTTGGAGGGCTTTTTTTATGCGTCATTTTCAGTATTCCAAATGACGATTTCGATTTGCTATTTGTATTTTTTTACTCGGTCATCGTCAATGACACCTTTCCAGTTCAGGCCAAAGGCAAAATCATAGGAATTACCATCTGCGTCTTTGTGCGGCGTCATGTCGCGCGGCACGTCTTCAAATTGCTTCTCAACCGTTGTCATGTCAGCCGGCATTTGGAAAGGCAGGAGGGCAGAAGGTTCCGATTTGCCAGAAATGATATCCAACAATGCCTCGTCCTGCACACCCATATGGATCAGGATCGATGACGAGCTGGGTTCTATTTCTGAGAATACCATGGGATTTGACACCCTGATCACTACGATGACCGGTTTTTCTCCCATTTCCTCTCTTGTGTCCAGAACCATTTTCAGGTCGGAATTGTTGGAGGTTGATACCGTTTTACCCTTGTAGCTGCGGTTGGTGAAATCTTCCATGGGGCTACCGCCGGCAAGACTGACCTCACGCGCCTCAAGGGCTTTGTAATCTCCATACTGCAAATTGATGGGCACATAGCCGTTCCCTCCTTTTTCTAAGTCACCCCGGTCATATCCGACTCCTCCGTCAGGACTTTCAATGCCAACTATTGCAAAATCTGCTTCGGCTGCTGTCTCAACAACATCGAAGTATCTTTTCGCAACCTCCAGGTTGATCGGAAATTCTGTCCTTTCGGGAGTCTCCCTGCCGAACCAGTTTCTCCCTGCAGGGATATGGCGCTCAGGGATGTATACTTTCTGTTTTTGTTGAATAGGCAAGGCCTTTTGAGAATTTTTCAACATGACGACAGACTTAAGCTGGGCCTCGTATCCGGCGTTTCGAAATTCCTCATTGCCAACTAATTCTTCTGTTTCCGTGACATCCAGGTAGGGATTTTCAAACAGTCCTGTCCTGAAAATGTTCATCAATAGCCTCACCGCTGAGGCTTCAAATCGTTTGCGCATATATTCTTCCCCATGCTCTTCAACTCCCATTTGATAGGCCTCGAGCACCGGACCTTTTTCGTTGTTTCCTCCGAACTGATCCACTCCCGCCTCCAGGGCTTTGTAGTGCCGCTCGGCGACAGATAGATTCTCAACTCCCCAGCTTTTGCCCTGGAACTCTACGATCGAATTCGCATCCGCGGT
>JAHEHE010000039.1 GCA_024644725.1 Flavobacteriaceae bacterium | reverse complement strand
CAATTGATCAACTATGGAACGCCTTAATCATCACCTCCCTTCCGGGAAATTCTATGTCCTAATTTCAACCATCTTTTTGCTTTTTTTGGCTACTCCCGTCCTTTCTCAGGAGCAGGTGGGACGACCGATTATAACGAATTACCGATATCAAGATTATGAAGCTGGACCAGCCAACTGGTGGGCAGTTGAAGATAAAGATGGTGTCATGTATTTCGCCAATGGAGCAGGAGTTTTGATCTATGATGGAGTGAATTGGAAGGTAGTCGAAGATAGTGGGTGCAGAAGCTTGGCCATGGACAATGAAGGAACGATTTATGTGGGCAGGACAGGAGACTTGGGTTATCTTAAACCTCAGGCAAATGGTGAATTGAAGTACATCTCACTGAAAGATCAAATCCCGGAGGAGCATAGAGTTTTTCAAGATGTTTGGGAACTAGATTATTTCAGGGGGAAAATCATTTATCGTACTGAGTTCAAGCTCTATGTATGGGATGGAGAGTCTTTCGAGATTATTGAATCAGAAGATGCATACCACGTTGGTAAGATTGTTCATGATACTTATTACCTCAGAATATGGGATCGGGGTCTTTGCTATCTTACGGAGGAGAACAATTTTGAGTTGGTTCCTGGAGGCGAACGTTTCGCCGATGAAAGAATATATGTCATCCTTCCATATGATGAAGAAAGATTGTTAATCGGAACACGAACTCAAGGTTTTTTCATCTATGATGGCAATACATTTGAACCCTTTAAAACTGAGGCTGATGATTTGATCGAGGAAGCCTTGTATTTACCAGGAATAGCTTTGGACAATGGCCAATTTCTACTAAATACTTTTAGCGATGGAGCTTACCTGATAGATCACGATGGCAAACTATTGCAGAAATACACCACTGATAATGGCCTTCAGGACGGGAGTGCAGACTACGCCTACGTAGACAGTCGAAATATTTTGTGGATGATGCTTTTTAACGGAATCTCGAGTGTTAACCTAAACACATCTTTGACTGTAATTGATTCAGATATGGGTCTCTCAACCAATGTGGTATTCAGTGTTTACAAGTTCAAGGACATTGTTTACATGGGCACAAACAATGGAATCTACACCCTTTCACCGGGAGAGAACCAGGTAAGATTTATGGAAGGCACATATGGTCAGGGGCGTATATTTTTTGAATTTGACGGAAGGCTTTTTACCGGTACAAGTGACATGGGATTTATGGAAATTGAGGGATACGACTGGAAATATGTCAGAGAAAGTATCAATTACGATCTCCGCGTCAATAATATAGTTAGATCACGTCTAGATACAAATCGCTTATATATATCACACAATCAGGGTCTGGCGAGTTTCTACTACAACTCGGTTATCAGACAATTTGAAATGGAGGACAATACTTTGGACATCATTTTGGACAACCAGGGGAATTTTGAAGAAAATGAGGACGGAAGTGCTTGGATTAGTACCCTTGACAATGAAAATAAGATTAGACGATTAATCCCGAAATTCGAGAATGGCAAAATCAACTTAAAGGAATCAGAAGTTAAGATTTATGATCCTAGCGATGGACTTTCAGAAGGAAACGTTGGATTCTGGCGACATGATGACGAAATACACTTCTTTGTTGCGAATGACGACGAAACACCTGAGACCTTCATGTTCAATCCCGAAACGGACGGATTTGAAAAAAAAGAACTGTACTACAGTGGAATTGACAATGAAGGGGGTGTAGGTTTCTTTCCTCCTGTGAAAGATTCAGCAGGAAAGCTTTGGATTCGAATAGATGGTCAAATCTATGTCAATGAGAAAGACGAAAATGGTCAATATCAACTTGGAGAGCCTATCTTAAAAGAATTAAACAACAGTGCGATTTGGTGGGTATTCCCAGAAGACCCAAAAGCGGATGGCTCTCAAGTGGTTTGGTTTAATGGACCAGATGGGGTAATCCGTTATGAGGGTAATCTTAAGGAAACCAAAGTGCCGGAATTCAAAACTCTTATTCGAGGCATAACAACGTCGAACGATTCAATTCTGTATGCCGGTTTTATCGATTTGCCTGAAAAATTGGAACTGGGCCCAGATTACAATACGGTAAGCTTTGACTTTGCTGCACCTTTGTTCATAGCGCAAAACCAAATGCAGTATAAAACCTACTTGGAAGGTTTGGATAAAGACTGGTCTGACTGGTCGAAACAAGCCAATAGAGAGTACATCAATTTACCTCCTGGAAAATACGCGTTTAAAGTAAAGGCGAAAAGCCAATTCGGGGATGAAACCGAAGAGGCTTCCATAGATTTTAGCATACTTCCACCCTGGTACAAGACTTGGTGGGCCTATGCGCTTTATGTGCTTGGATTCCTGCTACTGGTCTATGCCATCGTAAGGTCTCGTACGCGTATCCTTGTCAACCAAAGAAAGGCCCTGGAAGACAAAGTGGAAGAACGAACAAGTGAGGTTAGTCAACGCCTGGAAGAACTGGCCACGGTCAACCAGGTGGGCCAGGCATTGACTCAGAAACTGGAACTCAATGAGCTTATCCAAATGGTGGGTAATGAGATGAAAAAGGTCTTCAAGTCAGATATAACCTATTTGGCTCTTTTGGACGCAGAAAACGACGTAATTAATTTCCCTTTTCAGGATGGTGACAATATGGCTCCCATGAAATTTGGCGAGGGTCTGACCTCAAAGATCATCCAGACGGGTGAAGCCTTATTAATCAACCACGATACCGATATCCAGGCAGAATATGAGAAAAGCGGTCTGGAGCAGACCGGAAAGAGAGCCATTTCCTACCTGGGGGTACCGATTCCAGTAGAAGATAAAATCATCGGGGTACTTAGCGTTCAGAGCACAAAGCAAGCCAGTCGATTCAGCGAAGAAGACAAACGGCTTCTAAATACGATCGCCATCAATGTAGGAGTGGCGCTGCATAATGCCGAGCTGTATGAAGAAGCGAAGGTCGCCAAGGCCAAAGCTGAGGATGCCAATGAGGCCAAATCTGCATTCTTATCCACGGTGAGCCATGAACTCAGAACGCCTTTGACGTCAGTTTTAGGCTTTGCAAAAATCATTCGAAAACGACTTGAAGACAAGGTATTCCCTGCTGTCACGGTTGAAGATCAAAAAATCAAGCGCACCATGAAGCAAGTGAGTGAAAACCTCAACGTGGTGGTCTCTGAAGGGGAGCGCCTTACCAACCTGATCAATGACGTACTGGACCTGGCGAAAATCGAGTCGGGTCGCATGGAGTGGCACATGAAACCTGTATTCCTGCAGGATGTTATCAGTCGTGCCATTGCCAGCACTTCATCGTTATTCGAACAAAAGGGACTTACCCTGAAAAAGAATATTTCCTCAGACCTTCCACTTGTCAGTGCGGATGAGGACAAGCTCATTCAGGTTGTGATCAACCTGCTTTCGAATGCGGTGAAATTCACGGATAAAGGAAAGGTTGCCATCGATGCCTACCAGGATGAAGGACAGATCATTGTTGAAGTCCAGGATACCGGAATTGGAATCGCGGATGACGACAAACACAAGGTATTTGAGCGTTTCCGCCAGGCGGGTGATACCTTGACGGACAAGCCTCAGGGAACTGGTTTGGGTCTTCCGATCTGCCGCGAGATCATCGAGCATCATGGTGGTATCATTTGGATGAAAAGTGACCTCGGTGTGGGAAGCACCTTCTTCTTTAGCATCCCAACCATGGGAGACACGGGTTCGGAGCAGCCCATACAGCTGGATCGCATTCTAAACAGTCTGAAAAAACAGATCAAGCATTCCTCACTAAGTGATGTAAAGAAAGAGCCGACGATTTTAGTCGTTGACGACGATACGCCAATACGCTCCCTTCTCAGGCAGGAGCTTGGAGATGCAGGTTACCAGGTTCAGGAAGCTGCCAACGGAAAAGCCGCCCTTGACATGGTAAGAATGTCAAAACCCGATCTGATCATACTCGATGTGATGATGCCGGAGATCAACGGCTTCGACGTTGCCGCCGTACTCAAGAATGATCCGGCGACGATGGATATTCCGATCATCATTCTGTCAATCGTGCAGGACAAGGAACGCGGCCTTAAAATCGGGGTCGACAGGTACCTCACCAAACCGATAAATACCGAACAGCTCTTTCACGAGGTGGACGAGCTGCTGGAGCAGGGCGTTTCTAAAAAGAAGGTGCTGGTGGTTGATGAAGACGCATCGGCCGTCAAGACCCTATCGGAAGTACTCAACGCCCGTGGATACAAGGTCCTCGAGAGCGAACCCAAGGACCTGATCAAAAACGCCACTGAGGCCAAGCCAGACATCATCATGCTGAACTCTGTCTACAACGGGGACCAGAAGTTGATCAAGGACCTGAAGGTTCAGAAAGGCATGGAGAACACCATGTTCTTCATTTACGAATAAGACAGAAATAATAAAAGAAATCAAAAACACAAACTCAAATACCTATGGGACAGAAATTATTGATCGTTGATGACGAGTCACACATCCGAATGCTCATCGAGCAAACCCTGGAAGACCTGGAAGATGAAGGTGTAGAGCTACTCTTTGCAGAAAATGGAGCCCAGGCCCTTGAGATCATTCAACAAGAAGAACCGAACCTTGTTTTTCTGGACGTGATGATGCCCAAAATGAATGGCATGGAGGTCTGTCAAAAAGTTAAAAAGGAGTTGAACCTGTCTCATGTCTATATCATCCTGTTAACGGCCAAGGGTCAGGAGGTTGACCGGCAAAAAGGTCTTGAAATGGGTGCAGACCGGTACATGACCAAACCCTTCGACCCGGATGAGATGCTTTCGGTGGCGGAGGAAGTTTTAAAAGTGTAGCAGTTTTAAACGTGTAAATGATTACGGCAAAAACCATAAAACAACAGATTCGAGCACTGAAGGGCGTGTTGCGCAACGAGCGGACTGTCAGAATACTGAAAGGCCTGAAAGAGGAGATGCAGATGGACCTTTCGATCACAGATCTAGACGGAGGCCTACTCTTTGGAAGCGATGCCCCCATGCCCCACCAGTTTCCTGTTTCGGATAATGGCAATGAGTTCGCCCTGGTCAAAAGCGATCGCGAGCAGGGAGCGATAATTGCAGATCTGCTGTCGGCCCTGGCGCAAAAGGACCTGGAGAAAAAGCGCATCGGCAATGAGGTGCTGGGCCTGTACCGGGAGATCAACATGATCTATGATTTCAGTGAAATGCTGGCTGAAAAAATTGATGTGCCTTCCATCGCAGAAATGACCCTCGGAGAAGCTTCACAGATCATAGATTCGACCCACGGGCTGTTCCTCATTCACGAGAGCGAAACGGATCGGGTGGTCAAGCTCAGCTCCTTTGGGGAAGATCCCGATCGCGAAGAAAACATCATACGTCAAAACGAGGTGCTGAAAGAGCTCATTCATCGCGGAACCTCCTCGATAGTGCCCCACGAACGCATTGCAGCCAATCCAGCGCTCTCTCACCTGAAGGCCATGATGTACGCTCCTTTGAAGGTCAAGAACAAAACCATGGGTTTGGTGATCCTCGGGCACAGCGAAGAGCGCGAATTCACGGCCGGAGAGCTGAAGCTGCTTACCACCATTTCCCTGCAGGCCGCCGTAGCCATTGAAAGCGCACAACTCTATCAGAAAGGACTCAAAGAAGCTCAGGAAAGGGAACAGGCCATCAAAAGCATCCACGAGGTCAGTCAAAAATTTGTCCCTACCGAATTTATTCGTTCCCTGGGCAAGGATCGCCTTACGGAAGTTTCCCTGGGTGACCTGGCCGAAAAGGAGGTATCCGTGCTCTTCGTGGACATCCGTGGATTCACGGCTCTTTCAGAAAAATTGAGCCCAAGAGACAACTTCTTGTTCATCAATTCTTTCAATAAACAGATGGGACCCATCATCCGTGAAAACAAGGGTTTCATCATGCAATACCTCGGAGATGGCTTTATGGCCCTGTTCCCGGGCGGATCTCAACATGCACTTCGGGCCTCCGTTCAGATGCATGTCGCACTTGAGGAATACAATCGAGAGCGTATCGAAAAAGGCAGGTCACCTGTCAAAATAGGAATCGGCATGCAAAACGGCGACCTCATCATGGGCATCACGGGTGACGTCGAACGGCTCGATGCTGCTATCATTTCGGATACGGTCAACACAGCTTCCCGTATCGAGGGATTGTCGAAACACTTTGGTACCTCGATCCTGATCACAGGAAGGTGCCGGGAAAACCTGAGCCATCCGGAAGAGTTTGATTTCCGATATCTCGGACCCGTACAAGTTATCGGCAAACAAAAACCCATCGATCTTTATGAGTGCATCAATGGAGACTCCCCTGCCCTATTGGATCACAAGCTGCAGACCCTGGATACCTTCGACAAAGGAATGGATCTCTATTTCAAAAAGGAATTCGCCATGGCTGCCGTGACTTTTCAGCAGATTTTCAAGAAGAATCGAGAGGACCTTACAGCCAAACTCTTTTTGAACCGAGCCGCTCACCTGATCACCCAGGAAATAGAAGACGATTGGAAGGGTGTTCAATCCATGACTACGAAATAGCCCAACGACTTAAAACTTTTTTGGCAATACTGTAACATCCAATTAAAGAGTTAGTCCTTAATTTTGTACATGCTGCATTTCATATGGAAAGAGCATGACTGAGAGAATTGAGAATCCGTACTTAACAACGCAAAAACAAAACCCCATGAAACGATCGATCCAATCAACAATCCTTCTGTGTGCCCTTCTTGTCGGAGTCAACCTGACAATGGCCCAGTCGAAAACCTATGACGTGAAATCCTTTGATGAAGTGATCATCAGCCCGCATATTGAGGTTGTCTTTGAAAAAGCTGAAACCCAATCCGTGGTGATCGAAAACATCGATGTAGGCTATGATGAGCTCAATGTAGAGGTCAAAGGAAAGACCCTGCACATTTACCTGGATGACGCCAAGGTCTATACCAAATCGAAAAAAATCAAGTCGGATGACTACAAGGGAAAGCATGCCATTTACGATGGAACCCTGGTATCCGCCAAAGTCTATTACACCGATGTGGACCTGATCTCCCTGAGAGGAGATGAGACCCATAAGCTCATAAGTAAACTGACAGGAGATGAATTCAAACTTAACATTTACGGAGAGCCCAAGGTGTACGTTTCCGACATGGACTTGGACGAGTTCCAGGCCACTCTTTACGGAGAGGCATATCTCGAGGTCGAACAAGGCAGGGCTCAACGCCAGAAGATCGTTTCATACGGGGAGAGCGAAGTAAACACCTTGGGCGTAAACAACACCTCTGCAAAGGTCACTGCCTATGGTGAAGGAAGAGTGCGGCTTGCGGTCTCAGATGATCTGAAAGTCACAGCCTATGGTGAGGCCTCCGTGCATTACAAAGGGAATCCTACGGTCAACAAAGGCTTAGTTATCGGAGAGGCCCGCATTCATCAGATGAACTGATCTGACAAAATACTATCATTATACCAGGGTCCAAATTGACAAAGAACTCGATTTGGGCCCTATTTTCACTTCTTTTTCGATATATTTGACCTGGGTATCACATTCCTGATACTATTTTGTCATTTTTCGATTTTATTTTTTCATGAGAAGTGAAGTTCACAGAGAGATCACCCAGCTGAGCCCGGAAGACAGTTTCCTGGTCTTTGAGCGCGTCAAGGATGACTTTGACTTCCCTGTACATTTTCATCCCGAATACGAATTGAATTTCATCTACCGCGGTAAGGGCGTGCGCCGGATCGTAGGAGACCATTCGGAAGAGATCTCTGACATCGAACTCGTGCTGGTCGGGCCCAACCTGGTACACGGATGGGAGCTTCACAATTGTCGCTGCAAGGAGATTTACGAGATAACCGTGCACATTCAGCAGGATCTGTTGGATGACAAAATGCTCTCAAGGCGTATCTTCAAAGGAATTCGGGACATGTTCAATCGGTCAAACCACGGTATCCTGTTTTCAGAAGAAACAACGCTGCAGGTCATGCCTCGTTTGATGACCCTGCCCAAGCTCAACGGGGTGCAGTATTTTTTGGAATTCGTTTCCATCCTCAGTGAGCTGGCCTCATCCGAGAATCAGACCCTGCTTTCGACGCAGGCTTCGGAGTTGCACGATTTCCAGAACAGCGAGAGCATCAAAAAAGTCTATGAATTCATCCAGGAAAACTTTCACCGTAAGATACCTTTGAACGAAATCGCCGAACTTGTCAATATGAGTCCGGTTTCCTTCAATCGGTTTATCAAAAGTCGCACCGGAAAGACTTTTATCAATTATGTCAACGACACCCGCATCAGTTATGCGACCCGCTGGCTCATCGAAACCGAAAAGAGCATCAGCGAGATCAGCTACGACTGTGGCTTCAACAATATTGCGAACTTCAACCGGGTCTTTAAAAAGGCCAAGAATTGTACCCCCAGCGAGTTCCGCCGTGAGTTCGTTGGCATGAAAAGAGTCCTCTGATGGAATAAACTCCCGTTGACCCAAGCCAACAGGAGCCTCCATCCGGTAAATCCACAGGTCTTTTATCCCATTATTATTTTGACGCTGTGCTGTTTACCTTTTTCTAAAAGTGGAATCAGATTTGAGTTCATTTTCTCACCATTGACCCAGGTTTCGCGAATGCCCTTGCTGACATGCGATGGGTTCTGCACCTCGATCTTGTAGGTGGCACCCCTGAATTTTCGGGTCATTTTGAACCCATCCCAGTCTTTGGGTATGCACGGATCGATTCTCAGCCCCTCGTAATCGGGTTGAACACCCAGGATGTACTGGGTTATCGCGTAGAAATTCCAGGAAGCCGTTCCTGACAACCACGAATTCTTGGCCTCCCCCGGCTTGAATGCTTCCTTGCCGGCGATCATCTGACAATAGACGTAAGGCTCCACTTTATGAAGGTCGGAGATCTCTTCCAGGAAGCTCGGGGCGATCTTGGTATAGTATTCATAGGCCCTGTCTCCCCTGCCGATCATCGTCTCCCCGATCATGATCCAGGGATTGTTGTGGCAAAAGATCCCTCCGTTTTCCTTGTATCCCGCCGGGTAGGTGGATATCTCTCCGTACTCGATGTAGTACTTGCTGAATGCCGGGGAGTTCAGTACGATCCCGTACTCACAATCCAGGTGCTCCTTAACTGAATCCAATGCCTTTTCAACCATGCCCTCTTCTTTGCCAATCTCTGCCATGCTGCACCATCCCTGGGATTCGATAAAGATCTTTCCTTCTTCATTCTCGTCTGAACCGATCTTCTCGCCGTAATAGTCGTAGGCGCGAAGATACCAGTCTCCATCCCATCCGTGATCCTTAATGGCCTGCACCATTTGCTCGACATGAGCTTCCGCCTCGTCGGCTTCTTTTTCTTTTCCGATCTGGCGGCAGAGTTTGACGTATTCCTTTCCATAGACGACAAAAAGGCCAGCGATCATAAGGGATTCTGCCGTTTCTCCCTTTTTGTTCCCTGTAGTTTGAAAGGACTCGTTCGGATCGGTGGAGAAACAGTTCAGGTTCAAACAGTCATTCCAGTCTGCTCGCCCGATCAGGGGCAGCGCATGAGGCCCCAGGTTGTTGACCACATGGTAAAACGAAGCCTTCAAGTGTTCAAAATGAGATTTGGCCCGGGAAACGTCATTGTCAAAAGGAACCATTTCATCCAACAGGGAGAAATCCCCGGTTTCCTTGATATAAGCGGTAGTTGACAGGATCAACCACAAGGGGTCATCATTGAAATCCCCCCCAATGGCCGAATTCCCTTTTTTGGTCAGGGGCTGGTACTGGTGATAGCAGGAACCATCTTCAAACTGTGTTGAGGCGATGTCGACGATCCTTTCCCGGGCACGATCCGGGATCTGGTGCACAAACCCGATCAGGTCCTGGTTGGAGTCCCTAAAACCCATGCCCCGACCGATGCCCGATTCAAAGAAGGAAGCCGAACGCGACATATTGAAAGTGACCATGCATTGGTACTGGTTCCAAATATTGACCATTCGATCAAGGCGATCGTCACCCGAGTCAATGCTCAAAGTGTCCAAGAGATCATCCCAGTATTCGCGAAGTTCCGTAAAGGCCTTGTCGACCTTTTCGATGCTATTGAACTTTTCAATCATCGAAAGAGCTGGTTTTTTATTGATCACCGCTTTGCTCTCCCATTTGTCGGACTCGTCCACTTCGACATAGCCCAGCATAAACACCAGCTCCCTGGATTCACCCGGTTCCAAATCGATCTCCAGGTAATGCGATGCGATGGGAGACCAACCATGTGCCACGGAATTGGAAGGAAGTCCTGCTGCAACAGCATCCGGGTTATCAAAGCCGTTGTACAGGCCTATGAATGTTTCGCGATCGGTGTCATAGCCCTGAATGGGTTGATTCACCGAATAAAAGGCATAGTGGTTTCGACGCTCCTTGAACTCCGTTTTGTGATAAATCACGCTGTCTTTGATCTCCACCTCTCCCGTGCTGAAATTGCGCTGGAAGTTGGTCATGTCATCCTCGGCGTTCCAAAGGCACCACTCGATGAAGCTGAAGAGCTTCAAAGACTTTTTCTCCGAACTGTGATTGGTCAACTTGACTTTTTGAATCTCCCCCCAAAATCCCAGGGGAATGAATTGCAGCACCTCCGCCTCTACCTCATCTTTCACTCCTTTGATCCGGGTATAGCTCATCCCATGTCGGCATTCGTAGTGATCCAATGGGGTTTTGACCGGCTTCCATCCGGGTGACCAGACGGTGTCTCCATCTTTGATGTAGAAGTATTTGCCCCCGTCATCCACCGGTACATTGTTGTACCTGTAGCGCGTCAAACGCCTGAATTTGGCGTCCTTGTAAAAGGTATATCCTCCTCCGGTATTCGAGGTTAGTGAAAAGAAATCTTCGTTCCCGAGATAGTTGATCCAGGGATAAGGTGTTTGAGGGTTCGTGATCACGTATTCCCTGCTCTTATCATCAAAATGACCGTATTTCATGATAAATTATTTATTTTTTGAACTTGTTATCAGCTTATACATCGGCAGCTTGTTCCTTGAGCCGCCTTTCGTTTAATTCAGTTGTGATCTCGTCGAGCTTTTTCTGGTTTAAAGGATAAAGAAGCATCAGCCCGGCTGCAGCAAAGGTTATAATCGCGGGTACCCAGCTCATGAGCATCTTGATTCCGGGAACGGCTCCCTCGATTGAGGAGGCATCCTGTCCGTCATAGTGAAAGGCGCCGAGCACCAACCCAATGATCGCACCGGCAATTCCGCCCCCAAATTTGGTAGCAAAGGAACCTGCCGAATAGATGAGCCCGGTGGCGCGTCTTCCGTTTTTGAATTCCGAGTAATCGGCTGAATCCCCGAGCATCACAAAGAACAAGGTCGGGAAAATGGCCGAGGCAAATTCCGATATAACTCCGATGGTGAACACGGCACTCACATCTTCCGGGCCCACGAAGGCAAACAAGGCATTGACGGCGCCCGAAAAAATAAGGGCAAAAATGAACAGGTTTCTTTTACCGAACTTTCGCCCCAAAGGTGAGGTGATCATGGCCCCTGCAACGGAGGCCAGCATCAGAGCCACCAAATAGGATCCGGCAAGCAGCTGGTCGTGCAGGTAGTGCGTGAAATAGATGATCACGATTCCCTGCTTGATCGAATTGTAAATGTTGAAAAGCAAACCAATGACCAGCAATACCAGCCAGGGTCGGTTCCGTATGAGGTCGGCCAGATCGCGCTTGAGGTTGTTCTTCTGACTGCTCGGTGGTTGAACTCGTTCCTTTGTGGTGAAGAAGGTAATCAGCATAAAGACGGTCAAAAATACCGACATCAGGTACATGGCCTTGCTGTATCCTTCCTTCTGGTCGATTATCGAGAGTTTTCCTGCCTCGAGGTCAGGCTCGCCAGACACGACAAAAGCATACTCCTGGTTCGCTTCTATCGAAAAGCTCTTGCCATGGGTGGGTTCATTATCTTCTGGTGACAGCGAAGGATCATCCCAGGTAAAAAGGGCCACCCCATCCTCCGTTTTTATATTGACATTCGGCACGTCGCGCGGGGCCGAAACCGTCACACTGTACTTCTGAGGCTCGAGCTCCTCAATCTCAATGGACGGGTCAACATTGCCGTAATAGGCGACGAGAAACAGCAGGGCACCCTGAACGAGCATGCCCCCGGCGAAGGCACCGACCATTCGAAAAGAACCTAAAGTGGTTCTCTCTTTGTCATCTCCTGTCATCACGGCCATCAGAGCCCCGTAGGGAATATTGTTCGCCGTGTAAATCAGTGTAAAGAAAATGTAGGTCACATAGGCATAGACGATCTTTCCGTTTGAACTCAGATCAGGGCTTGTAAACAAAAGCGCCAGGATGGCTCCCAGCGGTACCGCCGTCCATAGAATCCAGGGGCGAAACTTCCCGTATTTGGATTTGGTACGGTCCCCGATGATCCCCATAAGGACGTCGCTGATGCCGTCACTGAACCGGGCAACGAGCATGAGAACCCCAACCGTCACCGGACTCAATCCGAAGACGTCTGTATAAAAAATGAACAGGAACGTGGCGACGCCTCTCCAGGCGATATTCGCTGCTCCATCCCCCAGGGCATAACCCAGCTTTTCCTTTAAAGAAAGTTTGTTGTGATCCGACATAGTCTTGAAATGCTTGATACTTGCACCTCAAAATTAGTCAACGCGAAGTTGATTCAATGATACTATTTTGTCAATGATTCATTCTTTTTTAAAAGGTGAAAAGGTCGATCCTCCAATCAGAGATCAGCGATAGCCCCATCGAGCCAACTCATCCGGTCAACGATCCATTCCTCAACATAGATGCGCTCTGCCTCGTAGGTCGTTCCCACAAAATTATTCGGCCAAATCCACTCACCGAGGATATCCCATTTGGTAAAATTCCGGTTGATGGCATCCAAATCCTGCATCTCTTTTTCGTAGTTCGAGATTCGTCCCAGAACGGCCTGGGCGGATAGAACATTGGACCTGACTTCGAACCACCTGGTTTTGAGCCTTTCAACGAAATAAGGGTCTTCAAGGAGCCGGTACCACCAGAAAGGAACCGACCAGAAATCACCGGGACACCTTTCATTGAACTTGTACGCCCAGGTGTCGGTATTGCCACCCCCGCAGTAATCCGCATTCCCGAATGCCAGGTTAAAATCCCATATGGGGCCCATGTTGAGTTTCCCGTTCTTGTCTTTATGCATAAAAGTGCTGAGACGATATCCATCGACATTGTGCGAGATTTCGTTGAGGATAAAGAAATCGATGAAACTCTCCACGTCGATGTATGCCCTGTATCCCGAATCCGGATCCTTAAAAGCATCTGAAGAAAGAGCCGTCTCAAAATCATGCACGTACTGCTTGATATAGTCCTTCTGTTCGGAGCTGATCTCCTCGGCATCCGGATATTCATAAAGGAACCGGATCTCTCCATTTCCCGCATGGGGCGGTGGCACCTTCGAGGCAAAAGAGTTTTGGTTGTTGTATCCGCTGCCGACATTGGACCCGGCAATCTTGTCTATTTTAAGGATGTATCCCCCGGTAAGATCGTCACCCGCGTTTTCCTCGGGTGTGAGCTTTTCAATGGCGATGCGATTCTTGTTCCTTTTCAACTTCTCCATAAAGACGTATACCCCTTTATAGGTTCCGTTGATGATCAATTCGACAAAACGCGTGCGGCTGGCATATCGGCCCAAGTCGGAAGACAGGTCATAGATCAGCTTGTTGCGCATCAACGACTTGTCGCTGTACGGCCCGTGAAGCACCCAATCCTCCTCCTCGGGCATGCCCAGGAGCGAGACATTGATGTCTTCGTTGTTGTTGTCCCAGGTTTCCAGACCGTAGGATTTCTTGTCGAACATCTGTGAAGAGGCACCTCGAATCTCGATCCCGGCAATACCCTCGTACGAGACCTTGCCCTGTTCGGTGATCTTCATCGTCGACCGCACCTTGGGTTCGTCGACAATCTGACCGCTGCTTCTGATCTCGATCAGGGGGAGATAGAGCGTTTCCTCCGGAACTTCGCCGGTATCCGGGTTCTGGCCACCCGTTTCAAAATCCTTGTCGTCACTGCAACTCAGATTTAGAAGCAATGCAATAAGCAAAGTCTGGGTCAGATAAAATGACCTATTCTTCCAGCAGCAATTTTTTGTCATCTGTTCGCATTAATCCGGAGACCAAAGTCCCCTCAAATACTAACTTTTCTTCTTGTTGAAAATTGCCTCCATTTCCTCCAAAGTTTTTCCTTTGGTCTCAGGGATGAATTTCCATACAAACAGAATGATGATGATAATAAAGCCGGAGAAGATGAAATACGGCAGGGAATTGTTCCAGGTTCCGCCGTCCATGATCAGCCTGTTGGCATCACTCTCAACGACAATAGGAAAGGTCTGGGACACAAAGTAGTTCGCCAGCCACTGTGCAGCAACAGCAATGGCCATGGCCGTACTCCGGATCTTGTTCGGGAAGATCTCAGAGAGCAACACCCATACGATAGGCCCCATCGACATGGCAAACGAACCGATGAACAACAGAATTCCTATCAGAGAAATAATGCCCTCAGTCGAATTGATCGTGGGAAGTCCTGCTGAATTCACCTGGCTGTAGTCACTCAAATAGAGCGTAAAGCCCATCATGAGAAAACCGACGAGCATTCCGAAACCTCCAATGATCAGGAGGGGCTTTCTACCGAGTTTGTCAACCGTGAACATGGCGATGAAAGTAAACAAGAGGTTTACAGTGGCCAATAAGATCTGTTGGGCCAGAATATCTTCTTTACCGAATCCAAGCGCCTGCTCGAAGATGTCGGCCCCGTAATAAAGTACCGCATTGATCCCTGTGAATTGCTGCAAAATCGATAGAACAGTACCTATGATCACGATTGGAAACAGGGATTTCTGAAAGATGGAAGCCTTTTTTTGCTTTCCTTCGGATTCGATCGATTCTTTGATCTCGACAAACTCCTGATCGGCCATCTCTTGCCCGTGTATGCGCACCAGAATGTCTTTTGCCGCTTCTTCACGCCCTTTGATCATGAGCCATCTCGGACTTTGGGGAACCATGAAGAGAAGAAACAGGAATGCCAATGCCGGAACGAGCTCCGACCAGAACATGTACCTCCAACCTATGTCGATGTTTTCTTGCTCGCTCAATCCGTTCCCGATAAAATAAGTCGTGAGGAAAACGACGAAGAAACCGATGACCACCGCCATCTGGTAATAGGTAACCAGGGTGCCTCTTTTGTCGGCAGGTGAGATCTCTGCTATGTACATCGGTGCATTCATGGAGGCCATACCAATGGCTACTCCTCCTATCAGTCTGAAGAACACCATCAGGGAAATGGATTCCGGTAAAAAGGAAGGAAGACCTGAGCCCCAGGCTGATATGCTAAAGAGTATAGCAGCCCAAATGAGCGACTTCTTTCGACCTATGGCCTTGCTTATCATTCCGGCGCTTGCCGCCCCCACAAGAGCCCCCAACAAGGCGCTACTGACGATAAAGCCTTTCAACCATCCCGTAAGTTCAAAATATTTGGAGAAATAAAATTGGGTTCCATTGATCACACCGGTGTCAAATCCGAAGAGAAGACCCCCGAGGGTGATGACAATGGTTATGAAATAAATGTTGATTCGTTTGGTGTTGTTTTGTCCCATGATGATGAAGTGATTTTGAAATATGCAAACACAAACATAAGAAAAAAAGCCACCCTTCTTTGCATATATTATTTCAATTTTTAAGACATTTACAATGCAAATCATGCGCGGGTCTTGGCCTGCAACGGATTCACTTTTAATTCATCAGAAATGAAAAATCTCGTTTTACTGGTATTCATTTCGATTTTGTTGTTAAGCTGTTCCGATGGAGATGACCCTGACCCTAGCGGATGCGATCTGGGAACCGTGATCAGTCAGGAACAATACAGAAATGCTCCTTCGGATGAGCTCACAATTAACAGCCTAGAAATTGAAGGTGATTGTTTAAAGATCAACTTCAGTGCAAGCGGTTGCGACGGGGAATCCTGGAAAATCGTTTTGATCGACTCCGGCAGCATTTTGGAATCGGATCCTCCTCAAAGAAATTTAAGACTGTCACTAGAAAACACGGAGTTATGCGATGCATTTATTACCCGGGAGCTGAGTTTCAACATTAAAAAATTGAGGGTCGAAGGCGGAAGGGTGTGGTTGAACCTTTCCGGATCAGAAGAGCGCATACTTTATGAATATTGAAATCAATGATTGAGATTGAGGTTCCGATTATCTTATTGGTATACCCGTATATAGTCAATCACGTATTCCACCGGAAAGATGGAATCATCGACTTCCTTGCCTCCGAAATTTCCTCCAATAGCCAGGTTCAGAAGGAAATAAAACGGTTGATCAAAGGGCCATACTTCTTCACTGCTATTTTCGGGTTCAAAAGTGTAGAAATGCTTGCCATCGACATAGAAACTAATCTTTGACTCGGTCCATTCGGCAGCATAAGTATGAAACCCCTCATCAATTCCTGACACGGCAGCTTTTCGCGTGTTTTTTGAGTTTCCATGGCTGTCTTTTGTATGCAGTGTTGTAAAGAGGGTTCCGGGCTCACGTCCCACATATTCCATGATGTCGATCTCACCGCACATGGGCCACCCCACCTCTTCAATATTGGAGCCCAGCATCCAAAAAGCGGGCCATACGCCGGTTCCCAATGGAAGTTTCAAGCGAGCCTCCATTCGTCCATACTTGAATTCTTTTTTGCCTTTGGTCGTGATCCGCGTAGAAGTGTAGTTGGATCCGTCCTTTCGAGCGGTAATGAATAGAAAGCCTTCTTTTAGCCTATGGTTTTCTCTTGTATAAATTTGTTTTTCATTGTTTCCCCAGCCACACATGTGAGGACATCCGTCACCCAATTCAAAATTCCAGACCTCTTCATTGAGGGCTGCACCGTCAAAATTCTCTTCCCAGACCAGTTTCTTTTCCTGGCCTTGAAGGACAGTGCCTAAAAAAAGGAAGGATGCAATCAGGTTTATTTTGATAATGTCTGTTGTTTTCATTTCAACTGTTCTATTATTTCAATTCTTTGAAGCTCATTGTTTGCCTAAACCCCCGTCTAGGCTTTTCTTTTGTCCAATTCGGCACGAATTTCATTGGCGCGTGTTTCTGTTATATCATAACGTCTCATGACCAGCATCGCAACAATGGTTCCTGCTGCCGGGAAAAAGCAAAAGAATGCGTGCAATCCATCAATCGCTCCTGGTTGGTCTGTCGCTGCTAATTCAGGGTTGAATCCAACCAATCCAATAATTACACCGCTGAGTCCTCCGGCTATGGCAAAACCAACTTTGACCATCCACCAGTAAATGGCCCCAAAAATACCTTCTCGCCTTTTTCCTGAATTCAATTCATCAATGTCGATCACATCCGCTGTCATAGACATCATGATCGTAAACAAGCTCCCGATTCCAAATGAGAAAAAAGGCAGTGCAATAAGATACAGCCAGGGTTTTCCGGGCACAAAAAGAAAATACATCATTAGATAGCCGATGAGCGATATTCCCTGTGCCAGCATAAAGGTTTTGATCTTTCCCATTTTTTTAGACATCCACGCAACTGCGGGAATTACGATAAAAGTCGTCCCCAAGGCTCCAACACAGCCAAACAAGGCAACCCAAATTCCGGTAGCTGCTGCATCGCCATTGAACAATTTATAGACAATCACAAAATAGGTTAGAGCCGCCACAGTGTTAAAGGCATTGAAAATCAAAAATGTGGCGCCGCATATCTGTCTGAATTGTGGTATTTTGAAGGCCTCTTTAAAGCTTTTCAGGATTTTCACGAGACTGCCCCCGATATTGGAGGTATTGAGTGGCTCATAATTCTCTTCAAGTGTCGACTTGCTCTTAATGAATATGGCGGGCACCATCGCAGCAATTGCACAAGGCACGGCAACCCATACGGCTAAGTCACGTATTGCAACTTCTTGTGATGTGAACAAATCGGGATCGTCCATAATGACCCAGAACCAGGGAGCTATGACCCAGGCCCACTGTCCAATCCATTGTGCAACGGCCATGATATTGGTTCTTTCGTGAAAATCATTGCTCATTTCGTAACCCATGGCGACATAGGGCACGCTAAAAAAAGTGAGCCCCAAATAAAAAATAACCGACCATAAAAAGAAATACCAGAAATTATATTGCAAAGAATTATCAGAATAGAGTTGCCACATGACGGTAAACGCGACGCCCATCAAAACAGCACCAATCAAAACATAGGGTTTGCGCCTGCCCCATTTCGATTTTGTGTTGTCAGAAATGAAACCCATTATAGGGTCCGTTATGGCATCAAATACTCTGGGGAAAAAATAAACCAAAGACCACATCCATCCACTGAATCCAAAGGATTGTACTAATGAAACCATGAATATTCCGAGAATGGCCGGAAACATTTGGTTTGCAAACATTCCGACCCCGAATGCAACTTTCTGACCGAATGGAACCTTGATTGTGGCTGTAGACATAATTGATTTATTTGATTTGTTTATTGCGGATATGCTCTCTACTTACTTAGTCTCCTGCTGATAGTTCATTGTATTTCACCTTGACTACTTCATAGGCTTCTTTCTTGTTTCGATCCAGGTCAACAATTCCCCAGTATTCCTCGTTCGGAGTTCCGTCGTAGGGCACACCTGAGCTGTTGGGCGCCCAACCCCCAACATCCTGGGTGTTGTTGTTGCCTGATTTCCACCAGCCGTCTGTAAATGAAAACAGGGTCACCCCTGAACATATCTCGCCATGCTCGAATACACATTCGAGAATTTTTCTATTCGCATCAGCCTGAACAGTTTCGTTTTCCCCTTTTGCATACCCGTCTCTTGCTATTGTCATATAGCTATCTCCCCCAGCCTCCGAAAGATACATCGGTTTTTCACTCACTGCGCTCCATTGCGCAAAGATCTCCTTAGGATTGTCCCATCGGTATACATTCATCCCCCAGACATCTATGCCTGGACAGGAGGCAATGGCCAACGAATCCGGCAATTCTCCGTGAGCCGTGGTGACAGGATGAGCAGGATCTGCCTTATCGATCTCTATGCTCGCTTCGTCAAGTGATGAATACCAGTTTTTTACATCACCTGCGAACCATTCCGGGTGATAGTTGTATTCATTTCCGAGTTCCCACATCAAGATGGCATCATGGCCTTTGTATTTATTGACATAATCGATATACGTCCCGGATTTGATGTCGTAAACTCCACCCTGATCGTAACCGAACCCCATGATAATCTTAATTCCAGCTCTGTTAATCCTGTCCAGAACCTTTTTTTCTCTTATCGGTTCGTAAACGCGTATTGTGTTGATCCCCGCTTCCACCATGAGCTTGAGATCCTGGTCCAAATTGCCAAAATCTCTTTTGTCACTTCCTTTGGGTACCGGATGATAGCATATTCCCTTGATGAGATAGCGTTGCCCATCGACGAGGATGTTTCGCCCGCTTACAGCCACCTCCTTTAGTCCCTGAACGTTAGAAAAGGAGACAAGTATTCCACAAATGACCAGGAATAAACCAATTGAAAAGAATTTCGAAGTTCTCATTTTGTCCTTAACTGTTTTTTTATTTTTTCGCCGGAGGTAATGCAACCGTCTCCATCATTGCTTGCCGATCCCCGTTGAATGTCTTGACTACGGAGTTTCCATTTCTTGACAAACCTTCAAAAACTCCTTCATCAACTTTGTCCCACAAGGCGTACTTGGCCTGGCCTTCTACCGTGAACAAACCGAAATGATTTTCCGAGCCGTCGGCACTGTTTTGATCTTTCCAGGGTTCGTCGAAGGCTTCAAAGTAAAACACAGACACCCCTGATTCCTGCGACCATTCTCTGATAAGCTTATGATAGAGAGCTTCCTTGTACTCGTCAGCTGCCTGTGTTCCGCTGGCTCCGAAGTAGTCATCTGATACCGTCGACCAGCCCGTCTCACCGATGTGAATGGGCTTATCAACCCCCAGACTCTTCATGTAGGCCCGAACACTTTCATACTGAGAAACGGCAAATTCTTGGGCGCGCTTCATCGCAGCTTCAATTTTCTCCTCGTCTGAAAGATCCTCCTCAGCAGGCAGGATGCCCCAGTAATCAGGATTGTAGTGGCTGTCCAGAAAAGGATAGGTATGCATGGATACATAATCCACGGCATGGTACAACTTATTCAGGTCTTCAACATGGTATTCAGCTCCCTCACCTCCCCAGGAAGCAAAATTATCGGAACTTGTGATCCATAAATCCTTGGAAAGTCCACCCGATTTTTTAAGGTCCTGCAAGTAGTTTACCCATTTCAAAATGACACCGGGCTGGACATAATACTCTTCCGCCCATTTGACCATAGACTCGTTACCAACTGCCAGTATCTTGACAACGTCCGGATATTTGTTCGCAAGACGAACGGCTTCTTCTATCTGAGGCTTGTTTGCTTCGCTTTCCACATTGTGATCCGATTCCTTGTCGGTCCAGGCATTCTTGCAGTCGATCCAGGCGCCCAGCATAACATACATCTCAAAATTCTCATCTTCTTCTTTCAGTTCCGATATGGCCTTCAAAACATTGGATGCATGAGGAAAATGAACTTTGTAGGTCCGCACCACCCGAATACCCGCCGCATGCAAAATCTTCATATCATCTTTGAGCTCATCAATAGTCGGCTCTATGTCGTGATCCGCATGTCGGTATCCACCGAATGAGACCCCGGGGTAATCGGGGTTTCCCAGAATTTCGGCCGCTGACAGGTTCTTTCTCTCCGTTTTTTCAGTTTCAGAACTATCTTCAGATTTCTTGTTTGACTTGTCTCCGCAGCCGTCAAAAAGCATCAGGGCCATAAACAGCCACAAGATTTTTGAAACGGTTTTCATAACACAATTACTTTTTGATTGAAACTACAATTTGAATAATCTCGCCTGTCCGCTCAAAAATCTTACTGCTCGTCTTTCTGTCGAGTTTCATTTCAGACAACTCAGAAAAAGATTCATCCCGATTTATAATTTTAAGGCCTTCGCAATCATCGAGCTTGTATGTAATTGGAACCTGGCAATACGTGAATCCAAGTTCACCGATTTCAAGTTGAAGCTCTTTTACTTCCCTGTTGACATCTACATATGTGAATGTTGCAGGTCGTTTCAGGAATTCATCTTTCCTGAGCAGATGCGAATCGAATATAAGCTGGCCATCGCTGACTACAACTCCCAATTCACCAAACCTGCTCAAAACATCTTCTTTGACCTGCCCCGTCATACCGGGCTGCTGTGCCCCTTTACCAGCCGGAGTATGGGAATAGGGATCTGTGGGAAATGCACCATATAGTTCCGGGGATTTATGCACCCCAATGCCCTCGTAAGCCTCATAATAATGGTCCAATAGTCTTCCGACCGTGACCTTGTCCACTCCGTTCTTTATAGCATTAAGACAGGTTTCCTGAATACCTAAAACAAGTTTTGAAACCATGTGCCAGTAAATGGACCCCAAACCTTCATAACCAAAGAAGGTTCCCGATCTCCCCGTAAAAGACTTATGATCGAATATATCCTCAAAAACATCCAACACCAATTCAGATTCCGAGGAGACCAGTGATTCATAATTGTCTGGTAATTCGGAGAGCGCCTTTTTCAGACTATCCGCGTTATTGAATCTTCCGTTGAAATGATAATTTCCCTCAACATCTTCTTCGATAATGGACCGATCTCCATCTTTGACGAGTTTGGTAAACAGGCTTGACATACTCACTTTGTCTTCCGGAATATTGTTTTTGACGTCAAATCTTGGCAACTCCTTATTCGGATACAGGATATAGCTGTACTGATCAGGTCTAAAGAGAGCACTGCTCTTCAAGGCATCCAATAATTCCAGGGAGGCCTCGCCATTGATATATCCGGAACTCAAAACAGCCACCTGCCCTTCCAGCATTTCTGGCAAATAGGAGATTGACACTTCCGACTCATTCTCAACGGTCATCAAATTATAAGCATGGTACAGATTATCCTGCCTTTTATTGGATTCAATCGAGTGATCCAAAAACTGCAAGGTTATGCCCAGGAATTGCAAAAGGTCTCTTTTGGACAGGGATGATTTTTCACTTGAAAATCCGAGGTCGTAAATACCTGTCCTGAAATCGCTTCCGGCTCTGCCCAGTCCGTCAAGTACCTTTTTCCTGTCTTTGTCAGATACTTTACGGGTCAGTATTTCCTTATTCTCCTCGAAGGTTTCCACCACATCATTGAAGAACTGAACCAATTCAGCAGACAACTCCAACTCTTCCTCACCCATGTCATTGACAATTCCCTGAAAGAAATTGAGGAATCTCCTCAAATAATACAAGGTGACCATGGATACACCATTACCCACCAGGGCATTGTTTGCATCGTTCCATTCCGGCCTTTGCGTGTTCATCCATATTCCACCTTCAGGGATGAAATTGGAAACCTTTGCCAGGACCGTAGCCAGCAACTTCTCGATCAGGTTGACTTTATAAATAAAGAAGTTTCTATCACGGAGAAGGGCTCCATCGGCACCCAGTTCCTCTCTTTTCTGATCAATTCGATCGTTGGACTCAAGATCGAAGTCTATGGTGTCTTTCGGATTTTGCAGAATTTCTTCATAGGTCTTTATCCTGTAAGGAACATTGGCGTATACGAAGATTTCCTTGTCAAAGTAATTCGCCAGGCGACCGGGGTAATAATTCTCGATGAATTCGAGGAATTTCAGGAGGTAGATGATCTGGTGATCTCCCCAATAACCTATGTACGACCAGGGGTCATCCGGTTCAATGGTCTCCCAGTCGAAACCGTCCTTTGTAACCCGATAGGGATTGTAACCGTCAAAGGTAGTAGCGTTGAGAAATTTATGGATCATGCTTTCGATGAACTCCGGATAGGAATGTGCGAGGGCCTCCCAGTTTTGGAATATGTCCCGCCAGTTTCCTTCATAGTCAAGAATTTTAGAACCATCCAGCTCACTTGTGGTATTGATCGAGAACTTGTTCCAGGGTCGGCTGGGATCTCCGTGTCTTCGGCTGAATTTCAGAGGCATGTACTCATAAGCCAGTCTCTTGAAGTTCTTGTCCTCGTCACTGCGGGCCAAATCTCTCAGGTGACTCAGGGAAAATATCTCCGGTAGATTCTCAAGGAGTTCCTCTTTCTTCTTGAACACTTTTTTGTTGTGCGTTTCAATGTACTTGACAAAATCCCACTTTTCAATTTGATAGCCGTTATCAAAAATACCTCCGCGCATGATATTGAAAAGCGTATTCGAGAAATGCCGGGTGTTCATCAATCGATCTGCCGAGAGCTGCACTCCATCGGCTGCGGCATTCAATTCAAATAGATTCGCTGAACCCCGTTCGATGTCTTGTTGCACGATTTCGGCAAGATCCTTCTTATTTTTGATCATTCCGGA
The DNA here is from genome assembly GCA_024644725.1 of Flavobacteriaceae bacterium. Classification (GTDB taxonomy): domain Bacteria; phylum Bacteroidota; class Bacteroidia; order Flavobacteriales; family Flavobacteriaceae; genus Lutimonas. Next base: position 2,782 of record JAHEHE010000039.1, on the reverse strand, counting down.
AATCTCACTTATGTCAACCATCGACTGATTTACCTCGGCGACCAGCATCCAAGTTTTTTCAGTTTCGGGATCCAGGTTGAGCGTTGAACTTACAAAATAGGCTCCTTTCTCGGCTTTGACATCAACCTCCTGTTCGATTACACCTCCCTTTCTGAATTTATCCAGTTGCAGCGATGACAAAAGATAGGTCGCGTCCTCCATTCCAATGGACCACACTGTTGTAGCCTTGAGAGCCTCACTCGGTTCTGCCCGATCTACTATGATCGCACTCAGAGCAAAAATTCCAATTCCGGAGTTCTCCTGTAATTCACTTTTTTTATAAGCATCCACCAGATTGCTACGGCTGTTTTGCAAATCCGAAGGAACGCCATAGGGAAGGATATTCTGAAGGCCATCTACCAGGGTCAACTCGATCTGATTTGAGGAATTGTTGATCAAGGTAGATTTTCTGACAAACCCGAATCGATCACTCGAATTCCACTGATAACGAAAGGTCAGCTTCAGGTCCTCATTAATTTCTTCAAAAACAACTTTGTTTCCAATACTATTTTTGTAAAGGTTCCTGTGAATTTTGTAAACGCCCTGATATCGGTTTGAAAAAGGTTCCCACAGCATGATTCTATCTTGCCGCTTGACCTGGATAATTGTTTTGCTTCCCGTTATTTCAGCAAATTCCGTCAGTTTGTCATCTGTATAGTAGGGAAACAACGCTGACTCCGAGTTCTGCCTGCCGGCAGTCAGACCCCCATTGCTGGAGATGAACATCCAGTGGTTGGAATCGCTAACGATGCTCATGAAAAATGGCCTCATGACATCACTGTTTGAAATCTTGTAATATTTCTCGTTGTCGAAGTCAATTAATTTTCCTTCGATGGCACCGCTTTCAAAATTCGCCTGTTGGTGGCCGATAAAAACTTCCGTCTTGCTCATTTTTATATTTTTCTAATTGACAATCACCGTATCTAACTCGAATTGTATTTTCAAAATTCACTCCTCAATTGATCAATAGCTCTTCAACCTCCTCCAAACTTCTTCCTTTGGTTTCAATTACAAATTTCATGACGAATAGCAGCGACAGACCCGCCAAAATCGCATAGAGCGCAAAGGTCCATGTCGGACCCAAATTGGTAAGTTCCCAAGGGAAGAGTTGTGTCACCGAGTAACTCACGAGAGAGTTGAAAAAACCGACCACAGAAATTGCAATCCCCTTGATGTTCCCCGGGAAAATTTCTGAAAGCAATGTCCACATCACGGGACCCAGGGATATGGCAAAAGCAGCCACATACAGTAATATGGCCACCAGAACCAAAGTAGCATTGATGCTGATGAAATTTTTTACCTCGTTCCTTTGAAAACTAAACAGCTCCTCTTCATCGAGAACATCTTCCGCCGCGCTGAACATTTCCTTTTGAGATCCGTAAGTTCTTCCGGACAACTGGGTGAGATGCTCCTTCATGGACGCATTCTCTATCTTCTCCAAGTTGGATTCGCTGATGTCATATGTGGCATTGTTAAACGCCATTGTGGCCATGCTCAAAGCTATGGTCATGGCTGCCGTTCCGATAATCAACAAGGGCTTCCTGCCGAGTCGATCTATCAGTCGTATGGCGACCAGAGTGAAGACCAGGTTGGTAAGTCCGACAACGATAGCCTGAAGAAAAGAGCTATCTGTGCTGCCACCAGCCTGTTCGAAAATGGTAGGGGCATAATAGAAAATCGCGTTGATCCCGGTGATCTGTTGAAAAAAAGCGATCCCGACAGCGATGATCATGATGGTTCTCATCCTACTTTTGAAAAGATCAGAAAAGGTTCCTGCGGCTTCTTTCTTATCCATGCCCTGCCGGATCTCTCGAATCGTATCTTTTGCATATGAGGCCCCTCCGATCCTGGTGAGAATTTTTTCAGCTGCCGCGATCAGATTTCTCCTTTGAATCAGCCACCTCGGGCTTCTAGGCACCGCGAATAGCGCCACAAAATATACAAACGCAGGTATGGCTTCCACACCGAGCATCCATCTCCAGCTCTCTCCTTCTATGTCCTTGAGAAAATAGTTCGAAAAGTAGGCAACGGAGATTCCGATTACGATATTGAGTTGATTCAATGAAACCAGGCTGCCCCTGAGTTTGGGGGGTGCCACTTCCGCAATGTAGATCGGAGCAATGAGAATAGCGCCACCGATTCCGATTCCGCCAATGATTCGTGCTGTAACAAAGGAGACATAGGTGGTAGCAAATGCCGACCAGAGGGCCGATACCGTAAAAAGGATAGCAGTGACAATAAGGACATTTCTTCTTCCAAGTCGATCACTCAGAGGTCCGGCGACAATATTGCCTGCCATTGCACCGAAAATCACGCAACCCACAGAAAAACCAAGTTCCCAGTCGGACATTTCAAAGTAGACTCGAATTCCGCTTATTGCTCCTGAAATAACTGCACTGTCGAAGCCGAGCAGAAAACCTCCCAATGCAACAACAAAACTGATAAAAATGGTGTAGCCTCTGTTCATAATGGTTTGGTTTTAGGTGCCCAATTTAAGTGGGACTCGATACTTTTATGAATTCAAAATCTGTTACTGGTATATCCTTACATAATCGATGTCCATAGATGAGCTTGTAAATGTGGGATCTATGTCCCCGCCGAGGCTACCGCCCATGGCTATGTTGAGAATCAAGAACTGAGGCTTGTCATACGGCCAGGTATTTGAATTTCTGGACTCGGGACGATAGATATAAAATCTCACCCCATCGAGGTAAAAAGAGATTTGCTCTTCTGACCAGATCAT
>JAHEHE010000090.1 GCA_024644725.1 Flavobacteriaceae bacterium | reverse complement strand
ATGAAAATCAAATCCCTGGAGGGAACGAGTACTGCGGAAATTGTGAATACTTTCAATGAATCCTTTGCAGACTACTTTACCCCTTTTCAACTCAATCAAGAACTGTTGAATTCAAAGATGAAAGCTGACAAGACGGATCTCAGCCTGTCTGTTGGTGTCTTTGACAATGAAAAGCTAGTGGCGTTCATTTTGCATGGATTTGACAAAATCGACGACGAAAAAGTGGTTTACAACGCAGGAACAGGCGTCATCCCGACGAAAAGAGGCCAGGGACTCACCAGGCAGATGTATCAATTCGTCTTACCTTTTTTGCAAGAAAGAGGAGTTGATTTTTTAACGCTCGAAGTCATAACTGAGAATATCCCGGCCATTCGCTCCTATACGAAATCGGGTTTTAAAATTGATCGGAAAGTTCTGTGCTTTAAAGGAGAAGTAAGCATTGCGAGCAAAAACGACCAGGCAGAAATCAGAAAGATCGAGGATTACGATTGGGACCGAATGCAATCCTTTTGGGATGCTACTCCCACCTGGCAAAACTCAAAACATGTGCTTGATTCGTTGAAAAAGGATACCAACGCCTTGGGCGCCTATATAGAAAAAAGGTTGGTGGGCTATGCCATTTTCAACGCTGAAAACAAGCGTATTCATCAGATTGCCGTGAGTCAGGAATTTCGAAAAATGAACATCGCCTCTACCCTTGTTGAGGAAATACTAATAACCTGTGGAAACCAACTTTCCATCATCAACGTGGATGAAAAGTCAAAATCCATGCATTCATTTCTGGAGACAATCGGATTTGAAAATTATCTCGACCAGTATGAAATGAAGCTAGCCCTCAATTCATAGCGAAATCAGGGAGTGCCAGAAACCCGTCAAATCCGAATCTATTGCTTGCAATAAAACTTGTGATTTAACAAAAGATTACGGTTTTTAATCCGTAAATTGAACTATAGAATGTTTATTTTTATAGTAAAGCTTCCAGCTATGAAACTATTACTATCATTTTTGTTAATTTTTACCAGCTTTATTGCTGTTTCCCAGGGTATTAACCGGGAAAATATAATCGGAAAAATCATCGTCGAAGGCAGTGATCTGGAGGGGATCACCATTTACAACACTTCTTCCCACAAAGGGACTGTAACCAATAAACAAGGTGAGTTCATGATTGCGGTGGCCGTGAATGACGTTTTGAAAATTCGAGCTTTGGCCTATCAGAACATTGATGTTGTCGTGAACCAGGCCATATTGGATTCGAAAAAGATGAGTGTTTATTTGATCGAAGAAATGTTCATGCTCGATGAAGTAGCTGTTCCCGACAGGGAGCTGTCGGGCAACATTGTGGCCGATGCCGCAAGGGTAGAGCCGTTCAATCCTAAGCCTGACGTCTTCTATTTTGGAGTCCCCTACTCCGACATTTATAGTTTGACTGATGACAGTGACAGCCAGGTAAGACACCTCGACAGGAACGACCAGGGGAAGACCATGGTCCACGGCCTGGATGTCGTCAACATCGTGGATCAACTGCTGATACCGCTCTTCAGATCCGAAGTGAAAAACAAAGAAGAAGCCGGGGTTCCTGAAGTACCGGTAGAAAACATAAAATATTATTTGGGCTCAGACTTTATCGTCGAAAACTTTGAGATACCGGAGCACCGTGTGGAAGAATTCATTCGCTATGTCGAAGACGACACTTTTGATCTTGATTTATTGAATTACGGTCATGAAATCGAGTTCCTTGACCTGCTCAGCAAAAAGAGCGAATCCTTTTTAGAAACCAATAACGATTTCGAGTAGACAAGACTTATTTGAGTTGAACAAGCGCATTCTGAGTTTTGAACTGCTCCAGGTGCTCTTCCAGTTTGAATTCGGAAGTCTGAAAGCTCTCCCTTCGCTGTTTTCCCTGCTTCTGTCTTTTGATGCTTCTGGAAAAACGCCTGACGCTGTCTTCGGTATCGAGTATGAGTCCCGGCACCGGAACACTCTTTCCGGCATCATCTTTGGCCACCATGGTGAAATAGGATGAATTGCAATGGATCACTTCCCCAGTTTTGATGTTTTCTGACTCGACTCGCAGACCCACAACCATAGATGTTCTGCCCGTGTAGTTGACCGAGCCTTTCAGGGTGAGCAGGTTGCCCACTTCGATGGGATTCAAAAAGTCCACTTTGTTAACCGAGGCCGTCACGCAGTAATGCCCCGAATGCTTGGAGGCACAGACAAAGGCCACCTGATCCATCAGGCTCAGCACATATCCCCCGTGGACAAACCCACTAAAATTCGAGTGAGAAGGCAGCATGAGTTGAGTCATGACCATTTGGGACTCTTCAATTTTTTTGTATTTCATAGGACTTTAGATTCAATACACATAGTGCATAACGAGATAGATAAGACCTAAACCAAAAAGCAGTGCAATTGTGGCATAGAGTACCTCCTCACGCCTATCCTGTTTTAGTTTTCTCCGGATATTTTCCTTGATCGCTTCTCTTTGACTGTCGGATAATTCATGTTTTTCCCGCTCCGAGTAGAAGACTTTGTCCAGCTCCTGGTCATAATAGGATCGGATTTTCTCAAAAGCCACCCTGGGCTTCCTGTTAAAAACCGAACTTTTGTTCCCAAAACCAATATAGCCTGAACTGGCAGGCATTCTTCTTTGAAAGCTCATTTGATAAATGGCTTGGATTATGCCCTTAAGATAACAATAATCGAATGAATTGATTGATGGCTGAGACTAGAAAAATGGATTTAGAGCGAGGGTGGAGTGAAATTGACCAAGATCAAAAAATTCTTGCTGGTCTTGTGCTATCTTTGAGATATGATTGACCGAATCAAGTCTTTTATTGCCGCGAAACCCAAGTCCAGTCTTTTTATTGGAGTCGCCATCGCGATACTGATAGTCCTGGGCATCACAGATTATTTTCTGATGTCGCCGGAGACCTACGATGTGTATGACATTCTGGTGGAATCCCACGGTCTCTTTTTTGATCTGATTGTATTTGGAATCATCTTGTCGGTTTATGAAGAATGGAGAAACAGGAAAGAACAGCTTCAAAGGTGCTTGGATGAATTGAACCATTTGAAATTCTCGAAAATCAAGAATGTCGGACAGAAAGCCGTCGTAGTGGCTATGAAAATGCAAAAGCTAAAAGCCAAAGAGATTGATCTGAGCACATTTAGCATAAAAGAGTATCACATTCATGATTTAAAGCAAATGAGCAACTGGCGCTTTGGCCACCTGCAGCGGTTTTCCATTACCATCTCGACCGTATCAAACACAAGTTTTTCGGGTATCGTTCTTAACAACGTGACCTTTATAAGTTGCAAGTTTGTCAATTGTTCCTTTGCGCTTTCCAAATTTGAAAATGTGACTTTTTTATCCTGCACATTTAAGGATGTGAATTTTGACAATGTCCTGCTTGGAAAGTCGATTGATTTCTTTGAGCGGATAAAAAACATTCAGGGCGATTCCCGGGATCTCGAAGAGCTCTATGAAATCAAAGAAATCGATGCGAATCGAGACATCGAAGCAGAGAATCCATTTTTCAATCCTGCGGACATTCTCAACAACAACAAATACATTATCAAACCCAAGAATCGGGAAGCGATCGCAAAAATTGGAGAAACCTTGTAGCACTAAGAAAGGCTTCAGAAGTCTCTACCGCCTTCTCCCGGAGTAGGTCATGGCCTCCCCTTTGCCGAAGCCGTAGCTCAGGCCCAGGGTGATAAAGCGTCCACGCAAACTGTTCCTGTACGTGTAGAAGTCTTCTCCGAAAGTCTGGATTTCCCGATTCCTTGAAGCGAAGATGTCGCGAATGCTGAAATTCAGAACGAGCTTCCCCTTGGAGATCTTCTTTCGCAGGCCCATATCTGCAAACGTCACCGCTGATATCTCACTTTGAATGTTTCGAAATTCGGAACGATGGTTGCCAATGATCTCCAATTCGAATTGAGCAGGCAGCTTGAACTTCCCAGTCAGTCTGGAGGTCCACTGATCCCCTGTAAAATCAAAGACCTGGTCTTCAAACTCTCCATCCCGCTTGAAATAACCATAGTTTAAATCCCCGGTAAGGGTGAACCAATTGATCGGATTGTATTTGAAATTGGCCTCGAACCCGATGCGTTGGTTGGTTCCGACATTCTCGGGCGTGGTGATGCTCCGGTTGTCCTCGAAAAAGACAACGCGTTCGATCACATCACGTGTATAGATGTAATAGGCCCCGGCATTCAGGGAGAGCTTGTCAAAGGCCAGGATGCTCGTGAATTCAAAAGAGTCGGTGTACTCCGGTTGCAAATTGGGGTTTCCCGTGCGAATGACGAAATCGTTCCTGATGTTGAAAAAGGGGTTCAGATCCCAGAGTCGTGGCCGGTAGATTCGCGCTGAATATCCGATTTGAAAAGAAGTCACATCTGAAAGCTTGTAGGAGATATGACCACTTGGAAAAAGATTGGTGTAGTTCTGGCTGTTCTGCTCATCCGTATCAATCAGGAAGGTCTGAACATCTGTGTTTTCCAGGCGAAGCCCGCCTTTGAATCCCCAGGTGTCCCCTTCATAAGCGAAAGTTCCGTAGACCCCGAGAACCTTCTGGTCGAACTCGAAATCGTTGGTCAGGTCAGGGTTGACAACCCATTCGCCGTCGATCAGCTCCCTGACCTCGTAGTCATTCCCCACGTCACTGATAAAATACTGGGAACCGAGCTCCATGACGATTCGGTCTGAAAAAGGCTTGGTATAGTCCAGCTTGAAGATAAACTCGCCTTGTTGGAATTCGGTTTCGGTCTGCTGGTCATTGAACTCCAGGTCACCCTCAGTGGGTGTCACCTCGAAATCCGACGATTGGTCCTTTCCAAAGAATCGACCTTGAGCACTGAACAGCAAAAGGTGATCCTCGTAGTCCTCAAATTCTCTTTTGAACTGTAGGTCGAACTGCCATTTCGGATTTGTGGCCTCCGTGGTCTCCTCACGCAACCATCTCGACAACACGTCCCCCGAATCGTCGTCAATCAATTCGAAATTCGTCTCAGAGGGCTGATCTTCGATCTCATAGGCGTAGTTCCCAGAGAGTGTTATCACATTCAGATCGTTGATGTAGAAATCGCTTCCCAGAATGATGTTGTAAAAATTCTCATTTCGATAATCCGTGCCCTCGCTGTTCACAGTGGTGTTGTTCACAAAGTCCTGGTTGCTGTTCTCATTGTCCCGGGGAAGCGACCTGTACCCTACTCCCAGTTGGGTAAAGAGGTTGAAACGCTCAGTTCGACGGTTCAGGCTGAAACCAATGCTGTGATTGTCGGGCACACCTGTGTTGATTGTCACCGATCCGTTCATACCGGTCTTGTCGTCTTTGCGCAAGACGATGTTCAAGATTCCCGAGGTCCCTTCGGCGTCGTATTTGGCTGACGGATTAGTAATGACTTCGATCCGCTCGATCATGTCGGCGGTGATCGAGCTCAGGGTATTGGCCGGGTCATCAGCGATGATCGAGGGCTTGCCGTCAATCAAAACCTGGACCCCGGTGCTTCCTCGCAAGCTGATATCTCCTTCAATGCTCACATTGACGCTAGGGACATTGTTCAGCAGCTCCAAGGCGCCCATTCCTGTTGTGCTCAAATCCTGCCCCACATTGAATACCCTTCGGTCCAGCTTGAATTCGGTAGAGGACTTCTCGGCCCTGAGCTCAACCTCTTCGAGCATTGTATTGACTTTCTCGAGGGATATTTTACCGAGATCAACCGTGCCTCCAACTACATCAAATTCTTTGATCACAACATTTTCGAATCCGATGAAGCTTACTTCGACCCAAAAGTTTGTCGCTGCCACCTTGACGCTGAAATTGCCGTCAAAGTCACTGGTTGTTCCGGTTATGTTTTGATTGGTTTCGGCATCCTGAATCAATACCGTTGCAAATGGGATGGGTTGTCCGTTTTCCTTCTCAACAATTTGACCCGAGACCGTAATTGCATCGCTTTGAGCAAATAGCGGACCGACCCATACAGCCATCAAAAGTAGAAAAAAGTGTTTAGGGGGTATCATTTCTTCCTTTTAGTTCAAAGTTTAACATTTAAAGCCAATACTTAGACAAAGAAATTCAATTCTTCCCGTTATGGGAAAATAAATCCGTGAACGACCAAAGTATCTTGCCCATCGTAGCTTCATGCGCCTGAATTCCCCGGCAGAAACTGAAATTTCGTACCTTGATGCGGCAACAACCAAACTTTAATCCCGCCCGCCCATGCTTCCCTTCTTCCGTCGCATTCGTAAAGAGCTGGCCGATGACAACCAGGCCCTGAAATACTCCCGTTACGCCATCGGGGAAATCGTGCTTGTGGTAATCGGGATCTTAATTGCTTTGCAGATCAACAATTGGAACGAGGAAAGGAAAGACAGGAAATTAGAATTGCAACTTTTGAAATCTTTTGAAAGGAGCCTGGAAAAGGACTTGTCGGATATGGACGCCAACATTCAGGTGCACCAAAATGGTATCCAGGCGGCCAATACGATCCTTAAGATTTTAGAAGAGCCGGGACCACGCGACATAGATTCGATGTCGGTATTGATGAGCAAAGTGGTGATGCCCACGCTGTTTGTCTATTCCACCAGCGCTTTTGAGACACTCAAATCAAAGGGGGTAACCCTCATTTCAAATGATTCCCTGCGCGATCAGATCATCGAAGTTTATGACTCGCGCTACCGGTTTTTTATAAATAACGAGAAGATTCACTACGACAACTTGGAGAATATGCTGGCTGAGGTTTTTCCGGGCCGATTCGAAGATTCGTATAACTACAAGATTAACCCCCCTGAATTCGATGGCTCCATGCGACCTCTTGATATTGACACCCTTGCTGATGACTCCGTATTTCGATACCATTTGAAATCCTTCAGAAATCGATTGGTGATCCTGGTCGATTGGCAGTATGCGGAACTCAGAAGGAGAATAGTCAATCTGAGACAAGAGATTCTCGATGAAATCAAAGCATTCGAAAGTAAATGATCCTAGGTGGAGCGTTTTCTGACTTTTATGGCGTAGGCCTTTGACGGATTCACACGCATTAGTTGATTGAATTCCTCATCCGTAAAACCCCTTGATTTTAGTTCGGGATAGAGTTTCTCGAAAATACCTGTGTACGGGTTGATCGTTTGATTTTCCTTTTGCGGATCATACCAACCGGAATCATGTGAAATCAAGATTCTGTCCAGGATCCCGTTATTTTTGGCGAAGAGTATTTTTTCAATGTGCTGTTCCAGTTCCCAACCCAATCCATCGAGACTGATCCAGCATCCCATCTCTGCTGCCTGCAGATAGCTTTCATTGTTCTCTTCATTCTGGGCATGCACCCAGATGAACGACTCCGGCGAAACCCCAACTTCTTTGAGAAGGGTCAACTGGGGCCAAAGACCAAGTGCTTCTCCGGTGTGGGAGGCGATTGTGAGCCCTGTGGCCAAGTGAGTAAGAGCCGCCGCTTTCACCAATTTTTGGTGCATCCCGTGCAAGGGATCAGAAGCATCAACCCCAATCTTGATGAATCCGGGACGTACCGAAGTCCCATCGATCCCGTTCTCAAATTCATCGATCCACAAAGCAGCCAGTTGTTCTGCTGTCATCTCCCGGGCAAAGGATGGGATGAATTTATTGTCACGTGCCCCGTAGAGTCCCGTGTTCGTAAGTATTCTGAGCCCTGATTTCTCAGTAATTTTCTCAAGAAGCCGAACATCTCTTCCCAGGTAATTTGGTGTCGCATCCACAAAATAATCCACATTGAATTCTTTAATCTCATCCAGGTAAGGCATAACCGCCTTGAGGATCGAGTCGTGGTTCCACGCGTTCGGCTGAATGCTGTCAGCGCCAACGAAATCGACAAGTAAATGCTCGTGAGACAACCATTTCTTGGTAAAGTCAAGTTCATGGGGGCCATTGACATCCTGGATGAAAGGTTGATTCTCATCCAATTCGCAACAACAAAAAAATGCTGACATAAAAAGGATCCATACAATTCTTAACATGAGTCTCAATTACCCTTCCAATTTAATTAACAAATGATAATCCTTCTTACAAAATTGAAGATTATTATCTTTTTAAAACAATACCCGTCCTCGGTCAGCGTTATTCTCAAGTTGCTATGAAAACCTTTCCCCCGAAGAATCGGATCAAGTTTTTGATCCGGTTTTTTTTTATCATCTTCGTTGTTGTTTTCCTTTTTAAGGGAGGCTCAACTGTAACGATCTGACGAACATACCGTCTTTAAAGTATTCAACTTCACCTGGTCCGGGAGTATTACTTTAGCGGTCGCTCCCGGGCCTTTTTCATTTTTCCGTTCTGTAGAAAACTAAGGTATAGTTTAGTCAAGGACATTGAATTCCTGGAGTATTCCAGATACGCCAATGGGGAGATTGTTCTCGTTATATGTGGGATGGGTCTCGGTGAACAGGGCTTGAGAATTCACGTCAGATCGATTCGATTCCAGTCCTGAATCAGTATTTCGATATATGTTTGAGCAGCTTGTTTTTTCTGACCAGGGGCTTTAACTCGTCTTCCATGTATTTCAAATACTTTTTTGTTTCATGTTTGCTGAGGAAATCGTGAAGGTCGGACTCCCGTTTGACGCTCAGAGCAT
>JAHEHE010000159.1 GCA_024644725.1 Flavobacteriaceae bacterium | reverse complement strand
TGTAAGATTGTTTGTGTAACTGGCGGGCTAAATGTTTAGTTTGTAACTTAGGCCCGTCGAAATTTCATTTTTGTCAATTTTCCTATGTGCACCGTTACCTTTGTTCCTCTCGGAGATAAGAATTTCGTATTGACCTCGAATCGGGATGTATCCTGGAAAAGAGCCCCGGCGTCATCACCTCAAATTCACATGGAACATGGCGTTGATTTGCTCTATCCACGAGATGAGGAAGCTGGTGGGACCTGGATCGGAAGCAGTTATGAAAATCGCTTGCTTTGCCTCCTTAACGGGGGATTCGAAAACCATGAGCGAAAGTTGCCTTACAGAAAGAGTAGGGGGTTGATCGTAACAGAGCTGCTCGCTGCCCCAGAACTCTCAACAGCTCTGGATGCCATAGACCTAGAGGATATCGAACCCTTCACCCTTGTAACTGTAGAATGGAAGGACGAATTGACGTTGGGCGAATTTGTCTGGGACGGATCGCAGAAGCATCTCAAAATTTTGCCGATAGAAACAAATATTTGGTCTTCTTCGACCTTGTTCGACCCTGCAATGCGTGATGCGCGGCAGCACTGGTTTGAAGAGTGGAAACGTCAGGGAGATTTCAGCCCACAGAGCATCTTGGAATTTCACAGAACAGCAGGCAAGGGAGATGATGACGTTGGAGTGGTTCTAAAACGTCAAAAAGTGGGCACGGTCAGTATAACCCAATTTGTCCGGCAGGAATCCTCGAGCTTTCACTATCAGCCGGTATCTGAACCTGTTTAGATCAGGAAAGCGAGGAATGACACGATTACGGCTCCTATTCCCGCCAGGATCATGAAAGAGAAGTTCAACATGATGAATTTCACAATGGTCTTGAATCGGCCCTGCTCGTAAAATGTTCTCATGGCCTTATAGAGATAGAAAAGGAAAAGCAAGAGGAAGATCCCGGTGATCCATTCACTGTCAGAGAACCGTCCAATGATCATAAATATCATCAGCAACAGGAAGAAGACGGTTTGCACATGAAAGACGAAGACCAAATTTTCTGTGTAATTGTACCTGTGGCGAAAATAAAGAAGGGAAACAATCATAGTAAAGACAGGTAGAAGAAAGAATAGTGCCACGGAAACTCTTGAAAGAACCCGATCGACCCATTCCTTCCAATATTCTGAACTACTCATGGCCTCATTAAAGTCTCGCGCCTTGTTGTAATAAAAAACGTTCCAATAATTTTGCTCGAACCCCAGTTCATCAAGGGCCTGCAAAACGTTTGCATCGGGATTGGCTTTGTCGTGATCCATGAACATGCGAACCTTTTTAAAGGTTTGCCCGAACTCATTTTCCGGCACATCCACTCCATCTCTGCTAATGTATCGCCCAGGAATTCTGTAATCTGAACCTGCTTCACTCAGAATCTCTTCAATCCGAACGGCAGCTTCCCTATTCAACTCGTTCTTTTTCGTGTATTTTTCCCAGTTCTGGGTTAATTGGTCCCAATCGGATATGACCAATTCTTCCCCGGGATTGAATAACTCTGAAGTCTTTTTGTCTACTATTCCCATGATGAATTCAGCGACTGAGTCCTTCTCTGCTGCGGTACTGTTCTCGTTTGTGAAAACACTCAGCAGGGTAGCATCACTAAATATGGAGTCGACAAATTTAGTCACCTTAAGTTTCCTGTCTTCCTTGATCTGCTCTCTATCCCGGGCTTTTGGAACCTCACGTGCAACCTGCTCGATTCCAACATTGATCTTAGCAAGCGTTGCCGAATCGAGCCCATGTTCAGGTTTTTGAATCTCATCCAGCGTTTCTTTTTTGATGGAATCGATCAGTTTCTCTGTATTCTCATTATTCAGCTCATTCAAGACAGACGGCCCTGCCTGTTCCCCGGGCTTAAAACTGTCGATGCTTTTGAAAAGTCCTACAAGTAAAAAGAACAAAATGGTAATGTGCAAATAGAGTTGAAACGGATTGGCATAATAAATCCTTCTTCCATTGACGTAGTTCTTACTGACCAAACCGGGTTTGATCAGAAGCGGCACCACTGTTCTCAGGAACCTGTTGTCAAATTCAAAGAAGCCTGAAAGGTATTCCGAGAAATACTGCTTGATGCTCAGTCGGTTGGTGTCATTCACCTGGCCGCATGTTCGGCAAAAATTATCCTCCAGAGAAAGTTCTCTTCCGCAATTCAGACATTTGTTTCCGTGCAGATTTTTGGTAAATCTGGTGATTGACTTCATCCCTAGTTAAGTGTAGCCGGAATCATGAGCTGAAAAGTCGGGATGTTTACCTCGAACTTTTCAGACGTAGAAAAATTGATCATTTGATAAAATCCGTTCATCGATCCTATGGGGGATAATAGAAAACAGTAGGACGAATAGGTATAGGTGTCCTTGGGTTTGAGTATGGGCTTTTTACCCACTACTCCTTCTCCTTCAACAACCTCGGTGTTATTCAACGAGTCATGAATGTTCCAATGGCGGTTCAAAAGCTGAACGGTGTCGCTGCTCTGGTTTTCAATGGTAATGCTGTAACTGAAGACATAGTACACCTTCGAATTCTGATAGCGATCGCCCTCATAATTCGTCGTGATAGAAATTTTTATGCCTTTTGTAACTTGCTGAATCATAGCTGGAAATACCAGATTATTTCCCTGCAAAGATACGATTTATTTTAGAAAAT
>JAHEHE010000158.1 GCA_024644725.1 Flavobacteriaceae bacterium | reverse complement strand
TATTATTTTCACGAATACAACTGGGAGATGGCCGAAAGTGAAAAGAGAAGAGCGGTTGAGCTGAACCCAGGTGGTGCGGAAGAGAAATTCATTCTATCCTCATTTTTGAGCCAGTTCGGTCAGCCAGAGGAAGCCATTGCCCTTGCTGAAGAGGCCCTTAGACTAAATCCCCTGGATCCAGGCTCCGAGCTCAAATACATCAAGACCCTTTTCTTTTCAGGGAGGTATCAAGAGGGTAAGGTGCGTTGTAACCGCATGATCGAACAAGGGCATATGGTTGAAGGAGCTTATCAGTTCCTGAGCCTTTGCAACATGGGTTTGGACCAATTCGATGAAGCGGGTAAGGCTTTCGGAGAATTAATGAGTTTGACAGGCCAGAAAATGGAAGCTGAAATATTCTTTCAAAATGACTTTCAAACAGCTTGTAAAAAGCTTCTTGAAATCAATGAAAAAGAGGAGATACCGCTTCTTGACCGAAACATTTACAAGGCATCCTTCTATGCCAATGCCGGTGACCGGGAAAATGCGATAAAATACCTCTACGAGGTTTATGATGACAAGGACCCTGAGATCAGTTGGATGAAACTGCCCCGCTTTGAATTTATCAGAGAGGATCCGAGGTATCAGAAACTGTATAAAAAAGCGGGTTTAAAAGCTTATGATGAGCAGTTGAGGAAAAAGAAAAGCATTGCAGTCAATCACTTACCGACTTCAAAAGTAATTGTCGCCCAATTGGATTCATATTCCACCTCTTTTTCCGGACTTTCGACCATATAGATCGTTGCCACGTACCAGTGCCCGGTCTCTGTGATTTCAAAGGACACATGGCCCTGATCATCTGTTCTTGAAGGAATCTCTTTCGCGAAGGGATTCACCCCGTCATTTCGTGAACTGATATGGACCCCCTGCCCTGCCAACGGCTTCCCGTTCAGCAAAAGCTTGAAAGTCGCCCGGTCGCCCGCTTTCAGGGTGTAGGGATTATTGACCGGAATGAATTCAATCGGGTAACCGAATTCTTTCGAAAAGTGATCCGTTCGGGTACCGCCCACCTGCAAAATGGCTTTGACGTGTTTGGAATACTTCTCACGCACGCCCTGATCTCCAAGGCCCTTTTCTTTGCGCTCGGCAATCATGTCCTCTAACCCTTCGTGCTCCAGGTACTCCTTGAACTCCTCGGGCCCGAGCTCTATCATTCGCGGCAAAGTGGAAATCCCGGCTGCGTAAGTTCCCGGCTCACCCGGGGTGAATTTCAGATACGTTACCTTTTCCCTGATCGCATAGTCTGAATCCTTCGGCATAAAATCGTAATTCGTTCCGTGGATTTGAGCACCGACGATCCTGTCTGTCGTTATGGCATTCTCACTGTTGTCAAAGGTCCCATTGAAAAGAAAAATCTCCGCAGGTTCTCCCTTTTCTAGGAAATAAGTGTCAGTTTTTAAAAACAGCTCATGAGAAGACAAGATGAACATCAAAGACAATAGGCCTCCAGTATAAGCAAGCTTGAGTAATTTTTTCATAGAGAAAAGGTTTTATTTAAAGAGGATCCGCGTTAAACGTGTCTCCCTGTTGGATGTCGCCGGTTTCGAATCCTTTTTTAAACCAGCGCATTCGCTGTGCAGAGGTTCCATGGGTAAAAGAATCGGGCACTACGCGCCCCGTGGCTTGCTTTTGCAAACGGTCGTCCCCAATGGCATAGGCCGCATTGAGTGCCTCCTGCAGGTCGCCCGCTTCCATCATCCGGGTCATTTGCTGGGAATGATGCGCCCAAACGCCGGCCAGAAAATCGGCCTGTAACTCAAGTCGCACAGAATATTGATTGTATTCCGTCTTGCTCATCTGACCCCGCAGCTTTTGCATCTGATCGGTGATTCCCATGAGATTTTGAATATGGTGCCCAACTTCATGGGCGATTACATAGGCCTGGGCAAAGTCGCCCGGTGCATTCATCTTTCGGGCCATGTCGTCAAAAAAACTGAGATCGAGATATAGCTTTTCATCTCCCGGGCAGTAAAAAGGACCCGTAGCGCTTGATGCGGAGCCACAAGCTGAGGCTACCGAACCGGTAAACAGGACCAGAGTAGGTTCACGGTAGTTGTCGATAAGTCCGCCCCACACATCCTCGGTATTGGCCAGAATGGTTGAGCTGAATGCGGCCAACTCATTTTCTTTTGCCGTACCCTCATAAGGCACGGAAGTCTCTGTTGGACTTCCTCCGCCACCTGTGAAGAAATTACCCAAAAGGCTGAGCGGATTATTCCCTGTCAGAAATGAGAAAACAAGAAAAATTCCCACAAGAACCAGACCCGTCTTCGAAAAAAGGAGTCGAAACAGGGGGCCGAGCAACATCGGATTCAGCCCTCCAAAACCTCTAGAAGGACCTGATTGTCCTCTTCGATCCTCAACATTTGAACTTTGTCGTTTGCCTTTCCATTTCATCGCTCAAAGAATATTTTAAAGTTGGAAAATTGATTTCTCCAATTTAAGGATTTTTCAGAAAATCTGAATTAGCAAAAAACAAGACCGCCGGTGCCTTATTTTCATGGAATCAATTCGGACTTTACCCAGATCTCCTCGATGTCAGTGCCATCCTCCTGATAATTGAAGATCAAAACGTCGTCTCGCACTTCGTATTCATAAATCAGGGTTTCACTGCGAAACTCAAAACGGATC
>JAHEHE010000157.1 GCA_024644725.1 Flavobacteriaceae bacterium | reverse complement strand
CCAGCTCTTCGATGGGCTTGCCTGGGGGGTACGGGGTTATTTCCCTTATGTTTTCAGGTATCTGTAGTTTCACACGGGACCTCGGTGAATAGAGAAGACATCTGTGTTAGGCGGAAATCGCTGGAATTTTTCGCTCAAGGCTCAATCCCCTCTCAAGGTTGAACCCGCACTTGAGCAGAGCCCCCTCGTCAAAGTGCGGGCCCTGGAGCTGGATGCCGATCGGCAGCCCGCTGCTGCTGTAGCCGCCTGGCACCGACAGGCCCGGCAAACCGGCCAGGTTGGTCGAGAGGGTGAAGATGTCGGAGAGGTACATGGCCAGAGGATCGTCAGCTTTTTCGCCTTTCTTCCAGGCCGGTGTTGGCGAGACCGGCGAGATCAGCAAGTCACACGACTTCCAGGCTCGCTTGAAATCATTGAGGATCAGGGTCCTGACCTGGGATGCTTTCTTGTAGTAAGCATCATAATATCCCGAAGATAAGGCATAGGTACCGATCAAAATTCTTCTTTTGACCTCCGGTCCGAACCCCTGTGAGCGGGTATCCTTATACATGTCAACCAGATCCTGGGCCCCCTCTTTTCGAAACCCATAAGCGACGCCATCGTAGCGGGCCAGGTTGGAACTGGCCTCGGCCGGGGCGATCAGGTAGTAAACAGCGACGCAATAATTGATATGCGGAATCGACACCTCTACGATTTCCGCCCCAGCCGATTTCAGCACATCGACACCATTCATCACCACCTGGTTCACCTCCGGATCGAGTCCCTCGGTGAAATACTCCCGGGGCACGCCAATCCTCACTCCCTGTAAACCTTCGGTGAGAAAGCTGTGATAATCTTCCACCGGCTGCTCGACCGAAGTGGAGTCACGCCTGTCATAGCCGCAAATGGCTTGCATCATTGTGGCACAATCCGTCACATCCCTGGTCAAAGGACCGATCTGATCCAGAGACGAGGCAAATGCAACCAGTCCGTATCTTGATACCCGCCCATAGGTGGGCTTCATTCCGACAATACCGCACAGCGATGCCGGTTGTCGGATCGAACCGCCGGTGTCGGAGCCCAGCGAACCGAGCACCTGTCCCGAAGCAACCGAAGCAGCGGACCCTCCGGATGAACCGCCGGCAACACAGTCGATGGCCCAGGGATTGGAAGGAATTTTGTAGGCACAGTTCTCCGAGGTGGAGCCCATGGCAAATTCATCCATCGCTGCCTTGCCAACAATCACCGCCCCGCGCTCGTTGAGTTTTTCAACCACCGTTGCATCATAGGGTGGTTTGAAGTTCTCCAGAATTTTGGAGCCACAGGTCGTCGTTCTGTCCTTCGTACAGAGCAAATCCTTTATCGATAGAGGAATTCCACAAAGTGCTCCGCCCTCTCCCCGGTCCCGGCGACGATCCGCCTGCTCTGCGGACTGCAGTGCCTGATCGGGATCGAGCGAGATGAATGAGCAGAGGGCTTCCTCGGTGCGCTCGATGCGCTCGAGGCAACTCCTGGTCAACTCAACGGAGGATAATTTTTTTTCGGCCAGCAGGGAATCGGCCTCGGTAATGGTCAGCTCGTAGGGCTCCATGAAATTCCTCAAATACAAAGGGCTGGTTATATCACCCTGTTTGATCTTGTAAAACTTACCTGGATAGAAATGGGTCAGATGACACGGGGGACTACAAAAGAATCGTCACTGTGATCCGGACCGTTTGCCAAAGCCTTATCCTGATCCAGTGAGGTCTCAATGATATCTTCCCGAAACGCGTTGGTGATCGAAAAGGCGTGAGTTGTCGGTTCGATTCCATCGGTGTCAAGTTCTTCGAGCTTGGCAACGTAGGAGAGGATCATATCGAGCTGTTCTGTCATCAGATCCAGTTCCTCGCTGTTCAGGTGAAGCCGCGCCAGGTGGGCGACATGCTCAACTTCCTTGCTGGTTATTCGCATTGTTTTGTCAGTTTATTAGATTGTTGTGGCTGAACCCTTCTGATCCTGCCGAGACTGCCAGATATTCCGGGCTGAACCGGGAGATGTGCTCGGCGAATACAGCGACGATCTCGGTGTCAAACTGCGTTCCTGCGCAGCGGTTAAGCTCTTCGATGGCTTCGTCCATATTCATGTTTCGTCGATAATTTCTGCTTGATGTCATCGCATCATAGCTGTCTGCCACTGTAATGATTTTGGTTAGCTCGTCAAGCTCTCTGCCTCCGAGGCCATCGGGATAACCAGCCCCGTCCATGCGCTCGTGATGGTGGCGGATGATGAACTGCTCGCGCTCCATGAACCCGAGTGGTTTGATGATGTTAGCACCGACACTGGGATGTTCGTTAATCAACTGTCGTTCTTCGTCGCTCAACGGTCCTTTTTTCTGGATGCAGGAAAGATCGATTACCAGTTTTCCGATGTCATGAAACTGGGCTGCCCGCCTCAGTACGATAAGATCCTGACTGTCGAGCCCCATGGCCGTTCCCAGCATGGCCGCATAGCTGGTGACCCGCATGGTATGGCCGGCCGTGTAATAATCTTTCTCCTCCATGGCCCGCTGCAAACTGCTCATCAGCTGGACGGTGGCATTTTCGAGACTGTCACTGTAGGCCCGAAGCAGTTTATTCTGTTCTTCGAGCTGCAGCGTCTTGCGCCTGACATCATCCTCGAGCGACTGCTTATAGCGTCGCTCCTGCAGCACATAGTTTCT
>JAHEHE010000089.1 GCA_024644725.1 Flavobacteriaceae bacterium | reverse complement strand
CCCTCAAAACGGGGAGAATACGAGATAACCGATGTCAACAGGGCCTACCTCGAAGAAGGGACGTTAAATGTAGTCACCCTGGGACGCGGAACCGCCTGGCTCGACACAGGTACTTTCAATTCCCTGATCCAGGCCCAGCAATTCGTTCAGGTCATCGAGGAACGACAAGGGCTCAAGGTGGGTTGCATTGAAGAGATCGCCTACCGAAAGGGGTTTATCGACGCCGAACAATTGAAATCCATAGCTGAGCCCCTGATCAAGAGTGGCTACGGCCAATACCTCCTGGAAATTTTGAAATGATAAATCTTTCATTTCCTCTTTCATTGTGTATCTTTGGCAACTAAAATTTTAAGGATGCAAAACTATAGCGTGGCTGAAATCTTGCAGTCTGACAAATTCCTGCAGGAGGTCGTTGTAAGAGGATGGGTAAGAACCTTCAGAAGCAATCGTTTTATCGCTTTGAACGATGGTTCCACGATCAGGAACGTACAATGCGTTATCGATTTTGAGAACACCCCGGAAGATGTTTTGAAACGCATTACAACTGGGGCTGCCCTCGAAATCAAGGGCACGCTCGCGGAAAGCATGGGCAGTGGGCAGAACGTTGAAGTCCAGGTCACTGAGCTCACCGTGCTGGGAGATTCCAGCCCGGAGGAGTACCCCATTCAGCCCAAGAAGCACTCCATGGAGTTTTTGCGGGAGAATGCTCATTTGAGGGTGCGCACAAACACCTTCAGCGCGGTCATGCGGGTCAGATCGGCCCTGTCTTTTGCCATCCACAAGTATTTTACAGAGAACGGATTCTACAATTTTCATGCACCCATCATAACAGGATCGGATGCCGAGGGGGCCGGAGAGATGTTCAGCGTCAGCACCCTCGACAAAAAGAACCCGCCACTAAATGACCAGGGCGAGATTGATTTTAAAGAGGACTTTTTCGGCAAGGAGACCAACCTGACCGTTTCGGGTCAGCTGGAAGCCGAGACCTATGCCATGGCTCTTGGAAAGGTCTACACGTTTGGACCGACTTTCCGGGCCGAAAACTCCAATACCTCAAGGCACCTGGCCGAGTTCTGGATGATCGAGCCCGAGATGGCATTCTACGACCTGGATGCCAACATGGACCTTGCAGAGGATTTCATCAAAAGCATCCTGGGGTATATCCTGGATCACTGCCAGGAAGACCTCGAGTTTCTTGAGAAAAGGCTGCTCGACGAAGAAAAGAGAAAGCCGATGGCTGAGCGGAGCGACATGCCATTGAGAGAGAAGCTTCGATTCATCATCGACAACAACTTCAAACGGGTGACCTACACCGAGGCCATTGAAATTCTAAGAAACAGCAAACCCAACAAGAAGAAGAAATTCAAATTCCCGATCGACGCCTGGGGTGCAGACCTGCAAAGCGAGCACGAGCGCTACCTGGTGGAAAAACACTTTAAGGCCCCAGTGATCCTCTTTGACTATCCGGCGAATATCAAAGCCTTTTACATGCGACTCAATGACGACGGAAAAACGGTTCGGGCCATGGATGTCCTGTTTCCGGGAATTGGCGAGATTGTCGGAGGAAGCCAGCGTGAAGAAAGGTTGGACGTGCTCAGGGAGAAAATCAAGGCGCTTGGCATTGACGAGAAAGAGCTGTGGTGGTACCTCGACCTGAGAAAATTTGGCACGGCGGTGCATTCCGGGTTCGGACTTGGCTTTGAGCGGATGGTGCAGTTCGCGACCGGAATGGGGAACATAAGGGACGTGATCCCTTACCCCAGAACTCCCCAAAATGCTGAATTCTAGCGGTAATTTTAGGACATCGACCCTTTCTGCCTGACGATCTTTTTTCGTAACTTTATCCGAAAGGAAAGGTTCCATGCTCAGACAAAGTCTTCAACAAAAACTCCAGCAAAAACTATCTCCTCAGCAGATTCAGCTGATGAAATTGATTCAGCTGCCCACGCAGGCCTTCGAGCAGAAGCTGGCCCAGGAGATCGAGGAGAACCCTGCTCTGGAGAGCGGTAAGGAGGAGATAGATGAGTTCGCAGACAACCAGGAGCAGGAGTACGACGATACCGGTACCGAGAGCATAGAGACGGAGATCAATATTGACGACTACCTGAGCGACGATGAGATCCCCAGCTACAAGCTGCAGTCGAACAATTACTCCGCAGATGATGAAGACAACCAGATTCCCTACTCCGGAGGAATTACCTTTAATCAACACCTGATCAATCAATTGCACACCTTCAGCCTGGAACCCCAACAGGAACTTATCGCTGAATTTGTAGTCGGTTGCATTGACGAAAACGGGTATATCAGACGAACAGTGGACGATATCGTGGATGATCTCGCCTTTTCGGAGAACATCTTCACGGACAGGGAAGAGGTGGAAAAAGTTCTCGAGGTGGTTCAGCAACTGGATCCGGTGGGTGTCGGGGCCCGGGGCCTCAAAGAATGTCTGCTTCTTCAGCTCAAAAGAAAAGAGGAAACCCCGGAGCGGATCCTTGCCATGGACATCCTGGAGAACGCCTTTGATCTCTTTGTCAAAAAGCACTATGAAAAACTCGCTCAGCGCTTTGATATCAGCAAGGAACAGCTCAAAGACGCCATTCACGAGATCGAAAAACTCAATCCGAAGCCGGGAGGAGCCTATTCCGGTAACCTCGCTGCCATTGAGCACATCGTTCCGGATTTCACTATTCGGATCCATGAGGGCAACCTCGAGCTCAGCCTGAATGCACGAAACGCACCGAGCCTTCATATCTCAAAAGAGTATGACAACATGCTGAAGGGATATGCTGAGTCAAAGGACAAAACCAAGACCCAAAAGGACGCCGTCCTGTTCATCAAACAGAAGCTCGATGCGGCAAAATGGTTTATCGATGCCATAAAGCAACGGCAGCAAACCCTCATGGTAACCATGAATGCCATTATGCATTACCAGAAGGAGTATTTACTCACCGGTGACGAAAGAAAGCTGAAACCCATGGTCCTGAAAGACATCGCCGATCAGATTGGCATGGATGTATCGACGGTTTCCCGGGTGGCCAACAGCAAATACGTCGATACACCTTACGGCACCAAGCTCATCAAAGAGTTCTTCTCCGAATCCATGAAGAATGAACAGGGTGAGGATGTTTCAACCCGCGAGATCAAAAAGATCCTGCAGACGGAAATTGAAAAGGAGGACAAAAAGAAACCCCTGACCGATGAGAAACTATCCCAACTGCTGAAGGAAAAAGGCTATCTCATCGCCCGCAGAACAGTTGCCAAATACAGGGAGCAGTTGGACATTCCCGTGGCGCGCCTAAGAAAAAAGATCCTTTGAGCATGTTTTTCTACAAATTGATTTCTTACGTCCTGCACCCTTTGCTGTTCTCATTTCTAGGCACGTTTCTCTATCTCTACCTGAGCCCCGAGCACATGGTCAAACAACAGGAGTACATCATCCTTCTCATCGTTTTTGTCAGCACCTACATCATACCCGTGTTGCTGCTGACCCTGCTCAAAAAGGTCAACCTGATTGAAGACTACCAGCTCAGAACAATTGAAGAGCGCAAGTTCCCGATCCTGTTCTTTATCATCCTGTCTTTCCTTATCGGCCGAACCCTGCTTCACATTCGAATTGTCGACCTGCTGGCCTTTTCCTTTTTCGGAATCGCATTGGCGCTCAGCCTGACCTATCTCTTCTTCGCACTTCGCATAAAATCGAGCCTGCATATGCTAGGAATAGGCGGTATAATAGGCTTTGTCATGATCATGAGCTTCGAGTACCAGCTGAACTTCAACGCTCTCCTGGCGAGCTTGTTTCTCGTGGCAGGTCTCATTGGGGTGGCACGGCTCTCACTCAATGCGCACCGGCCCGGAGAAATTTATGTGGGATTCCTGGTAGGTGTTCTCGCTCAATGGATCAGCTACGAAGTGTACACAATGATTTGAATTAGAAGACGTAAAAAACCAGTCCTATCCTGAAATCGGTGATGGCGAATTCGTAGTCATTCCCCTCGGCATTGGTGATCAGGTCGTTTAGACCGTAGTAGAGGTGGATGTTCCACTTGTTGTAGCCCGCGGAAAACGTAAGGCCATATAAGAAGTCATTGTACTGGGCCACTCCCTCTACCTCAAAATCGGCATCCTTACCCAAACTCAGATTTTCGGCAAAGGCATAAGAGATCTTGAAACCCGGATAGAACCTCCAAAATTTATAGCGCGTCGCGGTTGATGTCCTGAGGCGAAACTCCAGGGGCAATTCCACCACGTGCAACATGATCTTGCTGTTCAGGGTCGTCTTATCTTCATTCGGATCCTCGTTTTCAAACCTGACATTGAAATAATAGTTGTTGAACCCATAGCCCAACCCTACTCCAAAAGCCACATTCCGTCTCGAGTTAACCGGGAGATCCTTGATGAAGCCGCCTCCCAGACCAAAAGAGAAGCCGGACTGAGAAATCGGGGGTGGGGTATTGAGCAAACTGATGTAAGTCAGATTGAGGTAAATCTGGTCTTCGAGGTATTTGTCATCCACGAAAGTGCTGTCACTCTGGGCTTTAACACAAGAGCTTATCAAAAGAACCAGAAATAGAAGTTTGCGCATTCTGAGAAACAAAAACCAAAGGTAGGCTATTGGCAAATATTTCCCAAACCCTTAAAATTCCTATCTTTACACATGCTTCGACCTCTTCTGTTTCTCTTTATAATCGTCTTGTCAGCCTCTTGCAAAACAGATGCCTTTGCGGAGCCATTGCCAGGTGCCTACAGCACTCAGGAATACCTCGGGCTTCTCTCAAATAAAAAAATAGCCATCGTGGCCAATCAGACCTCGGTCATTCGAAAGGCCTCGGGCACAGGGTATACCCACCTGGTAGATTCTCTCGTGTCGCTTGGGGTCGACATTGTCAAGGTCTTTGCCCCCGAACACGGCTTTCGGGGACAGCTCGATGCAGGAGAAAAAGTGGAGGACCAAAAAGATCCGAAAACGGGACTGCCGATCATGTCCCTTTACGGAAAGAACAAAAAACCAACTGGCGAACAACTCAGCGGAATCGATCTTGTCGTTTTTGACATCCAGGACGTTGGGGCCCGTTTTTACACCTACATCTCCACCCTGCACTACATCATGGAGGCCTGTGCAGAAAACGGAATCTCACTCCTCGTGCTCGACCGCCCGAATCCGAACGGACATTATATCGACGGCCCGGTTTTGGAAAAGGAATTCACCAGTTTTGTCGGAATGCACCCGGTACCTGTGGTTTACGGCATGACCATAGGAGAATACGGCCGGATGATCAACGGGGAAAAATGGCTCGATAATGGCATTCAATGCGAGCTTACCGTGATTGAACTCAAAGGCTACGACCACGGCACTCCGTATGAGCTGCCGATCAAACCCTCGCCCAACCTGCCCAATGGAATGGCAATCAACCTGTATCCCAGCCTCTGCTTCTTTGAAGGAACTACAATAAGCTGCGGTCGAGGCACCGAGCAGCAGTTTCAAATATTCGGATCACCCGAACTCCCGGAGAACATCTTTGCCTACTCCTTTACACCGGAACCCAATTTCGGTTCCAAGTATCCGAAACACCAGGGAAAACTATGTTTTGGCCGCAATCTTCAGAATACAGATCAACTCAAAGAGCTCAACCTGGAATGGCTGATCGAGGCCTATCAAAATCACAAGAATAAAGATTCGTTCTTCAACGATTTTTTCATAAAGCTGGCAGGCACAGCTGAACTCCGCAAAAATATAGAAGAAGGGCGTTCACCGGATTCCATTCGGGAACAATGGCAAGAAGACCTCAAAGTCTTTAAAGCGATAAGGGAGAAATACCTTCTTTACGATTGATAAGATCCACTTGCAGCTTTTCGCTGAGTAGGGATTTGAGTTCGGTCGAAGTCTCCGGATCAATGAGGTTCAAAGCTCTCACTCCAGTCAGCTTTTCGATCAGCTCGGCACCCGCAAAGGTATTGGTGGCAATACCACTGACCACATCGGGAGTAATTTTGAAACTCTTCATCACCCCGTAAACGGCATACGGATCAGAAGCACAAAGAACTGTGCATTTCACGCTGGGTTTCAATTCCTCAAAGGCAACATCACCATTATACGGCTCCAGCGGGGAGGCCCCCAGCTCGATCACGGCAACGTCCCCTCCAACGCGGTTGATCCGACTCAGCAGATTGACCAACTTCCTTCTGAACTTCTCCCGGGGATATATGGAAGAAGGCATTCCCGCATCTACAAAGTCGAAAATATGATTCGCCCCGACATCTTTCAAAGAAAGGGTATCCCTGTATCTGCTGGCACCTGTCAGCTTACCGGCTACAATATTCAGACCCGCGCGTTTCAGAAGGTTTACGATGATCCTTGCCACAGTGGTCTTGCCTGCTGACATGGAAGTACCCACCAGCAGCACTACCGGAATGTCAAATTTTGAATAGGCTGATGTCTTGACATAATCGTCCATTTTACAGACCTCCCCATCCCTGACGGCATGGCCGACATACTCGATCTCTATAAGATTCGGCATGTGCACGGATTTCGAGGTGCATTTTCCAAAGAGACCTGCACCGGTCAGCAGGTGCATGCGCCCGTCTTCTTCCACGTCGCGCCAGCTGCCTGTGGCCTCCAGGGTCGCATAACGATCGCCCAGGGCTCCCACCACAAGATCTTCCTTCATGCTGCTGCGCATGCGCCCATTGATGAGCTCGATCTGTATCTTATCCGTTCCCGGATCGATGATACGACCCACGACATAGTCTCCTGTTTTCCATTTGATCTTCTCCAGTCTTTCCACCTCAAACGGATACTGATCCAGATCAGATATCCGCAGCATGGACGTAAAAATGTACCTTGAATTCATACTCCGCTTCCTTAAGTTTCTATTTCATCTATTCTTTCGCGTATCCTCTATTTTGTGGCGCTTTCTTCCTTTTGCTCCATCCGTTTTCTCGAAGCGCTGCCCGATTTCAAAGAATCTGCCATGACCAGAAGGGTCAACAACGCAGTTCTCTCTATGAGTTTCTCCGTCACAATGTGCTCATGGCGGGCATGAGCGCCATCTCCCGTGGTTCCGAGACCATCCAGCGTAGCAGTGTACTGACTGGTTGTATTGCCATCGGACCCTCCTCCTGCTGCAGCTTCCTCCAATTCCAGCCCCAAAAGCTCTCCCAAGTTCCGGGCCAGGCCCCAAAGCCTCTTGTTTCTGGGGGTTCGCTCCATAGGAGGTCTCCCAAAATAACCCTCGACAAGAACTTCACTCTCTTTATGCTGTGGTTTGAGCGATAGGATTTCCTTTTCAATCCATCTGGCATCTTCTGCACTCCTGACTCTTACATCGACTACGGCACTGCTTTCTTCTGCAATCACATTGGCCGAGGAACCACCCTGGATCATGCCAACATTTACCGTGATACCCTTCTCAAAGTCATTGAGGCTGAAAAGATGCTGGATCTGGTAGGAGAGCTCAACGATGGCACTTACTCCCTTGTCGGGATTCAAACCGGCATGGGCTGGCTTGCCGCGAACGGTCACTGTAAAACGTCCGATTCCTTTTCGTTCGGTCTTCAGTTTGCCTTCCAATCCCAGTGGGGGTTCCAAAACAAGTGCCCGGTCTGCAATTCGGGCCACTTTGCGTATTGCTGAAGTCGATTCGCGACTACCGATTTCCTCATCCGAATTGATCAACAGGACCGGAGCCACGCCCGGCTTCAGATCGAGATCCTGAATCGCCTGCAGTGTAAAGATCATTTGTGTAAGACCGGCCTTCATATCGAAGATGCCCGGTCCGGTTAACTTGTTTTCTTCTTCGGCAATAGGCATCTCGCTCAGCGTGTTTGTTTTCCACACCGTATCGCAATGACCGACGAGCAATTGAATGGGCGCTCCTTTCTTCCTGTCTGAAGGTACGGCGATCAGAAAGCCTCCTGTCTCTTTTCCGGGGAACAAATTGACCCGGTAGGAAAGTTCTTTCAGCTTTTCTCCGAGAAATGCCAGTATTTGAGATTGGGCCTCAGGGTCCCGGGAGGGAGTTTCATACCGCACGAGGTTCTTGAGAAATTCGACCATCTCCGGTCTCCTCTCCAGAAGGTACTCTTGAATATGTTCGGCCGTGTCTTTCATGTGTGAGCCTAAAAAATATCTTCATCGTTCAAAATCCTTGGGATAAGGATAAGCCATCGTCTCATGGATTTCTGCAAACCTGCCCTGCGCCACATAGACCAGAAGCGGGTTGTTATAAATCTGTCCTTGCTGGCCCTGATCGGAATGAATCATGTAGTCCTTGTGAACGAAGGCCTTTTCCACGGTACCCGTGATGATGCTGTAGTCGTCAAAGCCATCAAAAATCTTGTGCAATTTGCATTCAAAGAAAAGGTAGGAATCCGCCACGTATATATTCTCTCCGTCCTGCGAAGTAACTGTCGGAATATGTTGAACCACATCCCTGGGATAGTCGTCCACAGCGCAGCGCGGTATAGCTGCAATCGAGGACAGCAGAATCTGATCCGGCTTGACGTAGCTGACTGAAAATTTTTCCTCTTTTTTGATGTTGTGGTAGGTTCTATGCCTCGGGGTACACACAAAGGCGAAGTAGTCCGAGAATCCGATTGGGGTCACCATGTGCTTGGGTGCGAGATCAAAACCATCCTCTTCCTTCGTACCAATCACCACCAGCGGAGCAACGGTATGGAATTGTTCCC
>JAHEHE010000088.1 GCA_024644725.1 Flavobacteriaceae bacterium | reverse complement strand
TGAATTATTGTAAAGCTTATTAATTTGATTTAAATTTGCATGCTCTAATGGCGTCATGGCCGAGTGGCTAGGCAGAGCTCTGCAAAAGCTCGTACAGCGGTTCGAATCCGCTTGACGCCTCGCAAAACCTCAATTTTCGCAGTCTCGAATCTTGAGGTTTTTTTGTTTTCTTTAACAAACTTTTCGACCATTTTTCAGATATTTGCATTTCTTGAAAATTGCTGATGCAAATTTACCCCATTGATACCGGAAACTTCAAGTTGGATGGTGGCGCTATGTTTGGTGTCGTGCCCAAAGTGATCTGGCAGAGAACCAACCCGGCCGATGCCAACAATCTCATCAACATGAGTTTGAGATGCATGTTGATCGAAGATGGCAACCGACTGATTCTCATCGACAACGGCACCGGTGACAAACAAAGCGAAAAATTCTTCAGCTACTATTACCCTTTCGGGGATCACAGCCTGGATTCGTCACTGAAAAAGCTCGGATTCCATCGCGACGACATCACGGATGTCTTTTTGACCCATTTGCATTTTGACCACTGCGGAGGGAGCATCGAATGGAACGCTGAGCACACAGGCTACCGACCCGCTTTCAAAAACGCCGTTTTCTGGTCCAATGAAAACCATTGGAAATGGGCCACAGAACCCAATGCAAGAGAGAAGGCTTCCTTTTTGAAAGAAAACATTCGCCCCATTGAAGAAAGCGGACAGCTCAGGCACTTGTCTTTGCCGTCAAAAGACTTTTTGTCGGGAACCGAGTTGGGTTTTGACGTCCTTTTCGTCGACGGGCATACCGAAAAGCAAATGATTCCGCACATTCGGTACCAGGGGAAAACCCTGGTTTTTATGGCGGACCTGTTGCCTACAGTGGGGCACATTCCCCTGGCCTATGTCATGGGATATGATGTTCGCCCGCTGATCACTTTGGATGAGAAAGCGAAGTTTCTCCAAAGAGCGGCTGACGAGGGCTTTTATCTTTTCCTGGAGCATGACTACGAGAATCAAATCTGCACGGTAAAACATACCGAAAAGGGCGTGAGACTGGACAGGACCTTCAAATTCGAGGAGGTATTCAATTGAAAAGCAACAGGCGCTTGAAGAATGAACGTCGCCTGAAGAATGATAGATTATTGAAAAACAACACAAATTAAACGAAATAGAAAAATGAAGACCAACAGATTTTTGCTGATTCTTGCTTCAATTGCGATCCTGTCGAGTTGTAGCTCAACGAAGAACATCCACAATAAAGCCGTGCCGGAAGGATCGGCTGCTGCCGTCAATATGCCTGCGAAAAAAGAGGCCCTTTCAGAGGACGAGCTGAACGCCTGGCCGCATGCAGACATCTACAAGGACTCCCTGCCGGGCATGAGCCTGGACAGAGCCTATGAGTTCGTTGCAGACAAAAAGGGAACAACGGTCATCCTAGGAGTCGTCGACTCAGGCATTGACATCAATCATGAAGATCTGAAGGACCTGGTTTGGACGAATTCGGATGAAGTGGCAGGCAACGGAATAGATGACGACAAGAACGGTTATGTCGATGACGTTCACGGTTGGAACTTTTTAGGAGGTGAAGGTGTGGAGACTCCTGAGCAGCTCGAAGTGACACGCTTATACAAAAAGTTGAGCGCCAAATACGGCGACAAGAGCGAATCGGAAATCGCGGCAGACGACATGGAAGAGTTCGCCTATTATCAGAAAGTGAAAAAAGACTTTGAAAAGCGGATAGCTGATACTCAGGAAAAATATAACTACTATTCTAAGTTCAAAAACTACCTTGCGTATGCAGACAGCGAGGCCAAGGCAAAATTGGGCAAAGAAGAATACACTCTGGCCGATCTAAACACCCTTGACGAAGCGGACAGGGACCCGATACTCATGCAAGTGTACAGCACTGGAGGTACGGCATCCATGTTAATGGATGACGCAGACTATCGCATTGAGCACTACGGACCTTTGCTGAAAACACATTACAACCTCGACTTCAACGGAAGAATGACCGATGACAATGCCTATGACATCAACGACGTTCCCTATGGTAACGGATTTGTCTCGGGTGGTTTGGGTGACGAGTCCCACGGAACCCATGTTGCCGGTATCAGCCTGGCCAAAAGGAACAATGGCAAAGGATCGAATGGAGTCACCAACAACGCCAGACTTTTAGCTGTTCGTGCGGTTCCGAATGGAGATGAATACGATAAGGACGTTGCATTAGGGATTCGTTATGCGGTCGACAACGGTGCCAAGGTCATCAACATGAGTTTCGGGAAAAGTTATTCTCCCAATCCAGAGTGGGTCTATGACGCAATAAAATATGCTGCGAGCAAAGACGTATTGTTGGTTCATGCCGCCGGGAACGATCACAAGAACATTGACAAAAGCGACAACTTTCCAACCGATGCTCCTGACAAGGTGAATGAGATTGCAGACAACGTGATCACCGTCGGAGCCATGACGCGAAACTACAATGAAGATCTCGTTGCCACCTTCTCGAACTACGGGAAGCTCAACGTAGATATTTTTGCACCCGGATTGGATGTCTATTCTTCTATTCCGAGCAATGAATACAAACGGTATCCGGGAACTTCCATGGCAGCCCCGGCAGTTGCTGGAGTTGCGGCAATGGTTCGTTCCTATTACCCTGAACTCTCAGCCAGCCAGGTAAAGCATATTCTGATGAACTCCGGGATCAAAGTCGAAAAGCAGGTCAAGCTCCCAGGTAGCGAAGACAAGCTGGTTCCATTTAGCGATCTCTCTGTGTCAGGAAGGGTTCTCAACGCTTACAATGCGCTGAAAATGGCTGATGCCATGGTCAACGGAAAGTAGTTCACAAGAATCAGAAACTGATGAGAAATACATTTCTAACACTATTCCTGTTGGTGGTCGCCGTGTCGGTCGGCGCACAGTCAGGAAGCAAATGGCAGCAGCATGTCGACTACACGATGGAGATCGACATGAACGTGGAGAACTTTCAATTTGACGGGAAGCAGACCCTGGTCTACACCAACAACTCTCCGGATCCACTTCACGAGGTTTTCTATCACCTTCAATACAATGCCTTTCAACCCGGGAGTGAAATGGATCTCCGGCTCCAAAGCGTGCCCGATCCGCATCCCAGGATGTCGGACAATGTAGGCACTCGGGAAGAGCCCAAATTCGAGAGTCGCATCGCCAAGCTCAAACCCGAGGAAATCGGTTTTCAAAAGGTGATCGAACTGCAACAGGAGGGCAAGCCTGTTGCTTACGAAATTTTCGGTTCAGTGATGAAAGTAAAGCTCAACGCACCAATTCAGCCCAAAGAATCGACTACATTCTTCATGAAATTCAAGGGGCAGGTGCCTGTGCATATTCGACGCGCCGGAAGGAACAATGCAGAGGGCGTAGTGCTTTCCATGGCGCAATGGTATCCGAAGCTCGCCGAGTATGACGAGGAGGGGTGGCACGCAAATGCTTATTTGTCCCGAGAGTTTTACGGGGTATGGGGTGATTTTGACGTGACGATACACATTGACCGTGACTACACCGTCGGAGGAACAGGTTACCTGCAGAATCCTCAAGAAGTGGGCCACGGATATGAGGATCCTAATCAGCCCTTGAAATTGCCCAAAGGCAAGAAGCTGACCTGGCATTTCAAAGCACCCAATGTTCATGACTTTACCTGGGCGGCCGATCCCGAATACGTTCACGACAAGGTAGAGGGAGAGAACGGGGTTGAGCTTCATTTCTTCTATAAAAAGGATCCCAAATACAAAGAGAACTGGAAGAAACTCCAGCCCAAGACCCAGGAGATCCTGGCCTACTTCAATGAACATATCGGTCCGTATCCCTACAAGCAGTATTCGGTGATTCAGGCCGGAGATGGCGGAATGGAATACGGCATGTGCACCTTCATCACAGGTGACCGAACCTTTGGAAGTCTTGTGGGTGTCACCGCGCATGAATTCGCGCACAGCTGGTTCCAATTCATTCTGGCGACCAATGAGACCAAGCACGCCTGGATGGATGAGGGCTTTACCTCCTACATTTCGGACCATTGCGAGAATGTAATCTTTGATCAAAAGAAAGCCGTTGCGAACGACGGCGCCTACAACCGCTATATCCAGTTGGCCAATTCAAACCTGCAGGAGCCCCTGGGGACTTTTTCGGATCGCTATGAGTCCAATACGGTTTACGGAATTTCGGCCTACAACAAGGGAAGCGTCTTTTTGTCCCAACTCGGATACATCATAGGAAAGGAAAACCTCGACAAGACGATCCGAACCTACTATGACGAATTCAAATTCACGCATCCAACACCCAACGACATCAAGCGGGTAGCTGAAAAAATTTCGGGGATACAACTCGAATGGTACCTGAATTACTGGACACAAACCACGAAAGTCATTGATTATGGCGTGGAAGCCATAGACGGAAACGTAGTGACGCTGAAAAGGGCCGGAACACTCCCTATGCCTATTGACGCGCGGGTTACCTATACGGACGGCAGCACGGAAGATTTCTACATCCCGCTTCGCATGATGTACGGTAGCAAACCCACGGAAGCGACTGCCCTGGAGAGCTGGTCCTGGGTTGCCCCGACGTATGAGTTGAAAACGAGCAAGCCCGTTCAGAGCGTGGAGATCGACCCATCGCAACTGATGGCCGATGTCGACAAGAGCAATAACACCATGTCCAAACAGAAAAGCTGAGGTATTAAAGCTGAGGTATTAAAAAAAGCCCGATCTTCCGATCGGGCTTTTTTTTGGTGATTACTTCAATTTCTTTTTGACCTCTACTTCCTGGAAGGCCTCAATCACGTCTTCGACCATTATGTCGTTGTAGTTCTTGATCTGCATACCACAGTCATAGCCTTTGCTGACCTCCTTGACGTCATCCTTGAATCGTTTCAGGGAAGTCAGTTCGCCGGTGAAGATAACTACGTTGTCACGGATCAACCTGATCTTGGAACTCCTGAAGATTTTTCCGTCGGTCACCATACATCCTGCGACGGTTCCCACCTTGGAGATCTTGTAGGTCTCGCGAATCTCAGCTGTACCCGTGATTTCTTCAACGATATCCGGAGAAAGCATGCCTTCCATGGCGTCTTTCACGTCGTCAATGACTTTGTAGATGATCGAATATGTTCGAATGTCGATCTCCTCTTTCTCGGCGATCGATCTCGCATTTGCCGAGGGTCGTACGTTAAATCCGATGATGATGGCTTCGGAGGCTGAAGCGAGCAACACATCCGATTCAGTGATCGCACCCACACCCTTGTGGATGATATTGACCTGGATCTCCTCTGTCGACAGTTTCTGCAGGGAATCCGTCAGGGCCTCAACCGAACCGTCCACATCCCCTTTGAGGATGATGTTCAGCTCCTTGAATCCACCGAGCGCAATTCGCCTTCCGATCTCGTCGAGTGTAATGTGTCTCTGTGTTCTCACCGATTGCTCACGACTCAGCTGAGAGCGCTTCGTTGCAATCTGCTTGGCCTCTCTTTCGTCGTCGTACACCTTGAACTTGTCACCCGCTTGTGGAGCGCCGTCAAGCCCTAATATGGATACCGGTTGAGAAGGCCCGGCTTCTTCTACATTGTTGCCGCGCTCATCCTGAAGGGCTTTCACCTTTCCTGAATTCTGTCCGGCGAGAATATAGTCTCCAACGCTAAGCGTCCCGGCATCAACAAGGACCGTTGCCACATATCCTTTTCCTTTGTCGAGATAGGCCTCAACAACGGAACCGCTTGCCGCCTTGTCCGGGTTGGCCTTCAGCTCGAGCAATTCCGCTTCGAGCAATATCTTCTCCAGCAGCTCTCGCACCCCTGTGCCTTTTAAGGCAGAGACGTCGTGCGACTGGATTTTTCCTCCCCAGTCTTCGACGAGCAGGTCCATGTTGGCCAATTCTTCTTTGACCTTGTCCGGATTCGCATCCGGCTTGTCTATCTTGTTGATCGCAAAAACGATGGGAACACCGGCTGCCTGCGCATGACTGATGGCCTCTTTCGTTTGCGGCATGATCGAATCATCCGCCGAAATAACGATTACGGCAATGTCGGTCACCTGGGTACCCCTGGCACGCATCGCCGTAAAGGCCTCGTGACCCGGCGTATCTAGAAACGTGATTTTCTGACCGTCTTTCAGTTCCACGGCATAGGCGCCTATGTGCTGGGTGATCCCTCCGGATTCACCGGCAATCACATTCGCATTTCGAATGTAGTCAAGCAAGGAAGTCTTACCGTGGTCAACGTGACCCATGACGGTCACAATCGGAGCCCTCGGTTTCAAATCCTCAGGGGCATCCACTTCTTCCTCAACAGCCTCTTCAACCTCGGCATCTACGAATTCCACATTGTATCCGAATTCCTCAGCCACAATGGTTAGGGTCTCGGCATCTAGACGCTGGTTCATCGAGATCATCATGCCCAAAGACATACAGGCGGAGATCACTTCGGTCACCGAGACGTCCATCATCGTTGCCACCTCATTGGCGGTTACGAATTCGGTCACCTTGATCACCTTGCTCTCTGCTTCCTGCTGTTCGAGATCCTTTTCAAGCTGCTGCCTGTGAAGATCCCTTTTCTCTCTTCTGTATTTTGCTCCTTTTCCTTTTTTGGTCTTTCCCTGCAATTTCTCGAGGGTCTCCCTCACCTGCTTTTGCACTTCTTCCGGTGACGGCTCTTCTTTGACAACAGGTTTTCTCTTTCCCTTGCCTTTTGCGCCTCCCCGGCCACCTCCGTCAGCTCCAAAGCCCGGACGCGAAACGTGGATTCGCTTTCTTTTCTTGCGGGCTTTACCTGCCCCCGAATCGTCTTTTTTGTCAGCTGCCTTTTTCTTGGGTTTTTCGAACTTCGACAGGTCAATGGTCTCACCTGTCTTCTTCGGACCGGACAGTTTCTGATATTCCGTTTTAAGGGTCTCTTTCTTCTCTACTTCGGGCTCAGCAGGCTTTTCAGCCTTCGCTGGCTTTTCAGCCTTCACTGGGGCTTCTTCCTCCTCTTTCTCTTCAACCGCTTCTTTCTTCTCTTCCACCTCGATCTTTCCTACCTGCTTGAGGCCCTTGAGCTTTTTGCTGCCCTTGATGACCTCCGGGTCTTTTTTCTCAGGCTTGGCGGCTGGCTCTTCCTCCGGAGCCGGTTCATCCGCTTTCGGCTCAATATCGATCTTTCCAACCATTTTTGGTCCTGCCAGCTTCTCCGAATCCGTTTTGAAGATTTCGGCTCTCTTCTCCTCCTCTTCGAGTCTTTTCAACTCCGCCTCTCTTTCCAAAGCCAGTCGAATCTCCTCCTTCTCTTTGCGTTTCTCCTCACCAATCTCCTTCGAGGCTACTTTCTTGCTCGCATCCGTTTGGAACTCGTCAGACAGAATGGTATAGACCTCTTGCGAGATCTTCGCCGTAGGCCGAGGGTCGATATCAATTCCCTTGTTGGCCAGGAATTCCACCGCACGGTCCAGGGAGATGTTGAGCTCTCGTAGAACTTTGTTAAATCTTTGTGGTCTATATTCAGTCATAAATTCTTTTAAAAGTGCCTCTCACTTATGGTTTTGCAAATTATGAAATATATTACGATTCGAACTCCTCTCTCAGAATGCGCTGAACCTCAACAATGGTTTCCTCTTCCAGATCAGTTCTTTTGACCAATTCCAAAAGGTCCAGGTCAAGAACGCTTCGTGCCGTGTCAAGCCCGATGTTTCTGAATTCATTGATTACCCATTCTTCGATTTCATCCGAGAATTCGACAAGTTCGACGTCGTCTTCTATACCTTCTCTTTGTACATCGATCTCATAGCCGGTCAGCTGGCTCGCCAGACGGATGTTTACACCCCCTTTACCGATAGCCTTTGAAACCTCTTCAGGCTTGAGAAAGACGTCTACTCGTGGTTTCTCGCCTTCTTCCTCAGCCTGGTGGATCTTGAGCGATACCACCTTGGCGGGACTCAGGGCCCTTTTGATGAACTGCTCATCGATCTTCGTGTAATTGACCACGTCAATGTTCTCGTTGCCAAGCTCCCTCACGATACCGTGAATACGGGAACCTTTCATTCCGACGCAGGCCCCTACCGGATCGATCCTGTCATCATAGGAATCGACTGCGATCTTGGCTTTTTCACCCGGAATCCGCGCGACCCGCTCGATGGTGATCAAACCGTCGAAAACCTCTGGAATCTCCTGTTCAAAGAGTTTGACCAGGAACTCCGGTGCCGTTCTCGAAAGGATGATTGCAGGTTTGTTGCCTCTCAGCTCAACCGTTTTGATGATCCCCCTGACCGACTCTCCTTTTCTAAAAAAGTCAGATCGAATCTGCTCGCTTTTCGGAAGGACCAATTCGTTTCCGTTGTCGTCGAGAAGAATCACCGCGTTATGTCGAACGTGGTGAACTTCGGCTGTATAGAGCTCGCCTTCGAGATCTTTGTACTGTTTGAATATGTTTGTGTTGTCGTGTTCGTGAATTTTGGAAATCAGGTTCTGACGCAGTGCCAGGATCGAACGCCTTCCCAGGTCGACCAGCTTCACCTCTTCCGAAACTTCCTCACCCACCTCAAAATCGGGCTCGATCTTTCTCGCGTCGGTCAAAGAAATCTCCTCATTGTCGTCTTCTACTTCATCATCCTCAACAACGACACGGTTTCGCCAGATCTCAAGATCCCCTTTGTCGGGGTTGATAATGATGTCAAAGTTGTCGTCTGACCCAAACTTTCTCTTCAGGGCCGAGCGAAAAACCTCTTCCAATATGGCCATCAGGGTTACCCTGTCAATGCTCTTCTCATCTTTGAACTCTGAAAAAGATTCAATTAACGCTAAATTTTCCATGGATACATTGTTAAAAAATAATCTTCACTTTTGCTTCACTA
>JAHEHE010000087.1 GCA_024644725.1 Flavobacteriaceae bacterium | reverse complement strand
CAAATGAGTGACTACGGCTTTCTATCTGTCCTTCCCCCCGTAATAGCAATCATCCTGGCCCTTAAAACGAAACAAGTTTACATTGCCCTGGTCTTTGGAATCTGGTTTTCCTGGCTCATCATGAGCGACTGGAATGTCCTGGAAGGGAGCCTTGCCACCATCGAAGGGATGGTCAACGTTTTCAAATCGGAAGGGAATACGCGAACCATCATGTTCAGCGCCCTTGTAGGGGCCCTTCTGCTTTTCATCCAATATTCAAGAGGGGTAGAAGGTTTTATCAATCGGCTGAATAACCTCATCCAATACTTTGAGAAAAAGCAGGCGGGATACAGCCGCGTCATGGTGCAACTGCTTGCCATGCTCACGGGAATCGTGCTATTTGTTGAGACCAGCATCAGCTCCCTCACTGTCGGAACCCTTTACCGCCCGGTATTTGACAAAATGAGGATCCCGAGGGAAAAGTTGGCCTACATCGCTGACTCAAGCTCGGCCCCTACGTCGATTCTCATCCCCTTCAATGCCTGGGGTGCCTTCATTATGGGCCTGCTCCTTACGCAGAACATTGAGAACCCTTTTACGATGCTTCTCTCATCGATCGCATATAATTTCTATCCCATATTGGCCCTGATTATTCTGGCAACGGTGATCCTAACAGGAAAAGACATCGGGCCCATGAAGAAGGCAGAAAAAAGGACGCAAACCACTGGCAAACTCATGAACGAAGGGTCAAAACCCATGATTTCGGACGTAATCACCTCGTACAAACCCAAGGAGGGGATCAAGGCCAAGGCCTATAATATGGTAATTCCTTTACTCACCATGGTCGTAATGATGCCGATCAATCTGGCCTATACCGGATGGGACAAGGTCGAAAGCTCAACCTCATTTGCCAATCACCTGTCTCAAGCTATTGGAAAGGGGTCCGGCTCTTCCTCAGTTCTTTATGCGGTCATAGCCTCAATTGTGGTTGCCATGATTCTTTACCGATCTCAGGGGATCATGAAATTGAAAGAGATGGTCGATCTAACGCTAAAAGGGATCAGCGAACTTATGCCCCTTGCCCTGCTGATGCTCCTGGCCTTTGCCATCGGTGATGCATGTAACCAGCTCGGCACGGGTGTTTATGTGGCGAATTGGTCAAAAGAATGGCTCTCCCCACAGTTCCTGCCTGCCATCGTATTTGTGATCAGCTCCTTCATCGCCTTCTCAACAGGAACTTCCTGGGGTACCTTTGCCATCATGCTGGCGATCTCTATCCCAATGGCCGAAGTGCACCATGCAGATTTGACTCTCGTCATCGCAGCAACTTTAGGAGGAGGAATTTTTGGAGATCACTGTTCACCCATATCCGATACCTCGATCATATCCTCCATGGCCTCGGCAAGCGATCATATCGATCATGTTCGGACCCAACTGCCTTACGCCTTGATTGGAGGCCTTATTACGACTGCAATTTACCTCTTCATGGGAGTCGCCGGCATATAATGTGAATCAAAGATCTTACCTTTACAAAAAAAAGAACATGGCCCATAAATCAGGCTTCGTCAATATCATCGGCAACCCCAATGTGGGCAAATCCACTCTGATGAATGCCCTGGTGGGAGAGAGACTATCTATTATCACCTCCAAGGCCCAGACCACCCGGCATCGAATTTTGGGTATCGTCAATGAAGAAGATTACCAGATCGTGTTTTCCGACACTCCCGGAATCATCAAGCCCGCCTATGAACTCCAGTCGTCCATGATGGATTTCGTCAAGACCGCATTTGAAGATGCTGACATTCTTCTCTACATGGTAGAGATTGGCGAAAAAGACCTGAAGGATGAAAGCTTTTTCGACAAGATCCGAAACGCAGACATCCCGGTCATACTGGTTCTCAATAAAATAGACACGTCGGAGCAGTCCATTCTGGAGGAGCAAATGGAATTTTGGAACAAAAAAGTTCCCAATGCCCTTATCTACCCCATATCGGCATTGGAAAACTTCAATGTGCGTGAACTCAAGGAGGAGATCGTTCGCCTTCTTCCGGAAAGCCCACCCTATTTTCCGAAGGACCAGCTTACCGACAAACCGGAGCGTTTCTTTGTCAATGAGACGATTCGTGAAAAGATCCTGAAACTCTACAAAAAAGAGGTGCCTTATGCCGTTGAGATCGAGACCGAATCTTTCAAAGAAGAGGAAAACATCATCCGGATCAGATCCGTCATCATGGTGGAGAGAGATACCCAAAAAGGCATTATCATTGGGCACAAGGGCTCCTCGCTGAAAAAGGTGGGTACCGAGGCACGCAAGGATCTCGAGAAATTCTTCGGCAAGAAAGTTTTTCTTGAACTCTACGTCAAGGTCAACAAAAACTGGCGCAGCAGCAACCGGGAATTACGCCGATTCGGATACAAGGATTAGGAAATTCAAGATCTGACAGCATACATTTCTACAACAGACTTTTGACCTCATCAAAATCAAGTCCCCCATAATTTCCGGAACTCATCAAAAGGACCACTTTGTCCTTCAAATCCTGGGAAAACAAGAACGATTTAAACGAGGCGGGCTCCGTGTAAATCAAAAGGTCCTTCCTTTCAAAAGCCCTTTCTATCTCTTCCTTGCCGATCTCTTCGAGTCGTTTTATCTCTACCGCATGTGGGGAATAGAAAACCAGGGCCTCATCCGCAGGGTCCAAAGTTCCCTTGTACTCTTTTAAAAAGTTCTGGTTGAGACTGCTGTAGGTGTGAAGCTCCAGGCAGGCCAACAAGGTCCTGTCGGGGTATTGCTCCTTGACGGCTCGGGTCGTTGCCTCCACTTTCGAAGGCGAATGGGCGAAGTCCTTGTAGATTACCGTCGATTCGTTCTCTCCGATCTTTTCCAGTCGTTTGCTTGCCCCTTTGAAGTCAGCGATGGCTTCATAGAACTCTTCTTCACCGACTCCCAAATGAAAACATATAGCTCGGGCTCCTTCCAAATTCTGCAGGTTGTGCTGACCAAAGACCTCCAATGGAATCTCCCCTTCCGGTGTCTCGAGTAGGGTCATCCCATCTTCTATTCGAAAATCAGGAGTGCCATAGGGGTATTTTTTTACCTGGTTAGTGCTTTGCTCAACCACGCGTTTTACTTCGGAGTCCTCTTCGTTGTAGATGATGGTGCCCCCTTTGACCATGGTATCCAGAAATGCGCTGAACTGACCCACATAGTTCTCATACGTCGGAAAAACGTTGATGTGATCCCAGGCAATTCCACTGATCAAGGCGATATTCGCGCGATACAGGTGAAACTTGGGTCTGAGATCTATCGGAGATGACAGGTATTCATCTCCTTCCAAAACGATGATCTCATTCTCTGCGGTCAGATGCACCATGCGATCAAATCCTTCCAGCTGAGCCCCGACCATGAAGTCGACCTCCACCTGATGGTATTTGAGCACATGCAGGATCATGGAGGTAATTGTTGTTTTGCCATGTGAGCCCCCTATGACGACGCGCGTTTTGTTTTTGGCATGCTCGTATAAAAACTCAGGATAGGAGTAAATCGTAAGCCCGAGCTCCTGGGCTTTGAGAAGTTCTGGGTTGTCTGCTTTGGCATGCATCCCCAGGATTATCGCATCCAGGCTGGAATCGATCTTCTCAGGGAACCAACCCATTTTGGCAGGGAGTAGTCCTGCTTTTTCCAAGCGGGATCGGGAGGGTTCAAAAATAGCATCATCACTGCCCGTGATATGATCGCCTTTAGCCTGGAGAGCCAGTGCCAGATTGTGCATGGCGCTTCCGCCTATAGAAATGAAATGGATGTTCATCAACCGGTTTTAATGCGTCTAAAATTACAAATATATTCCCCAGTCCCAAGTATTCAGCAGCGTCTTTTTAAGGGTCTTGTCAAACAGGTGGGCCCTCCCCCGCCGGGGATGCTTATATTCTCGCCCTTGTAGAGATGAACCGCACACCCGGCCTCCATCATACGCTCCTGGGTGACCCGGTTACCCGCCACCATTAGACATACCCGAGGTCCGACGGCCAAAACATTGCACCCCATCGAATCAAACTCGGCTTCAGGCACTTCGATAAGCTCGTAGCCTCTCGAAATCAATTCCTCCCGGAAGGCTATGGGCATCAACGGTGAATAGACAACTGCAAGATTTTTGTCAACAGGACTCAGTATGGACATCAGGTGGAAAACATCGTCCTTACCCCTGTAATGCGGCAGATCGGCGACAAGAACTTGAATCCCTCGGGGTTCAAGCAGAGTCTTCAGTTGGGCAATCCCCTCGGCATTGGTCCTGTAGGTCCTCCCAACGGCTAGAGTCTGCCTGTCAAGCCAGGCCACATCTCCTCCTTCCAGGGTCCCGGGGGCTTCGATCCGGCCCAAAATGGGGATGCTGTGCTCTTCGTAATAAGCGGCCTGAACCTCGGGCTCGGGCATCCTCGCTTGCTTTCCCATCCGGCAGATGATCACTCCAAAATCAGTCGTTATTGACGCATCCCTGCAGTAGATGGAATCCATGGTCACCC
The DNA here is from genome assembly GCA_024644725.1 of Flavobacteriaceae bacterium. Taxonomy (GTDB): domain Bacteria; phylum Bacteroidota; class Bacteroidia; order Flavobacteriales; family Flavobacteriaceae; genus Lutimonas. The sequence goes on along the minus strand of JAHEHE010000087.1, from coordinate 4,417 downwards.
CCTCTGCGGCAGGAAACGTGTGCACTTCCGGCACATTCGCATTCAACCAGGACTCAAAACCTTGAAATTCGCTCTTTGAAGCCTTAAAATCCGGTGGACTCAGATAGTTGAGCTCCTTCCAATGCTTTTCCACAAAGGCCTCAGATCTGAAGGCATATGCGGCTTTTTTTATAAGAACCGATTCCAGGGGCAAATACTCGGAATGGTGCGTAAAATTCATTGATCTTTCTTTTGATTGTACTTCATCAGTATGTAAAATGGAATTCCTGCGAGCAAAAGAAGAAATCCATAGAAAACTGTGTCAGTGCCCGATCCATAAATGGTCCATAGGGAATAAGAAAAACCGAGAGCAGCCAGTACCAGGTTCCTGATCAGTTTGGGCATTCCAATCCGTTTCTCGATGATCACAAGGGCATAAGAAGCCGAAGTGAACAAATACGGCACAAGTGCCGTCAGGGTCGATAGCAGGATCATAAACTTGAACTGACTGACCAGGCTCTCCGAAAAATTCATGAGCATCACAGCGCTGGTCAATACGCTGCCGATAGCGATGCCCAAAGCCGGAGTTTGCCTGCTGTTTTCTTTTTTAAATACCCTGGGAAACAATCTGTCACGCGCCGCTGCCATCGGGATCTGACCCGAAATCAGTATCCAGCCGTTGAGCGCTCCAAGAGCTGCAATCGCTGCGCCGGCTGCCACAATATATCCCGAATACTGTCCTCCAATGAGGTTCGAAGCCTCGGCAAAGGGAGCCGGTGAATTCTTCAGGGATTCCACGGGAATCAGTCCGAATAAAACTACTGTGGCAAAAATATAGATCAAGGTCGTGATCACAGTTCCCAAAAGGGTCGCCCTTGGAACGGTCTTTTGCGGGTCCTTGATGTTCTCAGCCGGAATTGTGGCGCATTCCACGCCCAAAAAAGCATATAGAGTCAAGGTGGCAACCACGGCTACTGTTTTCAGATCGCTCTCCCCGGTCAGGTTGAATTCGGGAAAATTCGAGGTGTCAAAATAAAAGATCCCCAAAAGGATGAACCCCAGCAGGGGAAGTATTTTGAACAAGGTGGTAATGACCTGTATGCGACCCGAAGTTTTGATCCCCAGTGAGTTCATCCAGGTAAGCAACCAGATCAACCCAAGACCGGTCAATACGGAATACAAGGCATTCGTCTCCAAAACCGGGATGAAAAAACTGAGTGCGCTTATCACGCCTATGGCAATTGCCGCGTTGCCCACCCAAATGGAAATCCAATACCCCCAGGCCATGAGAAAGGCTATGAAATCGCCGAAACCCTCCTTGGTATAGATATAGGGCCCGCCACTTTTCTGAACGATTATCTTGCTGAAATTTCCAAAAATCTTGGCTAAAGCAAGGGATCCCAGTGCTGTGAGCACCCAAGCCAGGATGCTTATGCTGCCATAACCGGCAAGGGTAGCCGGTAGAACGTAGATAGCCGCTCCGATCATGTTTCCGACAACAAGAGAAGTCGCGGTAATCAATCCTACCTGTTGTTTATCGGACTTCATGGAAATTGGGTTTGGTCATGCAGAAAATTCATACATTTAATCACAATTATACGACAAATAAATAAGGATGTCTTATGGGTGAAAAATTTCATGTCGATTCGGATATTCGCAAGGCGGAAACCCTCCCTGCTGCCTTCTACCGGGATTCAGAGGTGTTTGACCGCATAAGGGAAAGCATTTTTCTCAAGACCTGGCAATTTGCAGGCGACGATAACCTTGTGAAATTGCCCGGATCGGTCTACCCTTTTGTGCTTTTGGACAGCTTCCTTACAGAACCCATGGTGCTGACTCGAGACAAAGACGGGGAGCTGCACTGCCTGAGCAACGTTTGCACCCACCGTGCGAACCTTGTTAGCCTGGGAGCGGGCAAAGTCAAGAAGCTGACCTGCATGTATCACGGTCGCAGGTTTGGGCTTGATGGAAAATTTGAGCATATGCCAGAATTCGCCGATGCAGAGGAATTCCCCCGCCCTTGTGAGGACCTGTACGCTTTCCCCTTGCGAAAATGGGGTCCCTGGCTCTTTGCCGGATTGAATCCCGCCTTTGATTTCCAGGAAGTACTAGACATCATGAACGAGCGCATCGGTTTTCTTCCATTGGAGGAGTTTGCCTTCGACGAATCCCTCTCCAAGGACTACCTCGTTCACGCGCACTGGGCCCTTTACTGCGACAACTACCTGGAAGGTTTTCACGTACCGTTCGTACACGAGGGCCTCAATAAAGTTTTGGATTACGGCAGCTATACAACCGAGATCTATGAGCATTGCAACCTGCAGATCGGATATGCCGATGAAGGAACAGAGATCTTTGATCTGCCTCCTGGGCATGTTGATGAAGGAAAAAACGTCGCTGCCTATTACTATTGGGTATTTCCGAACATGATGTTCAACTTCTACCCATGGGGCCTCTCGCTGAACATTGTGCGTCCTCTTGATCTGAACCGAACCAAGGTCTCCTTCCTGAGCTATGTCTACGATCCGGGCAAGCTGGGCAAGGGCGCCGGAACCGATTTGGAAAAAGTGGAGCGAGAAGATGAGTTCGTCGTAGAAAACGTTCAAAGGGGAATTCGTTCATCCTTTTATAGGGGTGGCCGGTTTTCACCCAAACGCGAAAAAGGCGTTCATCATTTTCACAGGCTGCTTTCTGCCTATCTCAAATAATATCAGTTGAGCTTGAAACTGCATTCGTTCTCATAGAGTTCGTCCAGGAGCTCTTTGGAGATATTGATCTTCGAGGTTCGACTCGGCATGGTTAGCTTCAAATTTTCACTCTTGTCAAAAACGGTGAAATTCAGGTGCTGGTTTCCCTTGTGTTTCTTAAACATCTTTTGGATATGCTCAACCCTTTCCTTATTGATTTGCTCAATGGGCATCTGGATTGTTATCTTCTTGGCCATTTTGCCCAATACGTCCTGGAGCTGCTGCATCACCGTGATCTGTACCCGTACGTCGCCATTTTGCCAGGCTCTTCTGCATACCGTTTTCAAGTAGAGAAAGGTATTGGGTATCAGGAAGTGCCTGAATTTCAAATAATCTTCGTTGAATAGCCTGAACTCGTAGGCCTCGCTGTAATCTTCGAAGGTGAAGAGGCCCCAGGGCTTCCCATTCTTGCTGATGCGATGTTGCACATCAGTAATGATGCCCGCAAAGGACAGCTCTTTTCCTTCCAGGGCGTCCATGTTTTTTAATATCTCGACCCGAGCATTACAGAAATATTTTATCTCGGTTTTGTAATCGTCAAGCGGATGCCCTGATATGTAGATGCCAATCATCTCTTTTTCCTTCGACAACTCCTCCATGACATTCCACGGTTCGCAATTTGGAATCACGGGTTCATCGAGCTGGACATCGGACGCTTCTCCAAAAAGAGAGACCTGTGCCGAATTTTTACTCTCCTGGAACTTGTTTCCATAGCGAATTGCCTTCTCAATGAAGCTCACCCCTCTTTCGTCCAACTCGAAATACTGGGCCCTGCAGGTATCCGAAAAGGAATCGAATGCACCGGCCAGCACCATCCCCTCAAAGGCTTTTTTATTGGCGGCCCGAAGATCCACTCTTTTGGTCACGTCAAAGATCGATCTGAAGTTGCCGTTTTCCTTTCTCTCATTGACGATGGCTTTCACCGCACCCGCACCTACTCCTTTGATGGCGCCCATTCCGAAACGGATCGCTCCCTCGTTGTTGACTGAGAACTTATAGTAGGATTCATTGATATCGGGCCCGAGAACCGGTATCCCGGATCGTTTGCATTCTTCCATGAAGAAGGACACCTGTTTGATGTCATTCATGTTGTTGCTCAAAACGGAAGCCATATACTCCGCCGGGTAATGGGCCTTGAGATATGCCGTTTGATAAGCGATAAAGGCATAGCAAGTCGAATGTGACTTGTTGAAGGCATAGGCCGCAAAGGCTTCCCAATCCTTCCAAATCTTTTCAAGAACATCTTCGGGATGACCATTTTTCTTTCCTCCGTCGATGAACAGTGGTTTGAGTTTTTCCAACAGGGCAAAGATCTTTTTACCCATGGCCTTTCTCAGCATATCGGCCTGGCCCTTGGTGAAATTCGCCAGCTTTTGCGACAAGAGCATCACCTGCTCCTGGTACACCGTGATTCCATAGGTCTCTTTCAGGTACTCTTCCATTTCAGGCAGATCATAGCTGATCTCTTCTCGACCGTGCTTGCGATCCACAAAGGAAGGGATGTACTCCATCGGACCGGGACGATACAGTGCATTCATCGCGATGAGATCTGCAAATTCTGTAGGCTTCAACGCTTTAAGATGTTTCTGCATCCCCGGAGATTCGTATTGGAATATGCCAATGGTCTCACCTCTTTGAAAAAGTTCGTACGTCTTTTCATCATCCAGGGGAAACTCATCGGGCACGAGCTC
>JAHEHE010000156.1 GCA_024644725.1 Flavobacteriaceae bacterium | reverse complement strand
TCATAGAAGCGGGTGCATGGCCCGATATTGTGCAGCGAGCCAGAAATCAGGAAATCGATGGACTGCTCGCGTGTGCACCCATGCAGGCGAAGGCCAGCGGGTTGTTGTCCACCCACTCCCATTTTACAGTGTATCCTGCGATTTTTTCGCGGGAAAGTGCGCAAATGGAGATCAGAGGCTTTAGGGATCTCGAAGGCAAAACCGTCGCCAAAGTGAAAGGATATGCGTTTGCCAGGGCCCTCCTCAAGCCTTATGAAGAGAGTATAGACCTTATTGAGACCCAAAGCACACTTGAAGGGATGAAGCTGGTATTCGAAGGCAAGGCGGACGCCGTGGTTGGTTTGAATTTTGATAACTACCTCATTGCCAGGCACACTTTGACCGGCATTAGCGCGGTTTTCATTGATCTGAAAAATGCTTTAAAAAGCGTTACAGCGATTCGGAACGACTGGCCTGAGTTGGTCGGCATTCTCAACAAAGGCATCGACTCTATCGGCCAAGCTGAAATCAATGAATTTGTTGCGAAATGGACAAAGCTTCCAACACCCACCCAAACGATCCAGCTAACTGAAGAAGAAAAAACATGGCTTGCTGCACACAACAAAATTCTGGTCGGGGGTGAGACGGATTGGGCTCCGTTCGATTTCGTAGACGAGTCCGGGCAGTATCAGGGCATTGCCAACGATTATCTGACAATTATCTCTCAAAAACTTGGAGTGGAAGTCGAGGTAATTACCGGTCCCACCTGGAACGAACTCGTGGGTATGATGCAACGGAAGGAAATCGATGTTTTACCGTGTATTTACTACTCTAAAGAACGAGAAACCTATCTTCTCCACACGGAACCGTACAGCAAGGTCTCAGAATTTATTTTCACACGCGAAGAAGACAAAAGCATCACCTCCATCGAAGATTTGAAAGGGCGAACCCTAGCGGTGATCAAGGGTTACATTGTAGAAGAGCGCCTCCGGTCCCAGTATCCGGAGATCAAGTTATTGCTCGTACCCTCCATTCATGATGCTTTGAAGAAGCTCGTAACTCGAGAGGCAGATGCCTTTATAAACGACATCAATTCTACGTCCTATATCATTAAAAAGTACTTCATTGTTGGAATCATGCCTAATGTGCCTTCACCCTTCAAAGCCCCCGAGCTCCGTATGGCTGTCCGCAACGATAAGCCAATGCTTAGAAACCTCATTCAGAAAGTCCTGAACAATATTTCACCCGAGGAGCATAACCAGATCCAACAACGTTGGATTTTCCTTCCACAAAAGAAAGAGATTCATGCTGATTGGGCTGCAAAGTTACGTCTCAACACCGAAGAACAGGCATGGCTTAAAGCCCATCCAGTCATCCGAGTGGCAGCCGATACCGATTGGGCACCGATTGAATTCGTCGATGAAGACGGAGAATTCAGGGGAATTTCTATCGATTATCTCAATCGAATCTCCAAAATGCTTGGTGTGGAGTTTCGGTTCAAAAAGGATGTCACCTGGCAGCAGGCAGTGGACGCAGTAGATAGCGGCGAGTTGGACATGTTCTCCTCCGTGGCTCGCACCCCGGAGCGTGACGCCCGGTACAATTTCACAACCCCCTACCTGTCCATGCCCATAAACATCTTTGCCGGCGGTGACGTCACCTACATCGGAGACTTGAACGCCCTGGAGGGAAAACGCGTAGCGGTGGTGGAGGGGTATGCCATCCACGAGTGGCTGCGGGACAACCAACCCGGGATCCAGTTGGTGACCGCAAAATCCATTCCGGCGGCTCTTAAAATGTTGGCCGCAGGAAAAGTACACGCATTCGTCGGCAACGTAGTAGCCACCAGCTATTACATCAGCCAGCTGCGCCTGAATCAGATCAAGGTGGCCGGGGAGACACCCTACGCATACGATCAGGCCATGGCGGTTCGGCAGGACTGGTCGATCCTGTCCGGTATCCTGCAGAAGGCCCTCACTGCCATTCCCCAGAACGACAGGAATACCATTTTTAACCGTTGGGTTTCGGTTAAATATGAGCACGGATTCGACTATTCGCTTTTGTGGAAAGCACTGGTACCCGCTTTCATTATTGTGATGCTGTTCTTCTATTGGAACCGACGGCTTTCAAAGGAGGTCGTTGAACGTAAGAAGGCCGAGGACGCCGTCCGAAAAAGTGAGCAGGAGCTGAGCATGATCCTTCAAACCACCGCTCAGGGATTCTGGCTGAATGACATAGACGACAATATAATGGACGCAAACGAGGCCATGTGCGAAATGCTGGATCTGTCGAAAGAAGAAATAGTAGGCGGGAATTTTTTGGACTTCCTCGACGATAAAAGCAGGAAGATTGTTCATGAACAGAATAGAATACGCAAAAAGGGCAAGCAAAGCCTGTATGAAATTTCATTGTTGCGACCCGATGGGACATTTGTGCCTTGCTTGAACAACGCTGCGCCCCTCTTGGACGAGGAGGGGAATATGATCGGTTCCTTTGGAATGCTCACGGATATAACCGAGCGTAAGAAGATGGAACAGGAAACCACCCGCCTGCTAACGGAGACACAACAACGCAACGCCGAACTTGCAATCATCAATCATGTGGTGCAGGAACTGACCGGAGAACTGGATTTTCAAAAGATGATTGAGCTTGCAAGCGAGACGCTTAGCGAATTGCTAAAAGCTCACACCCTATACATTGCACTGTATGACAAGCAGACCAATAAGATCAGTTTCCCCTATTACAAGGCCGGCAATCGCCAAAGACAGCAGGCATCGATAACATTGG
>JAHEHE010000155.1 GCA_024644725.1 Flavobacteriaceae bacterium | reverse complement strand
TAGGTTGTTACTTTGATACCTTTATCTCTAAAATTCTAGCAAAAAGGGAACAAAACAAATCATCATCGTCAAATACAACAGCGCTCAGTTCTCTCATAAGGAGCCCTCGGTATTATTCAGGCTTTAGTAGCTTACAGTTATGTTGAAATCATACTATTTTCTCTGACTTTTCCAAGAGTTCAAACGTTGTAGATTCGATTTTTCAGATAAAGAGAAGATAGTAGACACTTCTTTTGAGTGTTCCGGCGCAAGGTGATTGTGTCCGGGACGTGAGGGGCATTCCGTATCGACAGTGTAATTACCTTAAAGAGTAGAGAATTGTTGACGAAACCCATTCGCTTAGCTAAGTTGGTACGAATTACAGGGGATATCAATGATTTATCACAATGATGATACACCTCAAAAAGCCTGGACATTGAGTTTGATTGTCCCTTGTTACAACGAAGATGCAACACTTGCTCAATGCGTAGAACGAGTTCTTACACTCCAGTCAGAAACCTTAAAACTGGAAATCATCATTGTTGATGATTGCTCTCAAGACAAGAGCCTTGAAATAGCCCGTAAACTCGAAGAACAGCATCCTGAAATTAAAATCCTACATCACGAAATCAACCAGGGAAAAGGTGCTGCTCTACGTACAGGGTTCGAGCATGCAACAGGTGATTTTGTTGGAATCCAGGATGCCGACCTGGAATACGAGCCTTTGGAATACCGGAAGCTGCTTGTCCCGTTAATTGAAGGTGAAGCCGATGTGGTATTCGGCTCCCGATATCTACGACCAGCCTCCAGAAAGATTTTGTACTTTTGGCATAGCTGGATGAACAAAACACTGACATTCATCTCCAATACGATGACCAACTTAGACATTTCTGATATGGAGACGTGCTACAAATTGTTCCGCAGAGAAATTATCCAGTCCATCGAACTGAAGGAGGACCGCTTTGGGTTTGAGCCGGAAGTCGTGGCTAAAATCGCACAGCGCCATTGTCGGGTTTGGGAAACGGCAATCAGCTACAAACCCAGAAGTTATGAGGAAGGTAAAAAAATCGGCTGGAAAGACGGCCTACGGGCACTTTATTGCATCCTCCATTACAGTGCCCACACGGCCCAGCTACCGATGCAAATCCTTTTATACCTATTCATCGGAGGGTTCAGCGCCGTTAGTAACATAGCAATATTTAGTGTGCTGCTTGCTATCGATGTGAAGATGACCTATGCAGTCGTCACTGCCTTTGTCAGTGCTGCAATTATTAATTACCTGCTGTGCATTGCAATCCTTTTTCGACATAAAGCTCGCTGGAATACTTGGGGCGAAATTTTTATGTATGTATTTACAGTCACAGTCATGGGAGCCTTCGACTTAGGTATTACCATGAATATGACCTGGTGGGGCGTCTCTCCGGTCTGGAGCAAAACAATCGCTACAGCTTTTGGTTTTGTCGGGAATTTCCTGATGCGCAAATACCTCGTTTTCTTTGAAAGAGGTATTACAATACAAGATTGAAAATATTAACATCTAAAAACAAGACCCCTCTGGTACGCTGGCGCACAGAGAGCGAGTGTATAGCCGAGCGTATCCAACTGCTTCGGGAGCAGAGGGGCGCTGGTTCGAATCCAGCCATCCCGACCAGTGTTTACATGAGAGCGACCTTCCCGGGGGCGCTCTTTTCTTTTGCCTCCGGTCCCCGTCCGGTCGAGAGGTCCTTCCTGTGTGACAATTTGGAGTCTCAGCAAGTGTCCCTTTTGTGTTCCGGGGCGGGGCTTGCTCTCCGATTCTATTCTGGGTATTCATCATTCTAGGCATTTACAATAGCTAATTATTTCAACAACTTTAAATCACATGGCACCATATCAGAACAGGCAACTGGGCATTTCGGCTCGATCATTGCAAACATTCAAAAGAACTTTTTTAAATGACTGAGGACCTATGGAGGATAAGCTAAAACCGCTCAATGTCTTATTGGGCATAAGAACCCGGATTCTCCTGTTTGCCATGCTGGCTATACTCCTGCCTGCACTGGGAATGGGATGGCTACTCAATAACACCATCCACGTAACAATCACCGAGAAGGCAGAACAAAAACTTATAGATACTTCAAATATCATTCACAGGGAGCTTTCCCTTTGGTTCAAAGAACGTAATTACGATTTACGAGTTATCTCTAATTCATTTGTAATCACAGAGAACTTCGCAAAATATCAAGTCAACAAAAACCTGCACAATAAATCTGGCAACAGGCCGGACCACATCAAAAAGGTCTCAACCTACCTCAGCTCGATTGAGAAGCAATTTCCATCATTCAGACACCTCTTTCTCCTCGACAACAGCTTGAAGCAGTTTGCAAGCTCAAAAACCAAAGATTCGGATATCGTTGTCACTCTTCCCAGCGACACGGAAACCCAGATTAAAGAATTCGGTTTTTTCAAAGGGGAACTGAATATCAATGATAAGACGCAAAAGTCATCGCTGATGATTGGGGTCCCCATTTATACTGAAGCACTTCAAGAGTACACAGGTCTTCTCGGGGTGGTTATCGATCTCGATGAGCTACAATCGCTAATGCAGGAGTTGTTGATCAATGTTAAATCGGACTCATCCATATACGGAGCACTATTTAACCTTAAAGATAAGCATCGAATTCTCACCACGGACAACTCAGAAAACAATCTTATTAAAGACCCGGAAATCCTCAAACACCTCCTGGCGACACCAGGCAAGATAGAAGATTTTCTCGATCCTGCCGGAAAACGTTTTGTAGGCGTCGCCGAGCCCCTGGATGAACTTGGCTGGTGTCTGCTTATCGCTGATGATT
>JAHEHE010000038.1 GCA_024644725.1 Flavobacteriaceae bacterium | reverse complement strand
CTGTATTTTAAAAATTGATTGTCATCTGCCATTTTACGGCGTTTTTTGCGAAAGAAGTTGATCACGAGAATGAAAGTTGGCAGCTCAAGATACCAAAAAAAGATTTTCCATATTTTTGAGAAATGGAACAACTTACCCTCACGACCCCTGCCTTACTGTTTTCTGCCATCTCCCTGATCATGCTCGCGTACACCAATCGATTTCTGGCTTACGCTTCAGTGGTGCGTAATCTCAAGGATCAATTCCTGAAAGAAAAAGATCAGGCATTGATTCGGCAAATTGAAAACCTGCGAAAGCGACTTTACCTGACACGATCTATGCAGATTTTTGGCATTACCAGCCTGTTGCTCTGTGTACTGACCATGTTTCTGATCTACATAGAACAGCATATCATTGCCGTATGGGTATTCGGATTGGCACTGGTTCTACTGATCCTGTCCTTGGCACTTCTCATTCGAGAGATTCAGATCTCAGTCGAAGCCTTGGAACACCACTTAGGGGATATTGAATCCGGCAGTAGAAAAAAGAAATAAAAAAACATCCTGAATGGAATCCGGGATGTTTTCTTTTAATTAGAATTTTTGAAGCTTATAATTCTGCTTTAGCTTCTATTTGAACATTTTCTCGTAATATTCGGCTGCCATGCGCGCACTGGTGAATTCCGGAATCACATCGTCCATGCCCTTGAATACGATCTGTTGCCATTTCTCAGGCTTGTCGTAGTAAGTAGGAATGACTTCATTTTCCAGCATTTCATAAAGGTTCTCCGCGTCCATACGATCCTGTTCCCAGTAAGGAAGATTTGGGTCCACTTCAGGCAGTACAAAACAATTCTTGCCATTCTTTCCAAACTCTGGGATCCATCCGTCATTAATCGACACATTGACCGATCCGTTCATCGCAGCAGTCATGCCACTGGTACCAGAGGCCTCACGCGTGATTCGCGGGGTATTGAGCCAAACGTCTGAACCACATTTGAGTTGTCTCGAAAGATCGATCTCATATCCGACAAGAACTGCCAGATTCGGATATTGCTTGGAGAAATTCACAAGGTGATTGAAGATGTCGATCGCATAGTAATCCATGGGATAAGGTTTTCCAGCCCAAATGATCTGAACCGGGTACTTGGCGTTGGTCAGCATCTTCTCGAAACGCTCCAGGTCATGGAGCAACAAGTCGGCTCGCTTGTATCCTGCAAAGCGTCGTGCCCAAACAAAGGTCAGCACCTCCGGATCAAACAGTTTTTCTGTCTGATTCACAACCTCGCTGAACAAATCCTTTTTCAGCTCCTGTTTTCTCTTTTGATATGTCTTCGCATTCTTTTTCTTCCAGGCCTTTTCAACGGTCGAATCCATCCAGAACTTTTGATTCTGAGAATTCGTAATGGGTACGATGGAGCAGGTTCTGTCATACTCCTTCCACATGACTCGTGAAACTTTGGCGTGCAATTTAGACACTGCATTGGCCTTTTTTGCCATGCGCAACGCAGCCACTGTATAATTGATCATACCATTGTTGACCATCTCCTTGCCCAATTCTTCTTCAGAATAAGTGCGGCCGAAGAAGCCACATCGATTCAGATGACGTGCATCACGCTCTTCATTTCCTGCTTTTTCAGGGGTGTGCGTGGTGAAAACCAATTGGTTCTTCTTCACGCCATGGTCCTTGAGGTAGTAGAAGGCTGGCAACGCGTGACCTTCATTGAGGTGATAGACGTCTGCACCGCCGAGAGCTTCAATTACCTTGGCGCCTCCAATACCGAGCACAATGCTCTGTGAAACGCGCGTCACTTCATTGGCATCATAAAGGTGATTCGTAATGGTTCTTGATAAGAAGTCATTGCCTTCAACGTCGGTGCTGAGCAGGTAAATTGGAACAGTTCCGAAAATTTCTGGTTTAAGTACGTAGGCCCTCACCTTGACATGTGGGTTGTCGTGGAGTTTGACTTCCACTTCAATGCCAGTGTCTTCCAGGAAGTTGTAAGTCTTTTCAACAAAATCTGTTCGGAGCGTCTGGTCCTCATTTCGGGCCTGGTCGTAGTAACCGTATTTCCACAACATCCCGATTCCAATCATGTTCTGCTTCAACTCATAGCCCGATCGCATATGGGATCCGGCCAGGAAACCCAAACCTCCCGAATATATTTTAAGGGCCTGGTCGATACCGAACTCCATGCTGAAGTAAGCCACTTTCTTGTTGTACGTAGCTGCTGGCTTATATGGGTGATGCCAGGTACTGTATTTTGATTCTATCATTTCTTTGATTTCCATGGTATTTCTCAATTTTTGAACAAAGCCACAAATGTAAATAGATTTGTGGAGTTTAGAAAGGGTTGAAGATTTTGTTGTCTGAATTTAACATTGCTTATATTTAACGATCCAATCTTGAAAAAAATACCTTCATTATGAAAAAGATTATCTTGTTTCTGATACTTATGGTTTCGATTGTTTCCTGCGACAAATTCAAAAAGAACCAGTCGGGTCAGGAGGGCCCTGACAGTGTGTCTGAACAAGAAATGAACGATGATACCGAAGAGGTAAAAGACCTGACAAAAGAGGGCGAGGATGAAATTGAAATACCGGACACCGAGTTGGGCTTTATGGTCACGTACAAAGGCAAGTACGCAGGACAGGAAAAGTTATTTGAAAACGAGGTTTTGGCGGCACGTCTAAAAGAGCTGGATCGGTTCAATTACGAGGCCATGCTGCAGCGCTGGAATACGGAAACCCCCATTTTCATAGAAGAGGGAATCCTGCATATGAGCGGTTGCAAGCAACACGACTGCCCTAGCAGTGCCTATGATTTCTTTCTGGACATTGAGAACGACAACATTAATATCTATAATTTCAGATCCAACATGCTGCGCCTCTACCAGGAGAAGGGCATGATTGATTTGCCCCCCGGTTTTGCCAATGAAATGGAGATCAAGAAGTCAAATGCCAAGATAGGCGAGATAGACGACACGGAATCGACTTACAGTCTGACCACGGAATAATTTTTTCAGGATTTAATCTCCTTTTGGGTCTGAATCTTCAAATCTGCACTTTTGAGTCTTTTGTTGAGTTCGGGAATGTCATGTTCGAACAGAATGTCAAAATTCTCTTTGACCTTTTTCAGTCGATCGTTTAAAATGACTCCCACCTCTCTTTGCTGATCGGTAGGTTGGAAATCGACCCCATGCCCCGTCAGATCACTGGCCAGTGCGCTAAGACGTCCGTAAAGTTGCATCGGGGATCGAAAAGCGTCCTCCCGCGCTCCGGTCAAATGTATGTCGTAAAGCGATCCTGAAATGTTGCGGGCCTTTCTACTCAAGTCCCGGGCCTGGATCCGATCCGATTCGTTTTTCAACTGCGGAATAAGGCTGTCAAGCTCACTCCGAACATCTTCGACGGCATTGATCATGCTGACAGCCAGGTTCATGGCGTCTCGAAGCTCCAGGGAGACCTCAACTTGCTCTCTAATCTGCTCCAGGGTTCCTTCTGATCGGGGATCCTTTAACACAGTGACCTCCCTTGTGAATTCCATATCGTCGACGATCAATTTGACTTTATACGAATCGGGCACGACTTTCGGACCATACTGCCCACGCATCAAATCCAGGTCCCAGGTGACCAGGGGGCGCCAGCCCTCTCCACCGAGTTGCACCCAGGGTCTTCCGGGAGGAGTTGTCTTAAGTTTGGGCTTGAAGGTAGGTTCGTACCGAAGATCCCACATGACTCGATTGACTCCCTCTTTGTTGCTTCCCTTCAAGGTACGAATGATCTCATCTTGCTGTGAGAGAATCTGAATCTCAACTTTTTGTTGTGCCGTATCTTTGAGGAAATAGTTGATCTCGGCCCCGTAAGCTGGGTTTTTTCCCGAATTCAGACTTGGACCATCGGTTTTTATGTTTTGTTGTTCGTGGAAACGGTAGGCGTTTCTCAAGCTGAATAAGTGGGCACGGGGCTGAGGATTACTTTCAGCTACTTCCTGAGGGTATTCTCTCAAGGGTGAAATGTTATCCAGTATGTAGTAGCCACGCCCGTAGGTTCCCACAACAAGGTCGTCAAAATGTTCCTGGATCTCCAGCCAATAGACCGGCGCAGGAGGGAGGTTATTCCGGAGCTGCATCCAATTCTGACCGTCATCGAAGCTCACATAGAGTCCGTTGTCAACCCCGAGATAGAGCATTCCCTCCAGTTTGGGGTCTTCCTTGATCACGTGGGCAAAGCTGTGGATGGATGAAGGAATTCCGTCACTGATCTTTTTCCAGGTCTTTCCGTAATCCTCTGTTTTTAAAGCGTAAGGATCAAAATCACCCATGTGGTGCAAGTCGACCGAGATATAAGCGCTTCCTTTTTTGTGACTTGAGATCTCAATGTTGGAAATAGTGCCCCATTCGGGAAGATCCGGAATATTGTCCGAGACGTTCTCCCAGTTCTTACCTCCATCACGGGTAATGTGAACCTGACCATCGTTGCTTCCGGTCATAATAAGTCCAGCCTCCAACTCAGATTCTTCGATGGAGATCAAAACGGAGCCGTCCCAGGTCATGAGGTTGTCAATGGCTACGCCTCCCGAGTTTTGCTGATGGGATTTGTCATTCCGGGTCAGATCCGGGCTGATAACCTGCCAGCTTTGACCGTCATCGTCTGTCTTGTGAACAAACTGACTGCCCACATAGACGCGGTGTTTTACATGAGGCGAAAAGGCCAACGGAAAGCTCCAATACCACCGGTACTTCATGTCAGCGGGTGCCCAGCCATAGCCTGCTTCGGGCCACACGCGAACGTCACGGGCATGACCCGTTCTCTGGTCATAGCGCTCAAGGCCTCCGTCATAGCATCCTGACCATACGATGTTGTTGTCGAAGGGATCGGGTTGGGCAAAGCCACTTTCGCATCCCCCAACTCCTTTCCAGAGTCCGAGTGGGATGTATCCCTGCAGGCTGTTGCTCGGTCCTTTGTAGGAATACCCGTCCTGCCGGTTGCCATAGACATTGTAAGGCACCTGGTCATCCAGTGCCACGTGATACATCTGGGCCACCGGGAGCACGACCTGTTGATAGGTTTTACCCCGGTTCAGACTGATGCTGGCACATCCGTCGTGGGCCACCATGATCCTGTCGGCATTCAGAGGATCCACCCAGATGTCATGATTGTCCCCTCCGGCTTCATAGCCTCCTTTCAAGGTCTTTCCTCCATCCTGTGAAACGCTGAATTTTACGTTGGCGAAATAGATTTCATCCGGATTGTCCGTAGAAACCGCCATGCGCGTATAATAAGGGGCGCGCTCATTGATATCGTGGTTTCTAGTAACAAGGCTCCAGGTATTTCCGAAATCTTCGGAACGGTACAACGCCGGGCTGTCGATCTCAAACAGGGCATAAACGATGTCCGGTTCGGAATACGAAATGGCCACTCCGGTCTTCCCAACCGGGTTGTCAGCTCCACCAGGCAGGCCCCTGTCCTTCATCGCTTCCCAGGATTCTCCACCGTCCAGGGAGCGATAAATGCCACCTCCGGGACCACCGCTGCGCAGGCCCCAGGTATTGATGTGTATGCTCCACATGCCCACCAGCAGTCGATCGGGGTTTTTTGGATCCAGGGCAATGTCTGCCGCACCTGTATTTTCATCGATAAAAAGGATGCGCTTCCAATTCATTCCACCATCTGTCGTTTTGTATACCCCACGATCCTCTTGCGGCCCGAAGGTATGACCGAGAGCCGCAGCATATACAATATCAGGATTGGTCGGGTGGACCGCAATCCGTCCGATGCGTCCGGTTTTCTCGAGGCCCATATGGGTCCAGGTCTTGCCGGCATCCCCAGACTTGTAAATACCGTCTCCCATGGCGTGAGCCGGTCGGATGATGAAGGTTTCCCCGGTGCCGACCCAGACATCATCCGTTCGTGAAGGTGCAATGGCAACAGAACCAATGGAAGAGGCGCTTTGCTCATCAAAGATGGGTTTCCAGGTCACGCCGCCATCCTCTGTTTTCCAAAGGCCTCCAGAGGCGGCTCCCACATAGTTGATCATCGGATCACCGGGCACTCCCGCTATGGCGATGGTTCGGTTTCCCTCAGGCCCGATGAATCTGAATTCCATTTGATTGAAAACTTCAGGGTCAATTTGCGCGGATAGATGTAAGCTGGTCAAAAGATAAAGGACGGCAGCCCAAGCAAGAAATGTCTTCTTGAGGTATTTCATGGCGATTAGTTGTTTAGAGGTAAAGATAGGAAATTAGGTCAAGGTCCTCACCGACAGGAGTGCCACGAAATAGGCGAGAGCAGAAAGAAGCAGGACAACGACAAAACCCAATTCCACCGAAAAGATGACGGCCAACGAAACACTGATCACAGAAGCAAATCCATTGACGCCCCAGGCCCAGGGTACTACCTTCTTTTTGGTCGCATCGAGTTTTTTCAGGCCCAATGGAAAGGGCATTCCCATGAAGAAAGCAGGTATCCCAATAACAAAAAGAGTAATCGCGAGTTTTGCACCCAGCCCCAGTCCCACAGTACCCGAAAGCAGAGGACCCAGAACCAGCGCGTATATCACGGCGAGGACGGTAACCATTGCCAGAATGCGAATATGAGGCTTGTTATGCAATCCAAGTTTCTCAGAGTACATGCTGCCCAAGCCAGAGCTGATCAACATCACTGTGATGACAGCTGAAACCGAATAGATGGGATGGCCCAGGTATAGTGAAAAGTATTTGATCAGTATCATCTCAAGGAACATATATCCTACACCCAGGCAAGAGAAATAGATGAGCACGGGGCCCTTGCCGCTTTGAGCTTTCTTCAATTTAAACAGGGGCAGAAGAACAAGTGCGAAGGCAAAAACAAGCAGCTGCACAAACGTGATCACAAGGAGAAAGTATCCCAATTCCAAAAGGGCGGTTCGAGACTCTCCCCAACGCGTCTTCTGTTCCTGCCACCGACTTAATTTGAGAAATTGAAAGAAGTAGGGCTTGTTGTCAGTAGGTAATTTGACATGGAATGGAAAATGGGTCAGCAGCGAATCCCGCTTCGGGCCAATTGACTTTTTAAGGTTGCTTTCGAAATAAGGGTCCTGAATCAGGTTGAAAGGTTCTGAGCTTGGGTCTGCATCCGCATACACCTGATCAAATTGCTGCTTCCTGCAGAATTCATCCAAATTTGACAATTCCGATTGGGTCCAGGGGTTTTTCGAAAGAATGAACGTGATTGTTCCCCAACTCCGGATGACAAGGAGTTGATTCCACGGATCGGAAACCTGGTTTTGTAGAAGCAGATCTGAGAGCAGGGCTCCCAGGCGGATGGACATCTTCTGCGGCATATCGACCCAACAGGACACGGCCAGCATACCGTTTTCATCCAGTCGATTCCATAAGGTCTGAAATCCTTCCCGGGTAAGCACCCAGTCTTCTTCCAGGGCATTGAGTCCAACGGAGCCGCCGAAGGTTCCCATTAAAGGCAATTGTACGAGATCGTATTCGGCCTTGGTTTGCTCTAAAAAGGAACGGGAGGATAGGGAATGCCAGCGAACCCTCGGATCATTGTAAACAGAGTCGGTTTGAGAAGCAAATGTAGCGGACAAAAGATCGATCAGAACCGCATGAGGCTCCACGGCATCGAGTTGATTCACACCGTTACGAAGCGCATACCGAACTTCAAATCCGGCTCCTGCACCGAGTTGGAGCATGCTTCTGATTTCACGTATCCGGAAAGGTGCTCCCATGGTGGTGTGATCCAGAACCTGAAGTGCCTTGTCAGAAACCGGAATGGGTGCATACCAGTTCCCATTGTTGAAAACCACCGGGGAAGGAGGGACCTCAATTTGGCTGCTCAGGCTCAATCCGGGTGCGAATCGCTGAACCGGGGAACTCACCACCTGAAGATAGCCATAGGGGCTGTGATTTTCTCCTTCGATGCGAGCGTCAGGCAGGTCGAGCGTATAGCTGATGCTTTTGTAAGGAGATGCCTTGAGCGACAAGGGTTCATTCCATAAGAAAATCAAGAAGAACAGGCATCCGGCACTGTAGCTCAATAGCACAATGTATTCTTTTCTACGCGTGATTTTGAGGTTAAGAAGACCGGCGCAAATTGGCAGTATGCTTACAATCAATGAGATGGTGCCCAATTGTAACAACCACATAAGGAGAATTGCCAACAGTCCTCCAAATCCGGCACCCAACAGATCAGCAAAATAATAGTATCCGATCTTTGAGGCCTTTTTGACAAAGACGAGTCCAATGGACAACGCTGCGAACAAGAAGGGCAGAAAGAAAAGAAGGTAATTCAGGGTCAGCTTTACAAGCTGTGATGGGTCTGTAAAAAGCGTAAATGTATCGAGTCGAAAAAACTCGTGGCGAGACAGGGGCAGGGCAATCATCATAAGCAGTCCCGAAGTCATCATGAAAAATGGGATCAACAAAGAGCTGCGTTCCAGCATTTTTTCTCGAAAGAGGGATAACAGGGTTCCACTGGTTCCAAAGCCGAGCAGGGCGATCGAGATGACCATGGATGCAAAATGTTGCCATTGAACAATGCTGAAAAAATGCATCAGGTGAATCTCAAAGGCTACGACCGAAAGGGACATGACAAACAGTGAGATCCAGACGCTTGGGTTTACCGACTCGGATCGATTCGTTTTCATGACTTTATTCTTCTTCCTTGGATCTCGTAAATGGCACAAAGCGGACAAACATGAGATTTCTGCTCCTGACCTCTCCCTTGTCCTTTGTTACTTCCAGTAACTGTTGGGTCGAAAAGGGATTGCCCACAGGAATGATCATCCGGCCGTCCTCTTTTAGTTGATCGATGAGTGGGGGCGGAACAAATTCTGCAGCCGCCGTTACAATGATCGCATCAAAGGGACCCTTTTCGGGCCAGCCGTGATATCCGTCTCCGAACTTGACCCGGACGTTTTCATAGTTCATCTTCTGTAGTCTCTTTTTGGAACTTTTGTAGAGCTCTTCCACAATTTCTATGGTAAACACCGAGTCGACAATTTCTCCCAGGATGGCAGCCTGGTAGCCTGAACCCGTTCCGATTTCAAGCACACGAAAATCCTTCCTTGGGCGTATGCGCTGGGTCATAAAGGCAACGATGTAAGGTTGTGAGATGGTTTGCCCGTATCCGATGGGCAAGGGGCTGTCGTTGTAGGCTGAGCCTGCCAGACCCGATGGAACGAATAAATGACGGGGAACGGTGCTCATCGCCTGGATAGTATAGTTGTTGGTAATGCCACGAGCTTTGATCTGACCCAAAACCATTCTCTGGCGAGACCCCTCATACTCATCTTTCTGGTCTTGCTGGGCGGTCATGCTGAAGACGAACAATAAAACGATCAAGGTAAAAATCCTGTTCATGATTTCGATAAAAAAAAGGCGATTTTTAAAGTTACGAAAAGAGACGGATTCAGGCAACCTCCGGATGATTTTTGTCATAGAATATAACGTCGAGTTGGCCTATCTTGGTTTCATTCTTAATTCTAATTATTCATCACAAATATAACTGGTATGGGAGTGAACGAAGATCACAAATATGTAGGGCAACGGAATGAAACCACACAGTCTTCATCGCTTTTGGATGACATGAGTCAATTGAACAGAATCTTGAGGGAACAAACCCGTGAAAACCTATTTTTGGGTACGCGCCTCTTTGATTGAAAGATAATTTTATTTCCTGAACAGGTCGATAACGACCGGAAGAATGGCCTCCGTCCACTGGGTGTATTGCGCTCCACTGGGATGTAGTCGGTCGGCTGCCAATGCGCCTTCACTTGCCCCCAGTTCTCTTGAAATTCCGGTGATATCTATAAAAGGAATTTCCATAGATTCACATGTTGTCGCGACATGCGCGTTGTACCTGTCAATTTCTTTGCCTATTCCTTCCGGATCTCCCGACCCGAAAGGAGTGACACCATAATCGGGGATAGAAACAACAAACACCTTTTCTTTGCTTCCTGCCAGTTCAATAGCTTGATTCAACAGGACGCTGAACTCATTTTCAAATTGTTCAAAAGGGCGCTTCTGATATTGGTTGTTCACCCCAATCAAAAGAGACACCAAATCGTGTTTTCCCGGGGAACGGGCCTCGATTCCGTTGAGCAGATCACGAGTCGTCCAACCCGTTTTGGCAATGATTTCAACTTTTTTCACTTCGATGTTGACTCCTTCCAGCTTTTTAGCAAGTTGATTGGGCCATCTCAGTACTTCATCCACGCCTTCACCAATCGTGTAGGAATCCCCAAGGGCGAGGTATTCGAGATTTTCCAATTGAGTGGGTTCGTTTTCTTCCATGGTTGATTGATTTTGAGAGGTCATTGACGCATCCGATTCCGTTTCATTTTTCGAGCACGACACCAGGATCAGGGCCAGGCAGCTTAAAAAAAGGCATCCGAACGTTTTAAAATACTTTGGGTTATTCATACATCGCAATTCATGAAGGAATCGAATCTACAAAAAACTGGGAAGAGAGTCAAAAGTCTGCTACATTTGTGATTCAAACCCGTGGTAAAATTCGGTATCATGACAATTAAATGGTTGATAAATCTTGCCTGTTTCTCCATTCTCTGCTGGTCAGCGGTTGTTGCACAAGGACAAGTGAAATCCTTGGAGCCCTTTTATTCTCATGTGACCTGCAAGGGCCGGCATGATCTTTTGGACGATAGAAGTGTCGCTCTTATCGGTTCTTCCGCTTCGGTTGAGTTCGAGGTCAGAACCGACAGCGTCATCCTCTACCTGCAGTCGGAATTCAATCATGGAAACAGTTTTGTGATCACAATAAATGACCTGTACCAGGGACGCTTTCTGTTGAGCGATGATGAAGTTCAAGATATCCGAATCGGGCTGCCAACCGATCAAACCAGCAAAATTGGAATTTTCAAGGCCACTGAGGCCGCAACCGGCAATCTCCTTGTTCGGGCCATTGAATCGAAAGCGCCGCTTTCAAAAGTGCCAAAACGATCTAAAACAATCGAGTTCATTGGAAATTCGATTACATGCGGGGCTGCAGCCGATACCCGGACCATCCCTTGCGGAACCGCTTACTATCACGATCAACACAATGCCTATCTCGCTTACGGCCCTAGAATTGCCAGGGCCCTGGACTCAGACTATTTTTTGAGTTCGGTATCCGGGATCGGGATCTACAGGAACTGGAACGACGAACACGAGAAGGAACCCATCATGCCAGAAGTGTATGAGAATCTCTATCTCAACGGACCTGCAAACAAACCCTATTCGTTTCAATTGCAACCGGATTTGGTCAGTATATGTTTGGGAACCAATGATTTGTCATCAGGAGATGGGATTAAAGAAAGATTGCCTTTCAACCGAGTTGCATTCGTTTCAAACTATGTGGCATTTGTGAAGAGAGTGCGAGGCCATTATCCAAATGCGCAAATCCTTTTGTTGTCAAGTCCGACAGTTCAGGGAGAAAATCACAAAATTCTTGTTGAATGCCTGAACGAGATCAAAAAAGTTCTTGAACCTGACATTGAGGTTGATATATTTGATCTCGAACCCTTTACAGCTTCGGGATGCACCGGTCATCCTTCGATCGAAGATCATCAGAGAATTGCAGAGGCGCTGATTCCCACCTTTGAATCCATGTTGGCAAATACCCGAGCCCAATAATAAACTTCTTTTTAAAATGAATTCATCTCTCAAGCTTATCCTGACCTGCTCCCTGGCGTTATATTTTGTTTCGGGATGGTGCAACATTACCCTTCCTTCACTGGTGTCCAGCGACATGGTTCTGCAGCGGAATTCGGAAATCCGCCTGTGGGGTTGGGGTGAGCCCCTGGAAAAAGTGGAGATACGGACAAGTTGGAACGGTCAGGTTATACGTACAGTCACTGACAGTCATGCCAATTGGAGCATACAGGTGATGACACCCGAAGCGGGTGGGCCTTATGAAATTAAAATATCGGGTTACAATCAGATTCTGCTGAAAAACGTCATGATCGGCGAAGTTTGGATCTGCTCGGGGCAGTCGAACATGCAATGGCCCCTGTCCGGGGGTGTAAACCGGGGAGAGGAAGAGATTCCCTCAGCAAACCTCCCGGATATACGTCTTTTTCAGGTGGTCAGAAAAAGTTCAGAAGCTGAACAGATTGATCTGCGGGGCAAATGGCAGGTTTGCCGGCCAGAAACCGCAAAGGATTTCAGCGCGGTTGGATACTTCTTTGCCAAACAGCTGCAAGAAAATTTGAAAATTCCGGTGGGTATCATCAATTCGAGTTGGGGAGGGACTCCTGCAGAGGCCTGGATACCTGCAAAATACTTCATCGCCAAGGATTCACTTCATGAAGCGAGCGAGAAACTGGAGCCTCAACCGTGGGGACCGCAGAAACCGGCCTTCGTCTATAATACCATGATTCACCCTCTTCGCAACATTCAGATCGCGGGAGTCATCTGGTACCAGGGAGAAGCCAATGTAATCAATGCGAACTATTATGATCATGTTTTTTCACAGCTCATAGCTTCCTGGAGGGACATTTGGAAACAAGAACTTCCTTTCTACTATGTTCAGATAGCTCCATTCGCATATGGCCAACCGGAAGAAGGAGTGTTGGTCCGTGAAGCACAAAGGCGCGTTTTGCAACAGGTCCGTAATACGGGTATGGTGGTAATAAGTGACATCGCTGACGTGGAGGATATTCATCCCAAGGAGAAGCTGGAAGTAGGCAATCGACTCGCCCGAATGGTCCTGAAGAAACATTACAAGGCATTGGATGAACTTGTCGAAAGCCCCATGCTTTCAGGGATCGAAATTCAGAAGAACAAAGTTTACGTTGAGTTCGACCATTGTGAAGGACTTTATTTCGAACCCAATTCTGAATCTCTCTTTGAATTGGCCGGTGCGGATGGCATCTTTTTCCATGCCCGGGCCAGGATCAGGGATGAGCGGGTTCTGGTGGTTTCCTCAGAGGTAAAGGCGCCCGTCTATGTTCGTTTTGCCTGGGGAAATACAAGTCTTTCGAATTTGTTCAATGCAGCTGGCCTACCAGCCTCGAGCTTCAGCACTTTACGCCCTTAACTGCCTCCCTGCGCAACATTTGTTACCGAGTGACTTTTGTCATCTTCCTTTCACTGGAGGTGGGATAAATTTACTCGATATTAAAATTTTATTCCGATGGGGACTTATACACCAACACACGATTCAAAAGAAAGTACAACAGACAAATTTGGAAAACTGATCCAGGGAAAGGGGTATCTGGAATTAATGATGTATTTTATCGGCATATCCGCAAGCCTGGTCATCCTGTTCGGTTGACATCATTTTTATCGGGACAGGCTCGGATAGAAACAAAACGTATAAAATGAAGAATAACACTAGTAGTGTGATTCTTGGAACGGGTAGTTATATTCCTAAACGACGTATCCGAAACGAGGATTTTTTAAAAAATGAATTTTACGATTCGAATGGAAAGAAACTCGAAAAGTCGAACGAGGAGATTATTTCCAAGTTTCTTGAAATAACGGCGATACAGGAGAGAAGATACGTAATTGATGAGCATGTCACTTCTGACATAGCGTATTTCGCGGCTCTTGACGCCCTTGAATCCTCAAAAACAGACAAGGAAGAGTTGGACTACATTATTGTGGCCCATAATTTTGGCGATGTAAAAGAGAAGTTCAAATCATTGGATATCGTTCCTTCGTTGGCGGCTCGGGTAAAGCACAATCTGGGGATTGAAAATCCGGCTACAATTGCTTACGACCTGCCCTTTGGTTGTCCGGGATGGCTTCAAGGAATAATTCAGGCCGACTATTATCTTCGATCAGGTGATGCGAAAAAAATAATGGTGATCGGCGCTGATGTGCTATCGCGCATATCAGACCCCCATGATCGTGACAGTATGCTATACGCTGATGGAGCTGGAGCAACAATACTAGAAGCCAAATCCAGCGACACGAATCAAGGTATTTTGTCGCATTCCACCCGCTCGGACACATTGCTGCATTCACAAATGCTTTTTATGGGCAACTCCTATAAGCCGGAGTTGGCTGAACATGGTGCGGTCTACTTAAAAATGTACGGGCGCAAATTGTATCAATATGCGCTTGAAAAGGTCCCGCAGGCCATAAAAGACTGCCTGGATAAAAGCGGAGTTGACCTCAAGGATGTCAAAAAAATACTGATTCACCAGGCCAATGGCAAAATGGATGATGCGATTATTGAAAGGTTATACAAACTTTACGGGTTAGATGAGGTGCCCGAATTTGCGCTGCCGATGACCATATCCTGGCTCGGAAACGCCTCTGTTGCGACCATACCCACCTTGCTGGATCTCATTTTAAAAGGGGAGATGAAAGATCACGATCTCAAATCAGGAGACCTGATCATTTTTGCATCCGTAGGTGCCGGAATGAATATCAACGCTGCGGTTTACAGGTTTTGAATTTTGCACTGTAATGGTCAATTCAAGTATTTAGTGCTCCTTTCGATCCCTTCAGGATTACTGATGTGATCCTTCCAATCCCATTTTGAGAATAGAAAAGCTCTGAATCTGCCTTGCGTCAGGATTATTTTTATGATCCTTTCCGTCCCATTTTGAGAATTAAAAAACCCCATATCCGTCTAGCGACGGATAGATTTTTTATCTGTCGAAATCTTAAGCAAGTGAACTTGCTACGTTTTCTCCAAATAAAAAATCCCGCTACTGCGGGACTTTTTTCATTCATCTGTGATCGCGACAGGATTCGAACCTGTGACCGTCTGCTTAGAAGGCAGATGCTCTATCCAGCTGAGCTACGCGACCATGCTTTTTTGCGAGTGCAAATATAAACAAATCCATGAAATGGGTAATTTTTGAAAGCTAAATTTTTACAAGTGATCAGGCTTCAATTGCGACACTGGATCAAAAGAAGTTTCGTGACATAACCGCAATCGGAAAATGCCAGAAGTTTGGATCAAGCATCAGCTCTTTCGACCGCATTATTCTTTTTCGATTTGAGGAAACGATAGAAGTGAACAAAATTGCCATTGTACCAGGCTCCCAGGAAAAACCCGAGATAAATTATCCATGTAGGGATCAGGTGAACATTCAAATATACCTCCAAAAGCAGGAGCGAAAATGCAACGGCCGTTATCACAACCGCTATTTTTGATTTGCGACCTTTAAAGTTCAAAAGGATAGAAGTCAATACAAATAATCCAAGCAATGGCTTGAGGTGAGTAAAAATAGGAGCGAGGCTCGCTGAGTCGACCTCGTAAAACATCATAAAGGCTCCGGAATAGGCCGCTATGCAAAACGGGCATTTGGGCAGAAGAATAATCAGGGCTGCAGAAATAAACGATAGAAATCCTCCTTTCTTAGAAGGTTTCTTGTCGATCGTCAATATGGGTTTTGACTTGCAACAGGTCGTTTGTTCTGTGGCCATTTCTACTTTGAAAATTAACTCTTAAAAAAGTGGAGTTTTGATAAATAATCATCTAAAAATACGACAATTTCCTTTTTTGAAGGGTATTTTAATGTGAAATCGTGAAATTACTGATCAAAAAAAGCTGTATTTTTGTAAAAATCAAGACAGATGAAAGAGATCAAATCCATATTGAATTTTTTTAGAGAAGGCCAGGGATCCGGAGAGAAATGTGCTCTTGCTCAGGTGGTTAGGGTAGAAGGGTCATCCTATAGAAGAGAAGGTGCCCGAATGATTGTATTTGAGTCGGGAAATTTTGAAGGGGGCATCAGCGGAGGTTGTCTTGAAGGGGATGCTTTGAAGCGTTCTCAACTTGCCATCTTGAAACAGGAGCCTGCTGTAGTAACCTATGACACTTCCAAAGAACTGGAGCTGGGTGTGGGCTTAGGATGCAATGGAATCATTGACGTGTTGTTAACACCGATCAGCACGGATTCTGACAACATCAGGATATTGGAGAAATGTACCTCAAACCGACGTACGCATATTGTCGTTACCATAACAGATGTGAAGGGGGATATTCCAGGCGTGGAGTTGGGTCGCTCGTTTTATTTCGATACGGAAAAGGAATCCCTGGAGGGCATGGAACCTTCAGATTTTAAAGCCCAGGTGCTCGAAAAAGTCAATCTGGCTCTTGCGGAAAAAAAGTCCCGAAGCCACCAATTTACTTCTGAAGATGCGGAACTTACTTTTCACGTGGAATATGTTCCGGCTCAGTATCATTTGGCAATTTACGGAGACAATTATGATGTCTATCCTCTGATTCAGATGGCTGGCTTGTTGGATTGGGAGATCAGTCTTGTGGGCAATGTTCAAAAGTTAAAGAAAGAAGCCCTGTCAAATGTAAGAAACATATATCCGAAGAGCGGATCAGAACGACCTAGACTTGACGATCGCACAGCATGTGTTTTGATGGCCCATGACTTCAAGACGGACGTCG
Source organism: Flavobacteriaceae bacterium (assembly GCA_024644725.1). GTDB lineage: Bacteria > Bacteroidota > Bacteroidia > Flavobacteriales > Flavobacteriaceae > Lutimonas. Next base: position 11,825 of record JAHEHE010000038.1, on the reverse strand, counting down.
AAAACATGATGAGAACCATTTGCAGCCCGGCACCTTACATTGCAAGTCTGGGTCCTAAGAAGCGCTATGAAAAAATCAAGTCTAAATTGGAGGAGAAGGGCTTTGTGCTCGATGAGCAAAACGAAGCCAGAATCCATGCTCCGTGTGGACTGGAGATTGGAGCAGATTCTCCGGAGGAAATAGCGTTGAGCATTTGCTCTGAAATTATCAGTTCGTTTACCGGCAAAGAGGGAGGCATGCTTCGAAACAAGCTGACACCAATTCACGACAGGGACTAAATCCTAAATAACCCTTCTTTCCCATAAGATGTTGTCCGCTCGTTGATTCGAGACTTCTTCGCTTATGATTTCAATCGCCCGGTCAACTTCAGATTCGGTGGTATATCTTCCCAGGCTGATTCGCATGGAAGAAAAGGCAAGATCAGGATTGACTCCCATGGCACGCAGAACGTGTGAAGGGTCCTCATTGGATGAATTGCACGCCGATCCGTTCGAAACTGCGATGTTTCTGCTGAGCGCACTCAAGAGCTTGAAACCGTCTACATAAGAGAATGATACATTCGTCGTATTGGGAAGTCGATGCTCAGCCCGACTGTTCGAATTGGAAAGTTCAATATGCATCAGGCCTGATTCCAAACGGTTTCGCAATTCAGAAAGGCGAGCCTGTTCCTGAGCAAGATTGGCATAGGCCAGCTCTATCGCTTTGGCGAATCCTGCAATGGAGGGTGTATTCAAAGTTCCACCGCGCATTCTCTTTTGCTGACCCCCTCCCTGGATCAGGCTCTGAAGAAATTCATCCTCCCGGCCCTTTCGGGCATAAACCAGTCCGATGCCTTTCGGACCATATAATTTATGGGCAGAAAAACAGGCATAGTCAGCAATATTGAGCAAAGTATCCATGGGGACTTTCCCCAGGGACTGTGTGGCGTCGGTAAAAAGACGAATGTTTCTTCCATCAATGATCTTTCCGATTTTCTCGAGGGGTTGGATCGTGCCGGTTTCGTTGTTGGAATGCATAATTGCAATCAAAACCGTTTCAGGCCGGATCGCTCTCTTCAACTGTTCCAAATCCACAAGACCATGCTCATCAACGTCCATGTAACTGACATCTGCCAATTCATTTCTTTGAAGCCAGTCACAGGTGTCGAGCACGGCTTTGTGTTCCGTTTTACATGTAATTATGTGATTTCGACCATGGTCGTTTGTTCCTGCGAAACTTTTGAGAATCATATTGGCACTCTCGGTTGCCCCCGAAGTATAGGTAAGCGTACCCGATGAAATACCAAGGGTTTCTGCAATCAATTGAGTCGATTCTCGCACGACATCCCTGGCGATCCATCCATACGCGTGATGAGAGCTTGACGGATTCCCGAATTTTTCACTAAAAAAGGGAATCATATGATCCACTACAATCGGATCGCACGGCGTGGTCGCATTGTAGTCCAAATATATTTTTTTGTCCATGAACGTCCAGGGATTTTCTTACAATTTCAGAACGTAAATTTAACTTATTTTCCGAAATCCGACATTTTTCAAAGGAATAGAATCAAGCTTTTTACTCTTTTTGAGGTACATTTTGTTCGAAAATTTCCCCTTCATGATGAATATTTCAACACAATCCATAAAAATTGAATATTGAGAAATGCGGTACTTTTGTTTAAGTGTTTCTGCATATTGGTTAGTCATTAGTTTAACATCAGACTATTATTTGATTTTATTTCAATTTTTCAATTTCATCTTAAAATATTAAATATTTCATAAAATTCAATTAGCGATATTATCATTATCGTAAATTGATCAAATTGTTGTATATTAAGGTCCCTAAAAAACAAATAACGTATAATATGATTCCATCTAACTTTACCTATCACAAGGCAAGCTCTTTGCAAGAAGCTTTTACCTTGTCAGAAGAATTGGGTGATGAAGCAAAATACATGTCAGGTGGCCACAGCCTGCTGCCCATGATGAAGCTTCGATTTGCAACACCTGAACACATTATCGACATCAGCAAGATTGACGGGCTGTCCTACATCAAAGAAGATGGTGACAAGCTCAGAATAGGAGCTATGACTACCCAATCTGAAATTGAACACTCCGCGCTGATCCAGGACAAGTATCCCATTTTCAAAGATGCGGCAAAGCTGATTGCAGACCCATCGGTGCGCAACTGCGGCACAATAGGTGGAAACATCGCTCATGGTGATGCGGCCAACGATCAGCCCTCATTGATGCTGGCCATGCGTGCCTCGGTGATCGCCGAAGGACCAAACGGCAGAAGAAGCATCCCGATAGATGAATTCTTCCATGGATTTTACATGACGGCCCTCGAGCCCGTTGAGATATTGGTTGAAATTGAGCTGCCCAAGCACAAACCGGGCTGTGGTGGAGCGTACTATAAAGTAGAACGGAAAGTAGGTGACTATGCGGCATCCGGATCCGCGGTTTATTTGGAGCTGGATTCTTCGGGTGTTTGCCAGGAGATAGGCATCGGATTGACCAATTTGAGCATGACTCCTTTGAGGCTGTCAAGAGCAGAAGACCTCTTGCGCGGAAAAGAGATCACTGAAGACCTCATCGAACAGGCAGGAGTGATCGCCAGCGAAGATTGCGATCCTTCCAGTGACCTGAGGGGCTCTGAAGCTTACAAGAGGTCCATTACAAATACGATTACGAAAAGAATGATTCACCGTGCGCTCGAACGTGCCAAAAGCTAAAAAAATCAAAACCATGAAACACGAAATCACATTAACTATTAACGGAACCAGTGTTACGCGGGAGGTAGATTCCCGGCTGCTTTTGGTTCATTTCATAAGAGAAGAGCTGGACCTTACCGGAACGCATATCGGATGTGACACTTCAAACTGCGGGGCATGCACCATACTCCTCGATGGAAAGTCTATCAAATCATGCACTTACCTGGCGGTGCGAGCTGACGGATCAGAAATCACAACGATTGAAGGTGTGGCTGCTGACGGATCGAATCACCCCTTGCAGCAAGCCTTTCACGATCAGCACGGCTTACACTGCGGGTTCTGCACCCCGGGAATGATCATGCGATCGATTGATTTCCTAAAGAACAACCCCAATCCGACAGATGATGAGATTCGATGGGGCATTTCTGGAAATTTATGCAGATGCACAGGTTACAACAACATCGTAAAAGCGGTCCGACAAGCTGCCGATGAACTTCAGAAAGAAACAGTCTAACCTCTAATATCACCTAATTATTATGTTTAAATGTAAAACATCAGCAGAGGTTGGCGGAATGGGCCACTCTGTAAAACGAAAAGAAGACGCCAGATTTCTTCACGGCAAGGGCAATTACGTAGATGACGTCAAACTGCCCGGAATGCTCAGCATGGTCATGGTACGAAGTCCTTATGCCTATGCCAAGATCAAGAGCATCAACAAGGAAAAAGCATTGGCCATACCCGGCGTGTTGGCTGTGATTACCGGCGAGGACCTGGCTCAATACAACTTGCACTGGATGCCTACCCTTTTGTCTGACACTCAGATGGTATTGCCAACTGATACGGTCATGCATCAATCCCAGGAAGTAGCTGCGGTCATTGCTACAGATCGCTATGTAGCAGTTGACGGTGCTGAAGCGGTCGAAGTGGATTATGAGCCGATGAAGCCCATTGTGGACCCTTTTACGGCCCTGGATGATGACGCCCCGCTATTGCGACCTGATAAGGAAGGTCAAAAGGACAACCAAATCTACCACTGGGAAAGAGGGGATCGCGAGAAAACCGATGAGGCAATTGCCAATGCGGATGTCGTGGTTACAGAACGGGTCTATCTGCCACGAATTCATGTGGCCTCAATTGAGACATGCGGATGTGTAGCCTCTTATGACAAGGATACAGAAAAGCTATTGGTCTATTTGACAACACAGGCTCCACATGCGATTCGCACTGTGGTGGCACTGGTGGCCGGACACGTTGGACTGTCTGAAGAAAAGATCCGAATCATTTCGCCCGATATCGGAGGTGGATTTGGAGGAAAAGTTCCGGTATACCCAGCATATGTGGTAGCTATTGCAGCTACATTTCTGATAGGCAAACCCGTAAAATGGATCGAGGATCGTTCGGAGAACCTGGTCAATGGTTTTGCACGGGACTACCATATGGACTGCACGCTGGCCGCAACCAAAGATGGAAAGATCAAGGCGTTTAAAGTAAAAACGCTGGCGGATCACGGATACACGGATTCCTCAGCCAACCCGTCAAAATATCCAACGGGAATGTTCTCGATTTGCACTGGCTCATATGACTATGAACATGCCTTTGCCGAACTGGATGCAGTGTACACCAACAAGGCTCCAGGCGGTGTGGCTTACAGGTGTTCCTTCAGGGTGACCGAAGCTGTTCATGCCATAGAGCGCATGGTGGACAAGCTCGCAGCTGAGATCGGAAAAGACCCGGCGCAGTTGAGGATGGAGAATTTCATCAAAAAAGAGCAGTTCCCATATGCTTCACCTTTAGGGTGGAGCTATGACAGTGGTGACTACCATGCAACCTTGCAAAAGGCCATGGATATGATCGGATATGATGACTATAAAAAAGAGCAGGCTGAGAAAAGGAAACAAGGCAAGTTGATGGGCATTGGTCTCTGCACTTTTACCGAGGTGGTTGGGGCCGGACCTTCGAAGGACTTTGACATACTCGGTATCGCTATGTTTGACAGTGCCGAGATACGGGTGCATCCGACAGGTAAGGCCCTGGCACGATTTGGAACGAAATCCCAGGGACAGGGTCATGAAACCACCTACGCCCAGATTTTGGCGGAAGAATTGGGCATCCCATACACGGATATTGAAATAGACGAAGGTGATACCGACACTGCTCCCTATGGTCTTGGAACCTATGCCAGCCGAAGTACTCCGACAGCAGGAGCAGCCGCGGCCATAGCAGCGCGAAAGCTTCGCGACAAAGGGAAGAAGATAGCAGCTTACCTCTTGGAAGTGAGTGAGGAAGACATCGAATGGGAGGTAGGAAAGTACTTTGTCAAAGGTGCTCCTGAAAAGTCCAAAACCATTCAGGATGTTGCCTTCGCGGCCTATACCAATTTCCCTCCCGGCATGGAACCGGGCTTTGAGACCACGCATTACTACGATCCTCCGAACTTGACCTTCCCTAATGGCGCATACATCTGTGTGGTTGAAGTCGACAAGGAGACAGGTGCAATTGATGTAAAGCGCTTTGTGGCCATTGATGACTGTGGAAACATTATCAATCCGATGATCGTGGAAGGGCAGGTGCATGGAGGACTTACCCAGGGGATTGCACCAGCGATGTACGAAGGAATTGAGTACGATGACGAAGGAAACGTGCTGAACGGAACCTTTATGGATTACCTGGTGCCAACGGCGGTGGAATCACCACATTGGGAGACAGGTCATACCATTACGCCTTCACCTCATCATCCGCTTGGAGCCAAAGGGGTTGCGGAATCTCCAACTGTAGGAGCTCCACCGGCAATCGCCAATGCCATCATTGATGCTTTGGCACCGCTGGGTGTGAAACATTTGGACATTCCAATTTCACCGGCGAAGGTTTGGGAAGCCATTCAGGCGCATAAATAGAAGAAATATTAATTAAATGGAGCAAGGGATGGCAGAAGCGATCCCTTGTTTGTAAAAAGGAAGTAAAATGAAAACGAGTTTAAAGAAAGAATTTGAAGTGGATCAGGCTCCGGTTGTCGTATGGCAATATTTGATTAATCCTGAGGAAGTAGTGGAATGTGTGCCGGGCGTGTCGATTGATGAGAAAGTCTCGGACAATGCATACAAAGGTAAAGTGGGCCTGAAATTCGGGCCGATAAGCGCAAACTACAATGCTGACATTATCTATGATGACGTGAATGAAGAGGATCAGACCATAAGGCTGGTGGGCAAAGGCGTTGATGCCAAAGGCATGGGCAATGCGGAGATGCAGTTGGACCTGGACCTTTCGAAAAGAGAGGATGGAGGTTCCCACGTGGATGCCGTGATGGATGTTACCATCAACGGAAAGATCGCCCAATTCGGGTCGAGACTCGTAGAGGACGTATCCAATCAACTCTTCAAGCAATTCGTTGCGAACTTCACCAAGAAGCTGGAAGGAGTTGAAATCTCAGAGGCGGATCAAAATGTGGATACCGGAGGTATGATCAAATCCGTTGTGAAGGGTCTGTTCACGAAGAAAAGTTAGGGCTCGATCCAATTTTTTGAAACTTAAAACAGAATCTTTTGAACAAGGATATAAGTGATCTTGTCCAGGACTTTTTTGAGCATGATTACATTTTGAGCGAAGAACTCGCTACGGCCATTTTTTTATTGGAAAACCTGGAAAAGCCACTTCTTTTGGAAGGAAGTCCCGGGGTGGGTAAGACCATGGTGGCTCAGACGTTGGCTCAGCACCTCAACACGGATCTGATTCGGTTGCAATGCTATGAAGGTCTGGATGTGAATACGACCATTTACGAATGGAACTACCAGAAGCAGCTTCTGCACATGAACCTGTTTGAAAAGGAAAATGACCGCAAAGCTCTGGGTAAGAGAATTTTCGGGATGGAGTACATTTTGAAGAGGCCCTTACTTGAATCTATCAGCGCAGAAAAGCCCGTGGTCCTTCTAATTGATGAGATAGACAGAGCTGACGAGGAATTCGAGGCCTACCTATTGGAACTGCTATCCGATTTTCAAATCAGCATTCCCGAGTTGGGAACGGTCAAAGCTGTAACTAAACCTTTGGTTATTTTGACCTCCAACCGAACGCGGGAACTCAGTGACGCACTAAGACGTCGTTGCCTGTATCATTGGGTGGACTACCCGAGCAAGGAAAAGGAGATTGACATCATTCACAAAAAGCTGCCGAACATCGATCAGGATCTGGCCGAGCAGGTGGTCGTTTTTATTCACAATCTTAGAAAATCTAGTTTGAACAAACCCCCCGGTATTGCTGAGTCGTTGGATTGGGCGAAAACTCTTTTGTTGCTCAATGCGGATCATATTTCGGATGACATCATTCAAAACACAATTGGTTGCGTGCTGAAACACCAGGATGACATTGATTTCGTTCGAAACAAAACCGTTCAGGAGTTTCTCCATCCGATAGATTGATATCTAACATGGTTGAATTGCAAAAGACTTTCAGGGAGCGACTGGTCGACTTCACCTTTTACTGTAAGGAGCGTCAGTTTATGCTCAGCCCGCAGCAGACAAGAGAGGCCTTTGAGATTTCCAGGAGGGGCTTCATGCTCGACCGCAAGCTTTTTCATTACAGCCTGAAGTCGATCTATTGTACGCGAAAAGAGCATTTTGATCGGTTTGATGAGATGTTTGACAGGTTCTGGAGCCGTTATTACAACGAGCTGCTGGAACCCAGGGAGATCAAGGTGAAACCCAAGAAAAAAAAGTCAACTTCGTCCTCAATTATCTTTATGGGTGCGGAGTTCAATAATCCGCACAAGGAGGAGAAAAAAGAGGCCAAACAGACGAAAGGGGCCAACCAAACGGTTCGCCTCAGGATGACTGATTTTTCAAAAGTAGACGTTGAGGATAAGCAGAGGCTGGAAGAACTGGCCGAAGAGCTTTTCCATCAAATGAGCATGCGATTCAAACGAAGGCTGAAAAACGCAAAAACGGGAAGAATTGACATCCGAAAGACGGTTCGAAAGAATGTTCCAAGGGGTGGAATCATGCTGGACCTGGCGTACAAAAAAAAGCGCAAGGAGAAGCGAAAAGTCGTTTTCTTGCTGGATATAAGCGGGTCGATGGATACCTACAGTTTCTATTTGCTCAAGTACATATTGGTCCTCAAGCGATATTTCAAGACTTTGGAGTTTTTCACCTTCAGCACAGAACTGACGCATATTACCCCGATGTTGCGGGAAAACAATGAGTCGGAGATCCTCAAACAAATAGGAAGTGAGGTCACGACCTGGTCGAGCGGTACAAAAATAGGAGACTGCCTGACGACCTTTCTTTCGGATTACGGGAGCAAATTTTTGAGCCAAAAGCACATTGTTGTAATTTTAAGCGATGGTTTGGAAACGGGCAATGTTGCACAACTCAGAGAGGCGGTCAGGACCATACGAAGAAAATGCAAGACTCTCGTTTGGTTGAACCCTTTAAAGGGAATGGAAGGCTATCAACCGATTCAAAAGGGAATGGTAAACGTAATGCCTCATCTCGATGCTTTTGAGTCGGCACACAATTTGGATAGTTTGATGAAATTGGAAAAATTATTGATGGATGTTTAATGATTTGATGTTAAGAATGGAGGAGCAACTTGCGAAAGGATCGAATTTCGCCGTTGCCCAGGTGATAGATCGAATTGCCCCAACGTCAGGCAAGGTAGGGGACAAGGCTCTGATCCTTGATACGGGAGAGCTCATAGGCTGGATAGGAGGAGGGTGCGTGCGAGGAATCGTGATCAAAGAAGCCCTGGAGGTGATAAAAACCAAAAGATTCAGGAGAATAAGAATTTCTCCGGAAGGCGGAATGAGAGAAACACCAAATTTTAAAGAATATGTTATGTCGTGTCAGAGTAGAGGAACCGTTGAAGTACTTATAGAACCAGTAATCCCCCAACCTGAAATCATAATCGTGGGCAAGTCCAATATCTCACGCAAGCTTACAGCGGTGGCTCACGCGGCTGATATGCGGGTTACAGTAATGTCGAAAGATGCAGACCTCCAGATGTTTCCTGAGGCGCATGACATACGCGAAGAAGTAGATTTCGGAGGATTTAATAACCTTTCTAACACCTACATCATCGTCACTACCCAAGGAGAAGACGACGAAAACTCCGTGCTCAAAGCCATGCAGACCTCATCCAGATTTGTTGGGTTTGTGGCCAGCAAAAAGAAGTCTGAGGATATAAAGGCCTTTCTTTCAGGCCAGGGTGTTTCAGAGGAGCGCATATCCGATTTGAGAAGTCCGGTCGGGCTTGACATCAATGCAAAGCTCGCCAGTGAAGTAGCCATCAGCATACTGGCAGACATTGTCGACCATTTTAGGGAAGGAGACCTGTCCAAAGCATCTGATTCCAAATCATCATCTTCTGCCACTCAGAATCCAAAAGAGAAGAAAAGTGAGCCAACACCCGAGGAGATTAAGTTTGCCGAGGAGTACTACATCAATCCGGTTTGCAACGTTCCGGTTTCAAAAACATCGCCCAAACACGTTCTGGAATACAAAGGTGAAAAAGTCTATTTCTGTTGTGATGGCTGTAAGGTGAGTTTTGAAAAAAATCCTGCTCAATATATCAAATAGCTCTCTTCTGCCATCTCATTTTTTAATGCAGTTATTCGTGTCTTAGCATTGTATATACTTGACATAAGTCCTGGGGTGCATCTGGCCATCCTCTCAGGGCTTTTTTATTTCGCTGAATTTGGTAGATAGCGAAATTTACGTCGATCGGATAAACTGCCATTTATTAATTTTTGACACCTGAGTATAAATTAACCTAAACATCATGCTAGAGAATCCAATAATCAATATTAAAATCAAACTTGCAGCACTATGGTCGTCTGCCCTGTTCTGCTACATATATGGTGACTATTTTCAGTTATATACGCCGGGCAAAGTCAATAGCCTTATATCCGGGGACAATAACCTGGATAGTCCTGTTACACTCTTAATTGCATCTGTCGTAATGGCAATTCCATCTGTAATGATTGCAGGATCGATTTTGTTAAAACCCAGACTAAACAGAATTTTAAATATTGTTTTTGGAACCTTGTTTACCATAATGATGGTTACAATAGGTATCTATTCAACACATGAATGGTATTTATTCTATGTGTTTTTGGCTTTTCTAGAAAGCATTATAACTGCTCTAATTGTTTGGCATGCTTGGAAATGGCCTAAAACAGTTGAATAGTCAAAGGAAATTACTGTAAAACTATCATATAAGAATTGGATTAAAAAAGAACAGCCGAGTACAATGAATATTCTCTAACTCTTCCAGAAATGAGGGTTTTTCTTTTTTCGTACCTTGAAGCATCAACAACCAAACAAATGCTTCCTTTCTTCCAGGACTGAGCGTTAAGAAAATGTCTGGTAGACATTTTTAGCGACAGGGCCAGGTGGCGTGGTGGCACAAGTATCAATTGACCATGATTCCCTTTTTCCGCAAGATTAGATTTCAGCTAGCCCAGGACAACCAACTCTTAAAGTATAGTAGATATGCCATTGGGGAGATCGTGCTGGTGGTTATCGGAATACTCATTGCCCTACAGATCAATGAATGGAATGACAATCGTAAAAAGGGAAACCTGGAAGTAGAGTTTCTAAGGGAAATAAATGACAACTTGTTAAAGGATACAGCTAGAATCAATGAAGTACTGGAGTTCAACAGGGCGAAAGTGGCGGCGATCAAAGATATGATGATCCGGTTCGAAGAAGCTAAGTCAGGAGACTTCGACCTCCAGGCATTCGGCCAACAGATGAACATACTAGGCACTTATGACAAGTTTCTCCCGAACAGAACGGCGTTTGATAATTTGTTGGATACCGAAACCATTGGCTTGATATCCAACGAGGATATCAGAACCCTGATCTCGAAATACTATAAGTTTGATTTTGTGGATGGAACACAAAAAACGGTGCAAGATCGAACCCGCGCCTTCACGGAGTTAGCCTCACATCATTTGACCACGAAAGAAAACATGTATGTTATGTTTGAGGTCAATTTAGATTTAAAATCGAGCAAGGACACGCAAATCTACAGCGATGAAAATGTGATTACAGCCATGGTTTACATGTCCATCACATTGTCTTACCAGAATCAACTCATGGAAACAACCCTGAACGATGTGAACCTGATACTCGATCTGATAGAGGAGGAGACCGGTGGCAAATACTAGATTATTCATTTTTCCGTGCTTTCAGGACTCAACAACCAACTAAATGCTTCCTTTCTTCCATAAAAGAAGATGGCGACGTGCCGAGAACAATCAATTTCTAGTAAAAAGTTGTCAAATGAAAAATTCATCTCGTATTCTTGCAATCGTCCTGTTGTTTTTTAACGGTATTTCAGCTTTGTTTGGGGGCGGGAGTATGATTTATGATCCTTCGGGCCAAAACCTGCAAATGCCAATCGAGCTGTTGGATAGATCTCCTTTTGATAATTTCCTGATTCCCGGAATCATTCTTTTTAGTGTCAATGGATTACTGAATCTAATCGTCGGAATACTTGGCATCAGGAAAAATTATCTATTTCCAAATCTTACGCTTCTCTGTGGTCTTTTGCTTACGACTTGGTTAACCATACAAATAATCTTGATCAAGGAGTTCTATGCACCCCTGCATGTTACATATTACCTTGTTGGCATAGCCCTGATCATTTTAGGATTGAAATTGAGGATGAATAATAATCAGCTTATTCACTGACCCAACCCTTCCAGAAATGGAGGGGTTTTTATTTGTTTACAATTTTAGAGTATTTGAATCAAGTTCCTATATGTCAAACTTTTAAAGTTATGAAATAATCTTCAGATTTCGTATGAACTTTCTCATATAGATTGCGTTTTTAATTCACGAACTTTTACGATTAACAATCAACCAAAAACTTAAGTATTATGAAAAAAACGATCATTCTTCTAATTTTAGCCATGTCCTTAGTGAATATCAGCTGCGAGCAGCAGCCTAAGGTAGATCAGGAAAAAGAGAAAGAAGCCATTATCGCTCTGATTGAAGAGGAGAGCCAATCGTATTATGATCGGGACTTTGACCGGTGGGTTGCTTGCTATGTTCCAAGCGACAACAATATCAAGATCGTAGCAGGCCAAAACTGGCATACATACCAGGACGGATGGGAAGCTCAGGCAGAAGAC
>JAHEHE010000154.1 GCA_024644725.1 Flavobacteriaceae bacterium | reverse complement strand
CGAAAGTAGCTTACGCGGCCGGTATGAGGATAGTTGGACAAAGGGCGTATGTATACGGATGCCATCATGGCATCTGGGATCTTGGACTATGCATCCAAGATTGTTATTTTGATACTTTGCTGGGTGATCCAGCATGTGACGGTTATTGTAACGCAACTGCTACCAATATGATCATGGAGATCAGTAGTTTATGTCAGAGGTTGTCTCCGCCATAGCTACTTGTATGATGGCCAAATGTTTCAAAGGACTAGAGTCATGCACGGTGGGTGAGGGAGGGGTCTCCAGAGCGCGAGGGCTAAATGGAATGACTGACATACCACGTGATGATTATCAATACGGCTACAGTTCTAGAGAGCTCAAACGGCTTGGCGAACAATATCTGGTCTGGTCAAAAGAAAATCTCTCATTTCTGAAAAGGGCGGGTTTTTCCAGGAATCAGACAATAGTTGATCTTGGCTGTGGTCCTGGATTCACTACCCTTGATTTGGCAGGCGCTGTTGGCCCTCACGGTAAGGTTATAGCTGTGGACAGGGATGGTGAGCATTCTCTTCCTCTCCTTGAGGAGCAGGCTAGAACTGCAGGGCTCACCAATATCGAAATCCATGCTTGTGAACTTGCTGAAATTGAATTTGCCCCTGAAAGTGTTGACGGAATATACGGTCGCTGGGTACTCATGTATCTTCCAGAAGATAGTGTAAAGGACCTTGTAGGGCGCATGGTTTCATGGCTCCGTCCGGGAGGTGTATGCGCTCTGGCGGAGTTCTGTAATTTCCTGAATATCCACATCCACCCTCCCACCGTATATCTAATGGATGTTGCCAAAGCACTCATGAGAAATGTCTCGGACGAGCGCGGCTGCAACCCGGAGATTGGCACCCTGCTTCCTCGTCTTATACAAAAAGCAGGTCTGAAAACGGAGATCAATGTTGTGACGAAGGTTGTGCAATCCGGAACAGCAGAATGGATATGGCCGGATAAACTATTCACGGATGTTATGCCGGATCTGGTGAAAAAGGGATTTCTCTCTAAAACTTCTATGGAAGGCTTTTTACAGGATTGGGAAAAGCATTCAAACAATCCGGAGGCAATATTCTTCGGTTCACCAGTTATGGAAACGATAGGTAGGCGGTAATAAAGAATATTTCCATGATGTACCAAAAATGGTGACAAGTTAGTCACATTTGTTTTCTCATCATAAGCAAAGCGTAAGATTTGATAGGAGGTTTTTATGAAGAGTAGTTTCTCTATATTGTTAATCACGATTACTTTGATCGCAGGTTGTACAAAACCGGGGATTGTGCTTCAGGATTACGAGCCTGATCAGATGATCCATTACAGTCAGATGCAGAATGTTGAAAATTTATCCGGCTGTATTGTTTACCTGAGTGCAGGAGATGCTATCCCTGTAAAAATGAAATTGGACAGTGAACTGTTTGATATTACACATGAAGACATTTATCTCATCCTTAAGAGAAAAATGTTTTTCAGGGCAATAATCCCGGAAGGTTTTGACACAGAAGATCTATCAGTAATGAGTGAACAAGAGAGACAAAGGTTTTACAAAAGCTTTAAAATTTACCTCAGCTCGGATTCAAAAAGATGGGCTCTATACACTGATATCAAAGCTATTGAACAAATTTTCGGGATAAAGGGAGGCGCTTTTTCTTTTGGAATGGGGTTAACAAGAGAGGAGGGTTTGGAAATATTTCTCAGTGCGCTAATAAATAATACATGAAGAAACATTCGGAAACGACTTTCAGCAGTTCTGGCCTTCCCCTATTATGTAACTTTAGAGTTATGTTGACTATTATTCATTCGGTAATGTTCCTGAGGTAGGGGCGGAGTACCTGGCGTAAGATTCTAACCTGTCGGAAAATGACAGTCGCCTATTATAATTTATCTATCCTTAGATGATTGAAGGTGAGAAGTTGAGTGACAATATAATAGAGAAATATTGGAGCAGATTTCCTGATACCTATGACAAGAAAATGGAGTACGTTGTTGGGAAATATCTCCGTGACGAGATAATCCAAGAACTCAATCGCCTGCCTGAGTTGGGTGAGCTCGTGGAACTCGGCTGCGGGACAGGTACTTTTACTGACACAATCGTTCCGAAGACAAAGAACATGTTTGCCACCGACCTTTCGGATAGCCTCCTCGCGGTAGCAAGAACACGGTTTGGTGATCATCCGAAGGTGACAATCCAAAAAGAAAACTGCATGGCAACATCTTTCTCATCCGAAGCGATAGATAGCGTATTTATGGCCAATCTGATTCACGTTATCGAAAGTCCCAGCACATTGCTTGAAGAGTGTCACAGAATCCTCAGAAAAGGTGGGACTCTCGTGATTGTAACCTTTACAGACAAAGACATGATACTCTGGGAGAAGATCAAGATGGGAGTGCGGTTCGTCAAGTCCTGGGGAAAGCCTCCTGCCCACACACATTCCTTCTCACCTGATGACCTTGCATCAATGATGATAGATGCAGGTTTTACAGTCGAAACATCGAAGGTACTTGGTAGCAAAACAAAGGCCGCATACATTGTCGGCCAGAAAACATAACCTGCGAATCAACCGGGTTTGGCGAAGCACTTTCAAAGCCGGTTATCAGAACAGTTATGGTTGCCATATCGAAGATGCAATTATCGTGTTTCGACCCATGCTGAAGCTTCATCCTGTGCAGTTACCGTTTAGCAGGGGGCGGTGATTTACTGACAGGAATTTGAATAGATACAGGAATAGTCTCAACCTGACATTATTGCATTACTATTATGATTACCAAAAGTTATCTTTCTGAGTTGCAACTGTATTTCAGTCTAGTTCAAGATGGAGATGATCAAAGTTAAAATGA
>JAHEHE010000037.1 GCA_024644725.1 Flavobacteriaceae bacterium | reverse complement strand
TCATTCCTTCCTTGGCCAGTCGATCGATATTCGGGGTCTGGTAACCGACAACACCGAAAGTATAGGCACTGATGTTGGATTGTCCAATGTCATCACCCCAGATCACCAGGATGTTCGGTTTCTTTTGAGCATGGACACTACCTACTAGAAGCAGGGCCAATCCCAAAAGAGTTAATAGCTTAAAGTTTTTCATAAAATAGGGGGTTAAAGTTAAAATGGTTTGTTTTGAGATTTATTGAGTCATAGTCAATCAGGTCAGTCAGATGGCAATAATCAGTCCGCCTGAGAAATTAAGTTGCAAAATACTGCCCCCTGTGTAAACGCCTCCGCCACCGGTTCCCAAATAGACACCTCCCCATTGAACGGGAACGAGCAACTGACCCTGCAAGCGGATTCCGACGTGATCAGAGAAGAAGTATTTCAAACCGCCGCTGAAACCGAAAGAAAAACTGGTGGTGGTATTGTATTCGGGCTCATCTGGGCTGAATGTAGACCAACCTGCTGACAACCCTACAAAAGGTCGGGCATCACTGTAGCCAAACATGTGAATGATTCCAAATTGAAAATGATCGACGGTTGCGTCAGTGACTTCTTCTTCTACAGGATAAGAAACAACATCTTTTACTGCAACGGCAGAATTTTGCTGGGCCCAGAAGAATTCTCCCTGGATATCATCTGTAAAACTGACATTGGCCGTGATCCCAAACTGATCAGAGCCTTTCAATTTGACATAGCCTCCATAGTAATTCCACTTGGAGCCCACTTGATAACCATATTGCGGGGTTATTTCAAATTTTTGGGCTTGAGCATCCCATGACAGAAAAAGACCGAAAAGAAAGCAAGCTACGATTGTTAACTTCCTTGCATTGGGAGAAATAAATATTTTCACAACAGATCAGATATACGGATTAGTCCTGAATGAAATCCACACTATTCAAGATCGAAAATCTTATCCCGTCAGAAATGTAGTGCTCAATCTGGTAGAATTGAACAGCGACAAAAGGATTTGATATCTTTTCTATACGCTTCGTAAAGTTCATGATGAGCTTGTCCTCGGCACTTCTTAGATTTGCGGCTTGAGCCAACATTTCCTGGGCCTGCAAAGGCGTCATGTTACCCTGTTTGGTTGTATACGACTTCAGCAATTTCATTTTCTCCATACCGATGTCTTTCCTCTGATCTTCGTACTGATCGTAAAGCTTCCAGAATTTGTCAGCGTCGACGCCTTCAAGATTGACATTCTCGGCGATGATGGTTCTTTTTTCGTCTCCAAAGACCTCTTGCATCATTTCAATCTCTTCGGCCGAATAGTCCTGTGCAGAAATGCTTCCGGCCAGGAACAAGGTCATCAGTAAAAATAGGATGTTTTTCATGTTGTGGGAATTTTAGTTATTTGTTTTAGTGGTGTAAATTTCTTCCAGGATCTCAATACGTATAAGGTCGGACAGGTAGCGCTCAATTTGATAGAACTGCATGGCAACAACCGGATCCGTGCGAGATTTGATCTTTTTGTAATAACTGTCTAAAAGACTATTGTTTTTATTTCGGAGCTGAATCGCCTCTTTCATAAAGGTGTCAGCATTCGCTGAACTCACCTTGCCATATTGGTCCACATATTTATTGACCAGCTCAAAGCGCTTTTTGCCCAATTCTTTTCTTTTGGCTTCGTATTCATCATATAGCCTCCAGAACTCACTCGTCTCGCTATCGCTAAGCTCGAGGAATTCGCCGACGACATCGCGTTTCTCCATACCATAGATGGATTGCATGAACTGCAACTCGTCTTCATTGGATTGCGCGTTTAACATGGAGCTGCTTATGAACACAAAAAAAACGACAAGAAAGAAATGGAGTCGGAATGGGGTTTGGTAAAGTTTTTGCATCTTAGGGGTTTATAGATAGTTAACGAAAATAGCGAAAAATAGTAACTTTACAAAGCACTGAAAACAAATTGCATCGCATGATAAACCTTTTAATCAATGGGGTCGAGCATCAGGTGGAGGCCCCAGAGGAAATGCCCTTGCTCTGGGTCCTTAGAGACTCCCTTGAACTCACCGGCACAAAATTCGGTTGTGGCATTGGGGTTTGTGGGTCCTGTTCTGTTCTTGCAGACGGCAGCCCTATAAGATCCTGTATCACACCTGTATCTGTTGTTTTAGGCAAATCGCTTGTCACCATAGAGGGAGTGGCCCATCAAAATAAATTCCTGCCCCAGGCCTGGAAGGAACTCAATGTACCTCAATGTGGGTTTTGCCAACCCGGTCAACTTGTAAATGCCCTGGCCCTTCTTGAAAATACCGACGAACCCACTGATGAGGATATAGACAAAACCATGTCTGGAAACATATGCCGCTGCGGAACTTATGTGAGAATTCGTGCTGCAATCAAAAGAGCTGCTGAACTGTCAAAAAATGAAAGCTAGATGATCCCAGGGAAAAAATTAAGCAGGAGATATTTCATTCGAAACCTCAGCCTGATATCCGGGGGACTGGTATTGGGGTGTGAACTCGGATCCAATAAACAGGAGGTTGAACTCCTGACCCATGATGGCGCATTTCATCCCAATTTGTTCGTGGAGCTCAAAACCGATGGGGAGTTGATCCTGACGGCATCGCGCAGTGAAATGGGGCAGGGGGTGCGCACTTCCCTGACTTCCGTGATCGCCGATGAAATGGGTGCAGACTGGAATTTTGTAAAAGTTGTCCAGGCTCCGGGAGATGATGCCTACGGCAATCAAAACACGGATGGCTCTCGAAGTATTCGAACCATTTTCGAGCCCATGCGAAAAATGGGAGCCATGGCCAGAATGATGTTGATAGCGGCTGCTGCGAAACAATGGGCGGTGGCAAATGATTCCTGCAAGGCTGAAAAACACCACGTAGTGAATCAGCAAACCGGCGAGAGATTGTTTTTCGGGGACCTGGTTAAGGCCGCCGCTCAACAATTGGTACCCGAGAATCCAACATTAAAGAATCGAAAAGATTTCAATTATATTGGGAAAGAACTTCCAAGCATTGACATTGATGATTTTACCAGCGGCAAAGCCATCTACGGTATGGATGTGAAGATTCCGGGTATGAAATACGCTGCGATCGCCCGGTGTCCTGTCACCTTTGGGACCGTTCGTTCCTTTGACGCCGCCGATGCCGAAAAGCTTCCTGGCATATCGAAGGTCCTTGAGATGCAACGGGTGGAAAAGCCCTTTGGCCATCTGGAAGGCATAGCAGTAGTTGCGGATAACACCTGGTCTGCGCTTAAGGGCAAGGAAGCCCTGAAAATTGACTGGGATTTTGGAGACAATGGCTCCTACGATACTGATGCTTACATGCAAACCCTGAGAGAAAATGTTACCAAAAAAGGAAAACTGATCCAGGAGCAAGGAGACATTGAACGGGCCTTTCAACAGGCTGACAAGATCAGAGAGGCGATTTATGAATTGCCTCACCTGGTCCACGCCCCCATGGAGGCTCCCAATGCCACAGCGCGTTTCGAAAATGGAACATGCGAAATCTGGGCTCCTGTTCAGGCTCCTCAGGTTACACGCAAAGAGGTCAGCGAATTATTGGAAATTGACCTTCAAGACGTGACGATCCATGTTACGCTTCTTGGAGGTGGTTTCGGCAGAAAGTCCAAACCTGATTTTGTTTTGGAGGCTGCCTGGCTTGCCAAAGAGACGGGTGCTCCCATTCAGGTAATTTGGTCCCGTGAGGATGACATCCGGCACAGCTATTACCACGCCATAAGTGCCCAGTATCTCAAAGGTGGACTGACCAGGGATGGGAGTGTCAATGCCTGGTTGCATCGTACGGCCTATCCGTCTATCACTTCAACGTTTATGCCTGGGATTGTCCATGGCGCCGGATTTGAATTTAAACAGGGTATGACCAACGTGCCCTATGAAATAGAAAACCAAAGGTTTGAAAACGGAGAAGCACCGGCTCATGTGCGGATCGGCTGGTTGAGATCGGTTTACAATATCATTCACGGATTCTCGGTCAATGTCTTTGCAGATGAATTGGCCATTGAAGCTGAGAGCGATCCCTATGAATTCCGAATGAAAATGCTGGGCAGCGACCGGGTCTATCCTTCTGACAACGAGTACAAATTGGATACGGCCAAAATGAAGAATGTGCTTGCCAAAGTTGCGGAAAATTCCTCCTGGGGAACAGATCTTCCTCAAGGGCACGGTCGTGGAATAGCGATTCACTACAGTTTCTATTCCTATGTAGCATCTGTGGTGGAAGTTTCCGTATTGGAGAGCAAACTCAAGGTCCATAAAATCTTTACGGTTGCTGACTGTGGAACGGTTGTAAACCAAAACACGGTACGAGCCCAATTGGAGGGTGCCGCCGTCTTTGGCTTATCATTGGCATTGTTCGGTAATATCACTGCCAGGGAAGGAAGGATTGTCCAGAGGAACTACCACGATTATGAAATGTTGAGGATACACCAAACCCCGGAAATACAGATCGAGATTGTTCAAAGTGAGGATCTTCCAACGGGAATCGGGGAACCCGGTGTTCCGGTCATTGCTCCGGCCTTGATCAATGCCATTTTTGACGCGACGGGAAAGAGATTCAGGAGTTTGCCTTTAAAAGCTCACGGATTGGTATAATAGAAAAAACCACAGCGAGCATTGGTAGTGGAACATTTGAGAAAATGTCGTTAGTTTGATTAAAGCCCCCCTCAAGGCTATCCATACTCGCTATGGCTTTCTGTGATCTTTAACGGAGGTATTTCCTATTTATTGTGCAATCTTAAAAATAAGTTATCTTCGTGATGATAACCTTTTCAATCACACAAGCTTCAACAATGAGACTATTGACCTTAATCACTTGCCTTTTAATCCTGTTCTCCAGTTGCGTCAAACCTTCTTACAAGAAAAATGAGATCGTTAAATCGAAGACAGTCGGAAACGAAACCGAACAGGCTGTTATTGATGCCCCAGACAACCAAAAGTTAACAGCTGATCAGCAAATCGCATCTGCTCTTATGGCGGTACCGGCTGAAATGAAAGAAGGTGCCAAGGTTTATGGATATGGAGACGACGGCGAATTCATGACTTTGAGAGAAGGTGCGAATGATTTTGTCTGCATTGCAGATGACCCTTCAAAAGCGGGTTTCCAAGTGGTCGGATACCACATCAGCTTGGAACCGATGATGGCTCGGGGAAGAGAGTTGGAAGCACAGGGAAAGTCAAGGGAGGAGAAAGAAGCCATTCGGGCCGAGGAGGCCAAATCAGGAAAATTGAAATTGCCCGAGGCACCTGCTGCCCTTCACATCTATTACGGCAAAGAAGCTTATTACGACGACGAGAGTAAAACCGTCGAAAATGCGAAATACAGGTATGTCGTTTATATTCCCTATGCGACACAGGAAACAACGGGTCTCTCACTGGCACCCAACGAATCAAGCCATCCCTGGCTCATGTTTCCGGGCCAGTACAACGCTCACATCATGATCACTCCCGAATACTAGGACTTTAGGAAATTTCTCACACTATTTGGATTGAAGCTTTTTTGCAACAGCCTGGACCTCGTCCAGCACGCGAAGAAGGTTTCCACCCCAAAGTTTGGCAATTTCCTCTTCGGAGTATCCGCGACGCACAAGCTCGAGGGTTACGTTGAAGGTCTCTGAAGCATCTTTCCAGCCCAAAACGCCACCGCCACCATCAAAATCAGAGCTTATCCCAACGTGGTCGATTCCGATGAGGTCAACCATATAATCAATGTGATTGACAAAGTCCTTTAGGTCAACCGGCGGATGGGCCGCATTGATATCCGATTTCCTTTCCTGGGAAATTTTCATGATCTTATCATAGTTCTCATAGGCCTTGGACAGCTCTTCTCCTTCAAGCTTTCCGATTTCCTTCATGGGCAGGTATTCAACACCGAGCTCTTTAGCAACCTTCTCATACAGAGACCGACTGGCCTTGTCATTGGCGCTGAACTTTACGACATCCACGTACTGACGAAAAGCCACCGTTTGCACAACCCCGCCGTTCTTCTGCAGCATTTTCAGCAATTCGTCATCGAGATTGCGTGAGACATCGCTAAGGGCCCTTGCCGAAGAATGCGAGGCGATCACGGGGGCCTTGGACAATTCAATCATCTGCCTGTTCGACTCTTTTGAGGGATGAGACAGGTCGATCATGATTCCAACCCGGTTCATTTCAGCTACCGCCTTTTTGCCCAGATCACTCAGGCCGCCATAAAGCCAGTCGTTCTCGGATTCACCTGTGTTGGAGTCGCAAAACTGACTGTGACCGTTGTGTGAAAGTGACATGTACCGCGCTCCTTTGTCGTAAAACTTCTGAATGTTGGAAAGGTCGGTCCCGATAGGATATGCATTCTCCACCCCGATCATGGCTACTTTTTTCCCCGAAGCGTGAATCCGCCGGGCCTCCTCAGAATTTAAAGCCAGTCGAATGCGATCCGGAGCCAGTTCTTCTGTCAAACGATGTATCGCCTCGAACTTTGCCAGGGCATTGTCCATCGCTGCAGCATATCCTGATTCGCTCAACTCACCCTGCCCCGTATAGACGATGAACCAACTCACATCGAGTCCTCCTTTTTCCATTTTAGGAAGATTCACCTGGGTATCCAGGTCCTGGGTGTAATTTTTATCGACTACAAAATCGTCGACGTCAATGTCTACATGGGTGTCCAGGGTCATGACTGCCTCATGAATTTCGATCGCCTTTTTTCGCATTGAGATTTCTGCAATGGAAGTTTGTGAAAAAACGGGTGTTGCTAAAAAAACAGCAATCAGGATTATCCCGGTTGCCATTTGTTGGATACTAATCTTCATAAGATTTGATATTTGAGCAGTGATTGCTTTTATGAGGGATTAAATATAGGAATCCGCCTCAGAATAACCGCTTAAAAATCGTATTTGAAAGGTTCTTTTTTTCTCACTTATGCGCATATTAAGATTCAATCAGAAGAATCAATTGTCAAAACATCATTTTTCCAGCAAATAATTTTACATTTTTTAATCGTATCACTATTAATTTAAGAATTGTATAATAATCGATTCGAGTGGTGGCTAAAAATTCCAGACTAAGATTTTACTAGCGACCTGATTTACCTTTGAACATTGTAAAAATCACAGCTTCTTTTTTCCAAATTCAGAACTGTTGAGATACATTTGCATCTGCTGAACAAAAAAATCGATACAAACGACAATTATGAGCAATACACTTTTTGACAAAGTTTGGGATTCACATGTGGTGCGAAAAATCGAAGACGGACCGGATGTCTTTTTCATTGACAGACACTTCATCCACGAGGTAACGAGTCCTGTGGCTTTCCTTGGGCTGGAAAGCAGGGGGATTGGGGTAAAGCACCCAGAGAGGACCTATGCCACTGCTGATCATAACACTCCGACAATCAACCAGCACCTTCCTGTGAAGGATCCGCTTTCAGCGAATCAGCTGGAAACCCTGGAAAGGAATGCCAACAAATACGGAATCCGTCATTGGGGACTTGGAGACAAAAACAATGGCATCGTTCACGTGGTGGGGCCCGAGCACGGAATTACGTTACCGGGCACGACAATAGTCTGTGGTGATTCTCATACCTCCACGCACGGTGCATTCGGGGCCATCGCCTTTGGCATCGGCACCTCAGAAGTTGAAATGGTATTGTCTTCCCAGTGCATCATGCAGCCGAAACCGAAAAAGATGCGCATTCGCATTGACGGCAAACTGGGATTTGGAGTGACACCAAAAGACGTGGCGCTGTTCATCATTTCAAAATTGACCACGGCAGGAGCAACGGGCTATTTTGTCGAGTACGCGGGAGAGGTTTTTGAGGACATGTCCATGGAGGGAAGAATGACCGTTTGCAACTTGAGCATTGAGATGGGAGCCCGTGGAGGAATGATCGCACCCGATCAGACAACCTATGACTACATCGAGGGAAGAACTTTTGCACCGAAAGGCGCAGACTGGGAAAAGGCACTGACCTACTGGAAGACGTTGAAAAGCGATGAAGACGCCCAATTTGATAAAGAATACATCTTTTCTGCAGATGAGATCGAACCCATGATCACCTTTGGAACCAATCCGGGTATGGGCATTGGCATCGACAAAAATATTCCCGTATCCCAAGCTTCCGGAGGTGGGAAAGCCAGTTTCGAGAAGTCACTGAACTACATGGGCTTTTCTGAAGGCGAGGCGATGAAGGACAAAAAAATTGACTATGTCTTCCTGGGAAGCTGCACCAATGGGAGGATTGAAGACTTCAGGGCTTTTGCCTCTGTGGTGAAAGGGCGAAAGAAGGCAGACAATGTGACCGCCTGGCTGGTGCCGGGATCGCACATCGTTGAAGAGCAGATTCGAAAGGAAGGAATATTGGACATCTTACAGGAGGCTGGCTTTGAGCTCCGTCAACCGGGATGCTCAGCCTGTCTCGCCATGAACGATGATAAGGTTCCGGCCGGAAAATATGCGGTGAGCACCTCCAACAGGAACTTTGAGGGCCGTCAGGGCCCGGGTTCCCGGACACTTCTTGCAAGCCCCCTGATGGCCGCAGCAGCGGCTGTAACAGGCAAGGTGACCGATCCGAGAGAATTGATTCCAACCAAAAACTAAAAAAAAGACTTCATGGCATACGATAAATTCACCCAACTGAAAAGCAGTGCTTATCCGCTACCTATAGAAAATGTGGATACGGATCAGATTATCCCGGCACGATTTTTAAAAGCCACCGAGAGGAAAGGGTTTGGAGACAATCTATTCAGAGATTGGCGCTACAACGAAGACGGCAGTCCAAAAGAAGATTTTGTGCTCAACCAGGATCAGTACACCGGAAAAATACTGGTCGGAGGAAAAAATTTCGGATCCGGATCTTCTCGCGAGCACGCAGCCTGGGCTGTCTATGATTTCGGGTTCCGATGTGTGATCTCCAGCTTCTTTGCTGACATTTTCAAAAACAACTGCCTGAACGTGGGAGTGCTTCCCGTACAGGTTTCCGAGGAGTTCCTGGAGCAGATTTTCCAGGCCATCAAAAAGGATCCCAAAGCTGAGCTCACGGTAGATTTACCGTCACAGTCGGTTACCTTGCCCAACGGTAAATCTGAATCCTTTCAAATCAACGGGTATAAAAAACAAAATATGCTCAACGGTTTCGATGACATTGACTACCTGCAGAATATGATGCCGGAAATCGAGAAGTTTGCGGCCGAAAGGCCCTTTTAGTCCATCCGACAGGCACAGAAGACCCCTGAATTATGACGCAGAAAAAGAAAATAGAAATCATGGACACCACCCTCAGGGATGGAGAACAAACCAGTGGGGTGTCTTTTACTGCGTCCGAAAAACTGACCATAGCCAAGCTTTTGCTGGAAGAACTTCACGTAGATCGCATTGAAATTGCGTCAACAAGGGTGTCAGAAGGTGAATTTCAGGCGGTTAAGGACATTACTGATTGGGCCAGGGAATCCGGGTTCATAGATCGGGTTGAAGTCCTTTCCTTCATTGACAAGGGGCTCTCGATAGAATGGATGCTGCAAACGGGGGCAAAGGTTCAGAATCTGTTGGCCAAAGGGTCACTGAATCATTTGACCCACCAATTGAGACAAAGCCCGGAGCAGCACTTTGCAGCCATTGAAAAAGTGATCCAAAAGGCGATGGAGGTCGATATTTTGACCAATGTTTACCTGGAAGATTGGTCGAATGGAATGCGAAATTCCAAGGAGTACGTCCTGGATTTCGTTGACTTTCTTGCGACACAACCCATCAAAAGATTGCTTTTGCCGGACACCCTTGGGGTTCTCACACCGAATGAAACCCATGAATTCATTGTGGAGATCAAGAAACGTCATCCGCAGATGCACCTGGATTTCCATGCCCACAACGACTACGATCTGGGTGTGGCCAATGTTCTTGAGGCAGTACGAGCCGGAGCCGATGGTCTTCACTTGACCATGAACGGGATGGGAGAACGGGCCGGAAATGCACCGCTGGCGAGTGTGATTGCCGTAATCAATGATTTTGTGCCTGAGGTCAAAACCGGAGTAAGGGAAAAATCCCTGTATTCTGTCAGCAAGCTGATTGAATCTTTCTCGGGTTTCAGAATTCCTGAGAACAAACCTGTACTCGGCGATAATGTTTTTACTCAAACTGCTGGAATACATGCAGATGGAGATAATAAGAACAATCTTTACTTTAATGATTTATTACCGGAAAGATTTGGCCGAAAAAGACAGTATGCACTGGGCAAGACCTCCGGAAAAGCCAATATCAAAAAGAATCTCCAGGAACTCGGGCTGCACCTGAGCGAAGAGGAGGTGACGAAGGTAACACAACGCATCATCGAGCTGGGAGACAAGAAAGAAGTCGTCACCCGGGAAGATTTGCCATATATCATTTCCGACGTTCTGGGCAGCACTTCGGATCAGGATGACATCGTAGTTGAATCCTATGTCCTGACGCATGCAAAAGGCTTACGTCCCACGACAACCGTTTCGGTACGTATTGATGGAACGACAGTTCAGGAAAACGCCCAGGGTGACGGGCAGTTTGATGCCTTTATGAACACTTTGAAAAAAATATACGAAGACCGGGGCAAAAAGCTTCCCAAGCTGACAGACTATGCAGTGCGCATCCCGCCGGGTTCGGATTCGGACGCCCTTTGTGAGACAGTTATCACCTGGGAATCAGATGGAAATTCCTTTAAAACAAGAGGTTTGGATTCTGACCAGACCGTTTCCGCCATTGTGGCTACACAGAAAATGTTAAACATCATTTAAAAAATATTTTAATGAAATTGAAAATTGCTCTATTGGCCGGAGACGGAATAGGACCTGAGGTAATCGAACAAGCCGTAAAGGTGTCTGACGCTGTTGCAAAGAAGTTCAATCACGAAATCACCTGGACTCCGGCTCTAACAGGGGCCGCAGCCATAGACGCGGTTGGAGACCCTTATCCGCCAGAAACCCATGATGTATGCGCATCATCGGACGCTGTGCTCTTCGGAGCCATTGGCGACCCCAAATACGACAACGACCCGTCCGCCAAGGTACGTCCTGAGCAGGGCCTCCTGAGAATGCGCAAAGCGCTAGGTCTTTTCGCGAACGTTCGCCCGACCTTTACTTTTCCGTCGCTTATAGACAAATCACCCTTGAAAAAGGAGCGCATAGAAGGAACCGACCTGGTTTTTCTCAGGGAGCTCACGGGTGGAATCTACTTCGGAAAAAAGGGTAGAGAAGATAACGGGAACACAGCCTATGATCATTGCGTTTACTCCAAAGAGGAGGTAAGACGTCTCGCCAAAAAAGGGTTTGAAATGGCCATGAGTCGTTCGAAAAGACTGTGCTGCGTTGATAAGGCCAATGTTCTGGAGACTTCCCGACTGTGGAGGGAAACCGTTCAGGAAATGGAAAATGAATATCCTGAAGTAAAAGTTTCCTATGAATTTGTAGATGCCGTGGCTATGCGATTGGTTCAGTGGCCAAGTGCGTACGATGTGCTGATCACTGAAAATCTTTTTGGGGACATTCTTACGGATGAGGCCTCTGTGATTTCGGGGTCAATGGGCCTGATGCCCTCGGCTTCTGTCGGATCTGAGGTATCTCTTTTTGAACCCATTCACGGATCCTATCCCCAGGCGGCTGGCAAGAATATCGCAAATCCGCTCGCAACGGTCTTGTCTGCGGCCATGATGTTCGAAACGGGCTTTGGTCTCAAAGAGGAGGGACAGGCGATTCGGGATGCCGTGAATAGATCACTCGCTGAAGGTGTTGTTACCGAAGATCTCTCGGAGGGTTCAAAAGCCTTCAGCACCTCTGAGGTTGGAGACTGGCTCGCCCGAAGCATTTGAAGCCTTATTTCAAAAATAAATACAGATTATTTATCGAAAACCATCCCTAAGCGGATGGTTTTTTTGCTTTTGTTTTCCACTAATACTTTAGTATACAGAACAATAGAATGAAGTGTTGAAATCAGGTGAAAAAATCCCGTCAAAGTGCATCCGAATACTTTGATAAATGAGTAATTTTGCAAAGTTTGCATTTGACTATGGTACTAAACAAATTTGACAACGAAGAAAAGATAATTGGTAAGAAGTTATACGATTACCAACACGGTGCCATTGACAAGATTTTCCAGCGCATCCAGGAAAATCCAAACCAGTACAACCTGCTTTACCAGTTGCCAACTGGCGGTGGAAAAACAGTTATCTTTTCGGAGATTGCCCGACAATACATCGACAGCAACCACCACAAGGTGCTGATCCTGACGCATCGAATCGAATTGAGCAAACAAACCTCCAACATGCTCACCGAATTCGGAGTCAAGAACAAAGTTATTGACAGCAGTGTCAAGGAAGTGACCAACGAGGGCAAATACTCCTGTTTTGTCGCCATGGTTGAGACCCTGAACAATCGAATCAAAGAGAACAAAGCCGATTTGGATGATATCGGTCTGGTTATCGTTGACGAGGCCCACTACAATTCTTTTCGAAAGCTTTTCAAGCATTTTGAGCGATGTTTCATTTTGGGGGTCACAGCAACCCCACTCAGCTCAAACATCAATTTGCCGATGCACGATATCTACAAGGACCTGATCGTCGGCGAAAAGATATCTTCTCTGATCGAAAAAGGATTCCTGGCCAAAGCGGATGTCTACAGCTTCAACGTCAATCTGAGCAGCCTGAAAATTGGTGCCAACGGGGATTATACCGTAAAGAGCTCTGAGGAATTGTACACGCAGAACGTGATGCAATCGAAACTTTTGAATGCTTATGAAAGCACCTCCCTGGGCAAGAAGACACTGATCTTCAACAATGGCATTCACACCTCGAGACACGTTTATGAGGTATTCAAGAAAGCCGGGTACAGTGTCATGTACATCGACAATACCAATACCAAGGAAGAGCGCAAACGAATTCTGAAATGGTTCAAGAACACCCCGGATGCCATTTTAACATCTGTGGGTATTTTGACAACCGGGTTTGACGAGCCGTCCATTGAGTCCATTATCATCAACAGGGCGACCAAATCCCTTGCGCTCTATTTTCAGATGATCGGTCGTGGTTCGCGCGTAATAGAGAACAAGAAGGACTTCCTGGTCGTCGATCTTGGTAACAATGTGGCCCGTTTCGGGAACTGGACAGACGAAGTGGACTGGCAGTTCATCTTTAAAAATCCGAACTTCTTCCTGGAAAACCTGATCTCCGACGAAGAGATCCAGAAGAATTTCAAATATGAAATGCCTCAGGAGCTGAGGGAAAAATTCAGCAAGTCGGACAACATTGAATTCGACGTTAAAAAGGAATACAAAAAAGCAGTGGGAGATGGTTTGAAATCAAAAGCCGTTCTCGAAAAGTCAATTTCGCAGCACGCTCAGATTTGCTTCGAAAACACCGAAGATGTTTTTGACGCCCATATTCTTTCCAGGGAACTGCATGACGAGATCGAGTTCCGCATCAAGCAGTATTCGTTTTGCATCCTTAAAAGTTCAAAGAACTACCTCAAATGGCTCGAGGATGACTACAAAAGGCAGTTACGCGTGAAGATCAGTCTTCTCTTCAGAACTTCCTGAGTTACCTTAGTAACTCAGTTCTATCTTGCTCTTCATCAAGATTTTTGTAACTTTAACATGCCATGCTAAAGAGCTCAATGTCATTACTGTTGTCTTTTTCAATCCTGATTCAGGGATTGAACTTCCATCTTTCCGATATGATTGAGCTTCAGGTCCTGCTTAATCATTTGAAGGAACATCAGGCATCTTATGGTGACGATGTATTCACTTTTTTCGAAAAGCACTACGGCGACCTCAGACAAGAGCACGACCAGGAGAAACACAAGGGCTCATCCGAACACGAAAAGCTGCCGTTCAAACACAAGGTTTGCCATTTGAACATGAGTATCCTGATCAATAGCTTGAACCGTCAGGAGCAAAACCCTGATCCGGTTCCGATCGCTTCCGTTCAAAATTATTTTTATCTGGACAATTATTCCTTCCTGGATCAAACCGATATTTTTCAGCCTCCGAAATTTCTTTAAGAGCCATTTACAGAAATCTCATTCAATTGCATTTGTGGCATATCACTCAATGTTGCAGGTTTATTAAACCATTTTTGACAATTGACATCATATTGCTGAAAAGACATCTCACATGCTTTCAAGAATTATACAGTTCAGTCTGAACAACAAGTTTATCGTTCTCATGCTAACGCTGGCCATTGTGGTCCTGGGAATTTTTTCACTATCGGGCTTGCATATTGGGGCCGTTCCTGATGTAACCAACAACCAGGTCCAGGTGATAACAACCTCAAAGAACCTGTCTACCGGGGACATGGAACAATTCATCACCTATCCGATTGAGCTCGAAATGGCCAACTTGCCCGGTGTTGAAGAAATACGATCCGTCTCAAAATTTGGTCTCTCCGTTGTAACCATCGTATTTGACGATGATTTGGGAACTTAT
Organism: Flavobacteriaceae bacterium; assembly: GCA_024644725.1. Classification (GTDB taxonomy): domain Bacteria; phylum Bacteroidota; class Bacteroidia; order Flavobacteriales; family Flavobacteriaceae; genus Lutimonas. The sequence goes on along the minus strand of JAHEHE010000037.1, from coordinate 13,884 downwards.
TTGCCCAGGCAACTGATCTCCGAAAAGTTACAGGCGGCTGCAGAGCGAATCCCCGAAGGATTCGGAACCCCGGAAATGGGTCCGATAAGTACCGGTTTGGGTGAAATTTATCAGTATGTGCTCGATGTTGAACCCGAATATCAGGATCTCTACAGCACGACCGACCTGAGAACCATACAGGACTGGATCGTAAAACGTCAACTGTCGGGGATACCGGGGGTCGTCGAGGTTAATACCTGGGGCGGTCAGTTGAAACAATACGAGGTAGCTGTGAACACAGATAAGCTAGCTGCCATGAACGTATCTGCTTCCGAAGTTTTCAATGCACTTGAATCAAATAACAGCATTGCGGGTGGCGCCTATATTGAAAAAAAGGACATGGCCTATTTCATAAGGGGCGAAGGCCTTATCAATTCATTGGATGACATTCGCAATATCTCAATCAAAACCATCAAGGGTCTCCCTGTTTATATTGAAGACGTTGCCGAAGTCGGTTACGGAAGCGCCAATCGGTTTGGTGCGATAACCGGAAATGGAGAAGGGGAAAAGGTTCTTGGGCAGGTCATGATGATCAAAAACGGCAATTCCAACCAGGTCATTCAGGATGTAAAAAAGAGGGTGGAGCAGATTTCTGGCAATCTCCCTGAAGGAGTCTACATCAATGCGTTCCTGGAACGGAGCGAATTGATTGGAAGAACGACGAAAACCGTGGCGGAAAACCTTATTCTGGGCTGTTTGATTGTAATTTTTGTCGTTGTGCTTTTGCTAGGAAACTTCAGATCGGGCCTCATCGTGGCTTCTATCATACCGATAACGATGCTTTTTGCGCTTTCACTTATGAGCCTGTTCGACATTGATGCCAATCTCATGAGCCTGGGGGCCATTGACTTTGGAATCATTATCGATGGATCGGTGATCATAGTCGAATTCGTAGCCTTTAAAATATCCAGGCAAATCGCCACAGCAAATGCAAATGACGCCCAAATGGGACAGGACGAGCTGGATCGGGTGACATTCGAGGGAGCATCCAAAATGATGAATTCTGCCATCTTCGGACAGCTCATTATTTTGATCGTTTTCATACCGGTTCTCTCGCTAAGTGGAGTAGAGGGGAAAATGTTCAGGCCCATGGCCCTGACTTTCAGTTTTGCACTCATAGGCGCCATGATTCTTTGCCTGACCTATGTGCCTGTCATGTCCTCCCTCTTCCTAAAGGCTCATGCACCGAAGAAAAATGGGATATCAGAGCGTATTATCTCGTTCTTCTACCGGGCTTATGAGCCCATGTTGACCTGGGCCATGAAGTTTAAAAAAACTGTTATTGCTGCCTCGATAGCACTTGTGTTGGCAGCTGCACTTCTTTTTTCAACCCTCGGCGCCGAATTCGTACCCACCCTTGACGAGGGGGACTTCGTCATACAACCCGTATTGAAAACTGGCACGTCCCTGGAGGAAACCATTCGAATTACCACAGGAATTGAAAACATCCTGCTTGAGCAGTTTCCCGAGGTAGATCAAGTGGTGAGCCGGATCGGTGCAGCTGAGATTCCGACGGATCCCATGTCCATGGAGGAGAGCGACGTGATCATAAAGCTTAAACCCAAGAGTGAGTGGGTTAGCGCGAAATCCAAGGACGAGCTGGCTGAGAAAATGAAAGACGCGCTTGCAGTTTTTCCCGACATGATTGTCGAGTTTACCCAGCCCATTGAAATGAGATTCAATGAGCTGATCACTGGGGTTCGGGCGGATATTGCCGTTAAAATCTTTGGAGAAGATTTGAACGTTTTGAGTACCAAAGGCGAAGAAATCGTTGCGCTGATTCAAAATGTTGAAGGGGCGTCCGATATCAGCCTGGAAAAAATAGAGGGTCTGCCCCAGATTCAGATCTCGTATGACCGCAGGAAAATAGCCCAGTACGGTTTGACCATTAAAGAGGTCAACCGTATGATTGCCATGGGATTCTCAGGCGCAAAAGCCGGGGACATCTTCGAAGGAGAAAAGCGTTTCGATCTGGTTGTGAGGCTTCAAAAAATCAAGAGAGAGGACCTTAGAAATATGGAGAACATTTATATTGACACCCCACTTGATTTCAAGGTCCCCCTGGGAGAGATTGCCCAGATTACCTCTGTTGAAGGACCGGCCAAGATTTCGAGAGATGAAACCAAACGGAGAATAGTCGTGGGCATCAATGTGAGAAACAGAGACCTTCAGTCGGTCGTTGACGACATCCAGGAAATCATACAAAGCAACATTGAACTACCTCCGGGATATACTGTCACTTATGGAGGGCAGTTTGAAAATTTGAATCGAGCCAGAAAGAGACTGATGGTTGCTGTTCCGGTATCTCTGGCACTCATATTCATCATGCTCTATTTCGCTTTTGGATCCCTCAAGGAAGCGGCCCTGATCTTCACCGCTATTCCACTTGCAGCAGTCGGTGGCGTGATTTTTCTCTATTTGCGCGGACTTCCTTTCAGCATTTCAGCCGGAATCGGTTTTATAGCACTTTTCGGAATCGCCGTTCTCAACGGGATAGTTCTTCTAGAGTATTTCAAAGAATTAAAAAACAAAGGAATCAATGATATGGATACACTTATTTTCAAAGGCACAAAAGACAGGATGAGACCGGTTCTTTTGACTGCAATGGCAGCTGCCATGGGCTTTCTACCCATGGCTATCTCTACCAATGCCGGAGCAGAGGTGCAGCGACCCCTGGCTACCGTGGTCATTGGAGGACTCATAACAAGTACCATGCTAACGCTCATTGTTCTACCGGTTCTGTATTCCATTTTCCATTCCAAAAGGAAAGGAAGAATTGTCACAAAACAGGGAAAAGCGTCGGGAGGTGCAATACTGATTCTCATGCTGAGCCTGGGATTGGGCTCTGATCTGTATTCGCAATCTCAAAAGACTCTCGGTCTGGAACAACTTCTTGAACTCGCAAGAGAAAACAACGCAGGATTGAAAGCCTCCTCACTGAAAACAGAGGAAGCTGAGGCCCTGGTGTCAAATGCTTTTGATTTTGACAAAACGGAGTTCTATTATGAATACGATGAGAACAATATTGCCTTGAATGGACAGCCCGTCAAGGTATTTGGGTTGCAACAGGACTTTCTGTTCCCAACGGTATATTTTGCCGGGAAGAAAGTGAACAGGGCTCAGTTTGACTTAACGAGAAGCACGCAAGATATGGAGAGAAGGGTACTGGAAAAGGAAGTTGTTTCACAATACCATCGGTTGCTTTTTGAAAGGGAGAAACAAGAGATTTACAGGCGTCTTGACAGTTTTTACGTTCGGTTCTCGCATGCTGCCACCCGCCGATTCGAAACAGGGGAGACCAACTACCTCGAAAGAATTACGGCTCAGGCCAAACAAAGACAGGTCAAAACCTTGTACCATCAGGCCCAGGAAGACGTGAATTCGGCCATCCTCAATCTCCAGAATCTCGTACAAAGTGATGAGCCTTTTGACGTGGTTTACATTCCCTTGGAGAAAGTTCGTTATGAACAAGCCACTTTAGAGGACAACCCTGGGATGATCTATCAAAATCAACGAACCGAGTTATTCAGAAACAAAAAGAGTCTTGAATCACAGCGTCTTCTGCCCGATATTTCACTGAATTATTTTCAGGGAACCAATTCCGGATTAGACGAATACCTGCACGGATACATGATCGGTCTCAAGATACCACTGCTGTTCAGCGGAAACTCTTCTCGGATCAAAGCCAGCAAGATTGCCCGCAGCATTGCAGAGCAAGAAGCTATCGACTATCGGGTTCGACTCGAGAACCGACAGGCCGACCTGATGTTGAGACTCAACAAGTACGATCAGATGCTGGCTTACTACGAAGAGGAGGGAGAAAATTTATCCAGGGAGATTTTCAATACTGCGAAATACAGTTTTGAAAACGGAGAGATTAATTTCTTCCAGTATCTCCAGAGCATTGAAAATGCACTCGAAATCCTGATCGACTATATGGAAAACCTCAATCAGTACAACCAAACAGCTATTGAGCTGAAGTATTTAACACTATAACATTATGATGTCAAAATTCTTCCAATTCGTGATTCTAATTTCGTTAGCAGCTCAATTGCTCTCTTGCAAGGGCGAAAAAGAACCGGCCGAAGACCCCATAGAGATTACTGCCAATACCATCCTGCTTCGCATTTCGAAAGATGAATTCTCTACATCGAATATGAAACTCGACAGTGTTCATATGACTCCTTTCCCGTCGGTGATAACTGCCATTGGGGTAATTGAGGTTCCTCCTAACGGAAGGGCTACAGTAAATGCCTTTATGGGAGGCTACGTGAAAGACTTTCCACTGCTCGTGGGAGATCCCGTGCGAAAAGGACAGCAACTTCTGACCCTTGAGAACCTCGAATTTCTTCAATTGCAACAGGATTACCTGGAAACGAAACAGAAAATGAAATATCTGCAATCGGAATACGAACGTCAAAAACAGCTTTATGAGGAAAAGATAAACTCACAGAAGGTGTTTTTGAAGGCCCAGAACGAATATGAAAATGCAAAAATCACGCATCAGGCCCTGAAACAAAAGCTCATTGCGATTCAGATAGATCCCGCAACGCTCACGTCTGAGAACATGAGATCGACCACTCGCATAGAATCTCCGATTGCAGGAAGTGTTTCCCGGGTATTTGTCAATACAGGCAGTTATGTAGATCCTAGCAATCCCATTATGGAAATCGTGAACGCCACTCATTTGCACCTGGAGATTCAGATCTTTGAAAAGGATGCTATCCGCATAGAAAAAGGTCAAAGGATTCGTTTTAGGGTCCCGGAATACTCCGATGAGAGCTATTCCGCCGAGGTTCACCTGATCGGCAAATCCATAGACAAGGACCGAACCGTCCAGGTACACGCGCATCTCGATGAAGAGAATCAGGAAAAGTTCATTCCGGGAATGTTTATCCAGGCTGAAATAATGGCTGAAGAAGCTTTAAAGCCGGCTCTTCCCGAAAAGGCATTGACCGAAATCGAGGAACGACACTATGTTTTTGAGCTGGTAGACGAGTCCGAGTCTGAATTTGTTTTCCGAAAGACAGAAGTGGATCTCGGAAGAACGATCAATGGGTTTTCAGAGGTGGATCTGCCAGATTCAAATCTTGGAAAGCGCTACCTGATAGGTTATTAGCAATTTGTTAACATGGCCAAACAAAAATATATCAATATATTTTTTAGTTTTAATCCGACATTTAGTGCAAACAAAAAATACCTACAAACAAACCTTCAGATCATGGATAATTTCCCCCTCGATCATAATCTGATCCTCGAGACAGCAATTGATCACTTCCAGAGATACGGATACAAGAAAACCAAAATGTCTGCAATCGCAAAGGATTGCAAAATGAAAAAGAAGGATCTTCTGGCCCTGCATCGAAGCAAACCCGAGCTTTTCAAAGACGTCTTCCTGGAATTATACGGTAGAATCGCCCCGCAGCTCCAGGACATCATGGATGCAGAAATGCACGTTTTCGACAAAATCCGCCATTTCACGAATGAATACGTCCGATTCGTGAACGATTACAAGTTTCTCCCGCTCGGACTGATTCGAAAATTGAACTCCCGAACGGACTTCGCCAAGGAATTCATTGTAAATCTGCGGATGCCCGATCCGACGTTATTCTACGAGCAAATTGAACGGGAAATCGAAAAGGGAAAGATCAAGCCAATTAACCCCAAACAATTGATGATCAATATTTTTGCTCTGAGTGTATTCCCGAACGTAGCCTCCCCGCTAATGAAAGATTTCATCAATGCCGGAAACGACGAGTTTGAAGCCATCAAGGAGGAGGGAAGGACCCAGGTCGCAAATTTCGTGATCGATTCCATCAGGGTTCCCGATGAGATACGATCTAATTCACGTTTGCAGATAGCCGGGTAGGCAATTCGAATATCTCCAGATCGAAGTAGGAGGTTGAAGCGATGATATAGTCGAAGATATCTGCCATGATGTATTCGTAGTTCTGCCAGCGCTTGTCTTTGCTGAAGGCATAGATCTCAATCGGTATGCCCTGGGTTGTAGGCGCCAACTGCCGGGTCATGATTATCATGTCCTTGTTAATGGCCGAGTGCTGCTCAATGTAGGTTTCGACAAATTTCCGGAAAACGCCAATGTTAGTCAGGTTCCTTCCATTGATGAGAAGATCTTTGTCGATTTTGTTTTCTTCGTTGAAGGCGTTGATGTCATTTTCACGATTTTCCAGGTAATCCTTGATCAATTCGATTTTCTTCAGCTGCTGCACTTTCTCCTGATCCAGGTATTTGATGCTTCCCTGACGGATGATGATGGCCCTTTTGATCCTTCTACCCCCGGATCCTTCCATACCCCTCCAGTTTTTAAAGGAATCCGAAATCAGGGCGTAGGTAGGGATCGTGGTGATGGTCTTATCGAAATTCTGAACCTTTACCGTTGCCAGATTGATCTCGATCACAGTTCCGTCGGCTCCAAACTTCTCAAAGGTGATCCAGTCTCCGATGTGCACCATGTCATTTACCGAGACCTGTATGCTCGCGACAAAGCCCATGATCGTGTCCCTGAACACCAGGAGGATTATAGCCGATGCCGCTCCCAAAGTCGTGATGAATTGAAAGAAGGGAATTCCGGTAACCACCGCAAACAAAGTAAGTATGCCAATGATCCAGGTAATGATTACGATCACCTGGCTGTAGCTGTTTATGGGTTTGTCTTTGAAGCGATCCTTGGTATTCAAATAATCCCGCACAGAATGAACCAAGCCCCTTATGATCCACACGGCCAATAGGATGCTCAAACCTTTGAGCGCCTTTTCCAGGATGACCTCGTAATAGGGATAGTCCACCAAAATGCCGGGCACGAATGCGATCGCTATGAGCAAGGGGATGATGTGCGCCACATTGCGTGGCACCCCGTTTTGTACCAGGATATCGTCAAATTTCGTTTTTGTCTTTTCACTGATGCGCGCAAACTGATTCAGGATGATCCTTCGGATCAGGATATCGACAATTCCCAAACCAATGAGCAGAAGGACCAACAAACCGATCATGTTCGCAAACCGGGCTGAAGGGGAGCTCCAATCTCTTTCAATCAAATAATCATAAATCCAGTGTGCATACCTTTCCATGGAAGTTTAACTTTTGTGCAGATGATCTCGCTTTTCAAGGTGCAAAAGTAAGGGGAATACAAGAAACTAAAAAAGCAAAGCCTTCTTTTTATCTATCTTTGAAAGATCCGTCTCTTACGTTAAAAGCGATCCTATGAGCAAACCAGTTGAAATCAAAAAATACTCAGGCGAAACTGTTCAATTTGACAGGGATAAACTGATCTCATCCCTCACTAACGCGGGTTCTGGAACAGAACTGGCCAATGAGATCACGCAGGAAGTTGAAAAGCGACTCTTTGACGGTATTAGCACAAAAACCATTTACCAAATGGCTTTCAAGAGGTTGAAAAAGAGCCGAAGAACGAGCGCTTCAAAATACAAGATCAAAAAAGCGATCATGGAGTTGGGGCCCTCCGGATTTCCATTTGAGCAATTCGTCAGCCATATTTTCAATAATGACGGCTACCGCACCGAAGTGGGAGCCATCATGCAAGGAAACTGTGTTGCGCATGAGGTTGACGTGGTTGCAAGAAAAGACAATATGTGTCATATCTCCGAATGTAAATACCACAACAGTCAAAAGAAGGTGAGCGACGTGAAAGTGCCACTTTACATTGATTCCCGGTTTCGTGACATCATGGCCCGGATAAAAGCAGAAAAGGGGAATGGAACGGTATACAAAGGTTGGATTTTTACAAATACCCGGTTCACTTCTGACGCCATCAAATATGCGAATTGTGCGGGAATTCAACTGATCAGCTGGGACTACCCTTCGGGCAAATCCTTGAAAGACAGAATAAGAAATTCGGGATTGATGCCGATTACTGCCCTTACAACGCTGACAAGACGCGAAAAAACAGCAATTTTGGACAAAGGAATCGTTCTCTGTAGCGAGTTGTTCAAACAAAAAAACGTCCTGGCTGAAGTAGGAGTCGCCAGAACGAGATTGTCAAAGGTGTTGGAAGACCTGGAAGAATTGTGCGAAAGCAAATCTTAGTGACCGTAGTGTCTGTGCTCAGACCACCTGATTCTCTTTGCATTCTTGAAATTTGAAAATTGTACATATCGTCGGTCCTCTGTTGCGAAGGTATTGATGTCGGTTTTCATAATTTAAGTATTTAAGGGTTTCTACAAATATAGACGCCCCATCTGTAGCATTTGTTACCTTTTCGTTGTCATATTAACCTTATTTTAACGAATTAATTCAAATATGATAGCATATCTTAGGAAATCTTTAAGAATATTTCAAATACCAAGTACTGCTATCGGAATTTAGACTTCTTTTTTACCTGTTGGATATTTGCGTCTGAAACCGAATATCTGTAAGTTTATTGCTTAATTATTCTCAAGATATGCGACTCTTCCCTTTACTTCTTCTTTTCCTGTTTTCAACAGTGTTCAATACCAGTGCCCAATCAGAAAAAGAGCCTTTTGCTTACCGGGATCTTTTTGATCTGCAATATGCAAGTGATCCACGGATTTCACCCGACGGACAATGGGTGGTGTACCGCAGGATGGGTTTTGACATCATGAAAGATCGTTCAAGGGGCAACCTTTGGAGGGTATCCGGCGATGGCACTCAGCATCAAAAGCTGACTTCCCGGGAAGGGAATGAGAGCTCACCGCGCTGGTCCCCGGACGGAAAGCGAATTGCTTTTACGGCTTCTTCCGCGGAAGGAACCGAAATCTATATCTATTGGACCTCGACGGGAAAAACAGCGCGAATCACCCAGCTTCCTCAAAGTCCGTCGTCCCTGAGCTGGTCAAATGATGGCAAATCACTGGCTTTCAGTATGCATGTCCCGGAAAAACCTCCAATATCAGCTGATATTCCGGAGAAACCGGAAGGGGCCGAATGGGCTGCAGAACCCCGAATGACGGATCGCTTGAAGCACGAGGCTGACGGCAAAGGATACATGGAACCCGGGTTCAAGCATATCTTTGTCGTTCCTTCTTCCGGTGGTGCCGTCAGGCAACTGAGCTCCGGCAGTTACAATCATGCCGGAACCCTTTCCTGGTCGCCCGATGACCGATACATTTATTTCTCAGGAAATCGAAACGAGGATTGGGAATACGATTTTCGTAACTCGGAGGTGTATCGCCTGGATGTTCAATCCGGAGACATCAAGGAACTCACCACAAGACAAGGGCCAGACCGGAATCCCAAAGTATCCCCAGATGGAAAGACAATCGCCTACTTGGGTTATGAAGACAAAGTACAGGCCCATCAGACAACGAGACTTTACCTGATGCAGTCGGACGGCTCAAATAGCAAGGAACTTTCTGAAGATCTCGACCGAAGCGTAGAAGACATCGTGTGGAGTCAAGATGGAAAGGGACTTTACTTTCTCTATGACGATAAAGGAAATACCAAAATAGGGTATATCAGCACCTCGGGCAAAATGATAAAAAAAGCCGACAATGTAGGAGGCACGACCCTAGGGAGGCCTTATGCGAGTGGCTCGTTTTCGGTTTCGGATGAGGGAATCATCGCCTACACGTATACACGTCCCGATCATCCTGCCGATATCGTTGTTATCGATGGAAAAAATGACAGGCGACTCACTCATTTGAACGAAGGACTTCTCAATCATCGTACCCTGGGGAAAGTGGAGGAGATCTGGTACAAGAGTAGTTTTGACGGACGGGACCTCCAGGGCTGGATCGTTTATCCACCGAACTATGACACATCGAAGAAGTATCCCATGATGGTTGAAAACCATGGAGGACCCATTTTGAACTACGGCGACAGGTTCTCAACCGAGATGCAATTGTACGCCTCGGCAGGCTACATCGTGTTTTATCCGAATCCCAGGGGAAGCACGAGTTATGGAGAAGAATTCGCAAACCTGTTATTCAACAATTATCCAGGGCAGGATTACGACGATGTGATGGACGGAGTGGATGCCCTGATTGAAAAAGGCATCGCTCACGAGGATCAGCTCTTTGTGACGGGCGGGAGCGCCGGGGGAATCATGACCGCCTGGATCATTGGAAAGAATGATCGCTTCGAGGCGGCTGTTGTGGCGAAGCCCGTTATGAACTGGATCAGCAAAACCCTCGTGGCGGACAATTACTTTTACTATGCAAACTCGAGATACCCCGGACAGCCCTGGGAGAATTTTGAGACCTATTGGAAATTTTCACCGATCTCATTGGTGGGCAACGTAAAGACTCCTACATTGGTCATGGTCGGAATGAATGACTTGAGGACACCTCCGAGCGAGGCGAAGCAGCTCTATCACGCTTTGAAGATCAGAAAGGTGGAGACACTTTTGATGGAGATTCCTGAAGCCGGACATGGAATTGCCGCCAAACCCAGTAACCTGATGCGCAAGGTGGCTAACACGGTCGCCTGGTTTGACAAATACCGCAAAGACAAATAACATGGAGATAATCGTAAAATCATTCGGAGCCTTTTTTGGGCTGGCATCCATCATTTTGGGAGCCTTTGCGGCTCACAGATTCCGACGAATGCTCTCACCTGAGGTCTTGCAGAGTTTTGAAACGGGGGTGAAGTACATGATGTATCATGCTCTTGCATTGATTTTTCTGGGCTTCCACCTCAATTTTCAAAGCCTGGGTCAAAGACTGACCGCCTTATTTATGATTTTGGGTGTCTTGCTATTTTCGTTCAGCATCTTTGGATTGTGCTACGGAGCCTATAAAAACAAGAATATGCGCTTTTTGGGTCCGGTCACACCCATGGGAGGCTTGCTCCTGATTGTGGCCTGGGTTCTGCTTTTCACACAGTTTGTCTTGGGGTTCTAAGTCATTGAGCATTTTTGTTCTTGGCCTCGATCCATTTGGAAAGGTATTTCGTGCTTTGAGCACTGTGGTGCCAGAGCAGCGCACCGGTGACATTGTTTCTTCGATGAAGTCTGAGTTTCTCTTTTAGAGTCTGTATATGTTTGACGAATTCTGGAAGAAATTCTTCTTCAGAAAATCTCGTCAGTAGAATGTGCCTCCCTTTCGCTTGGGCTTCATTCCATAACGTTTCGTCAGAATACAAAGTGACTGCTGCCTCGACAAATTTCTCGGGCAGGTCGCATACCGCACCATTCCACAATTTTGCATCGCACATTCCTTCCGAACCCACACTCGTAGTCACCGAGGGAGTTCCGAAGCGCAAAGCATCAAATAGCTTCCCTTTAAGACCTGCACCATAGCGCAGGGGTGCCAAACAAATGCGGTGGGAGGTGAAAGCCTCAATTTTTGATTCTTTCCATCCCTCGATAAGAAAGCCCGTTTCGGGATCGTGCAGATCAGATTTCGCACCCTGCCCATAAGCTCCGTAGACGTGAATCTGTGACTTGGGAAGTTGTTTGCGAACCTCCGGCCATATCTCATTTTTCAAATAATGCACAGAGTCCTTATTCGGTCCGTGCTTCCAGTTTCCGATGATCATAAAATCGATTCGTTCTGAAAAAGAGGGAAAGGAACGGTATTCGGGCAGGTCATCTTTTGAAATCAAAAATGGAAGATAGTTCAGAATATGCGCAGGCACTTGATAGGTTTGGGTCAACAGCTTCATTTCCTCTTCGGAAATGATGAGTGACAGGTCACTTCGATAAATGCTCGCTAGTTCGCGCAAAGTAATATCATCGTATCCTTCAGGGTCGTCATACGACTTCTTGTCACGAAGGTTCAAACGCCTTGATTCTCTGAGAAAATGAAGATCCTCCGTATCGAGTATGCGCAGGGCGGCAGGGCAGTTTTCACGAACCCTCCATGAAAACTGCTCCTCTATGACAAATCGATCAAAAACAACAATTTCAGGGTCAATGGCTTTTATCCATTGATCGAAACTCGAATCATTCAATTGAATCGAATGTCTTACAACTCCCATCTCTTCAAGGGGGTAGGAATAGTCGCTCCACAATGCGGTGCTCGCAAAATGAAGCTCCTCTGAAAGATCGGAAAAGAAGTGAATCAATTGAAGCATTCGACTTCCAGCAGCCGTTGTTTCGGGTTCCGGCCAGACCAATCCGATAAAGACTACCTTTGTGAACATGTTTACAAAGATGCGTAAGTTGCATTAAAAAACAACGTCAATCTACACGTTATGCATATAGACCAAACCATCCTCCAATTTTTAAAAGATCTCAAGGCAAATAACAATCGTGAGTGGTTCCAGCAACAAAAGAAACACTATGAGGCGATTCGATCTGACATGAAACTGTTTTATCAGGAAATCATGCAAAACCTGAACCAGCATGATGAGATCGAGAAGTTCAAGATGTTCAGAATATACAGAGATGTGAGATTCTCTCATGACAAGACGCCTTACAACCCACATTTCGCTGGAAGTTTCAGCCGCAGCGGTAAGAGGTTTAGGGGAGGCTATTACCTTCGGATACGTCCGGGGGAATCTTTTCTGGCAGGAGGCTTCTGGGCCCCGAACAAGGAGGACCTCTTTCGGATTAGAAAGGAATTCGAGCTCGACGACGGGGAGATTCGAGAGATTCTTTCGCACAAAGACTTCAAAAAGCATTTTGGGGGAGAACTCCGGGGTGAAGAAGTGAAAACAGCTCCAAAAGGATTCAGCAAAGAACATCTTGCCATAGACCTGATTCGAAAGAAAGGGTTTGTTGCGGTGCGTGAATTCACTGATGAGGAAGTGCTCCAGGAGGACTTCATGCATAAGGTGGATGCGGCTTTCAAAGCTCTAAGGCCCTATTTCGATTATATGAGTGATGTTTTGACCACCGATCTGAATGGTGTTTCCCTCATTGACGAGGAGTGATCTCAAAATTGAAAAGCTATTTCGGAGCGGAACGCACTTCGTAAACCAGCTGATCTACCATTCTTTTCATCCCGGATACGAATCTACCAGGAGTGAAATCGCCATTCTCGATCTCGCGAAGTTTCTTTTCCCATATCCCCGTGAGCTCCGGTGACTTCAGGAGTTTGTTGTCAATGATGCTTATCAGGTGCAACCCCGTATCTGTGGGAAGAATCTGTTTCTTGTTCCTCCTGATATAGTTTCGTTTGAATAGGGTTTCAATGATGTTGGCTCGCGTCGAGGGTCTGCCGATGCCATTGGCTTTCATCAATTCTCTCATCTCTTCGTCGTCAACTTGTTTCCCTGCCGTCTCCATGGCCCGAAGCAAGCTCGCCTCCGTAAAATGTCGTGGTGGTTTGGTTTCCTTTTCCAAAAACGAAGGCTGATGTGCACCTGTCTCTCCTTCGGTAAAGGAAGGAAGCACATTCTTTTCGGATTCGGTATTTGCAGCTTTGCTTTCTGATTCAAAAACCACGCGCCATCCAGCTTCAAGAACCATTTTACCCGATGTGCGAAAACTGACCTTGTCTGCCATTCCCTTGACCACAGTATTCGCAACCTTGCAATCCGGGTAAAAGGACGCAATGAACCTTCTCACAATGCTGTCATAAACGCGATGCTCACGCTCAGACATCCCGTTTTCAACCCCTGTGGGTATGATGGCGTGGTGATCCGTGACCTTCTTGTTTTGAAATATTCGTTTGGTTTTCCTGATTTTCTTCCGCAACAGGACTTCAGTCAATTGGTTGTAGGAGCTGAGTTTGGATAGAATTCCGGGAATTTTCGGATACAGATCATCCGGCAAGAAAGTCGTGTCCACCCGTGGGTAGGTGATCAACTTCTTTTCATACAAGCTTTGAGCAAGTTTCAGGGTTTCTTCTGCCGTAAAACCGAATTTTTTATTGCAATGGACCTGAAGTCCGGTCAGATCAAAAAGCTTGGGAGCATATTCAAGACCGTTTTTTTTAACCACAGATATGATTTCAAAGGGAC
>JAHEHE010000086.1 GCA_024644725.1 Flavobacteriaceae bacterium | reverse complement strand
TTGCTAATGTATTAAATTTGGAGCACTTGTTTTTGGTATATTTACTCCTGAACCGTTCACTTTAATCATGACATAATGCCTATGAAACTCGACATTCCATTTGTTCGATCCAACTTCCCGGCCTTTTCCGAACCCTCTCTCGACGGCTGGGCCTTTTTTGAAAATGCAGGAGGATCCTATCCTTGTCGTCAGGTCATCGATCGCCTGACTGATTTTTACATGCAAAACAAAGTCCAACCCTACTATCCATATCCCGCTTCGATACAAGGTGGAAAACTCATGGATTCAGCCTATGAGCGTATGGCTGCCTACCTCAATGTCGATCCTTCGGAGGTTCATTTTGGCCCATCAACAACCCAGAACGTATATGTGTTGGCCAATGCGCTTCGCCCGATGTGGTCGGATGGGGATGAAATCATCGTTTCCTGCCAGGACCACGAGGCCAATGCAGGGGCATGGAGGCGCCTGGCTGACCGGGGAATCGAGGTGATTGAGTGGCATGTCGACAAAGAATCGGGGCTATTGAGCCTCGAAGGTTTAAGTTCGCTCTTTACGCAAAGAACAAGAATGGTGGCTTACCCCCATTGCTCCAATGTGATCGGACAGATCAATCCGGTAAAAGAAATTACAGGAATGGCTCATGAGCACAATGCAATCTCGGTTGTTGATGGTGTCGGTTGGGCCCCGCACGGTTTTCCCGACCTGAAGGATCTGGACACTGACATTTACATGTTCTCCCTGTACAAGACTTTCGGCCCTCACCTCGGACTGATGCACGTCAAGAATGAACTGATCAAAAGAATGCAGAATCAGTCCCACTTTTTCAAAGAGGGGATCACTCGCAGCATGATTACGCCGGCCGGACCGGATCACGCCCAGATCGCAGCTGTCAATGGCATACTGGATTATTTCGACGCCATGTACGACCACCATTTCGAAGACCAGGCAGAGCCTGAAGAAAGGAACAGGGCACTCAACCATCTATTTCGCGAGCATGAAAAAGAATTATTGACTTATTTTCTCGATTTTTTACGATCCCGGGATGACATTGAAATTCTGGGTTCAGATCATCCGGACGACCGGGCACCTATTGTTTCAATACGACCCAAATCGAAGAACATTGAAAAGGTGTATTCCAAGCTTATTGAGCACAAACTCATGCTCGGCATAGGTGACTTTTATGCGGTTCGCCCGCTTATGGACATGGAAATTCCAACGGACCCCGGGGTGATCCGCATGTCTTTTATCCATTATACAAGCAAAGAAGACATTGACCAACTCATTGAAGGTCTGAAAAAGTCACTGGAGTCTTAAGAAATGATCACCTCCTTTTTCTGCGAAAATTGGAGTTTTGGGAGCCTCGGTTTTTTTTACGATTCGCAAAGGATTCCTGTCGTCTTCGATTCTTTTCCTTCTGGAATTCTTTCTTCTCGGCGGCACTCATGGGTTTATCGGTCTGCGGAAAAGGATTGTCATCGGCATGCTGAATCTTCTTATTGATCAGTTTTTCGATGTCTCTGATGTACGCGTTTTCTTCCGGTTCACAGATTGAAAGGGCTATACCCGTTTCCCCTGCCCGTCCGCAGCGGCCTATTCGATGCACGTAAGTCTCAGGTTCATTCGGCACATCGTAGTTGACGACATAACCGAGCTTGTCTATATCGATGCCGCGCGCGGCGATATCTGTGGCGACGAGAACCCGTATCTCCCCGGATTTGAATTGCTTCAGGGCCTTTTGACGCTGGTTCTGACTTTTGTCCCCGTGAATGGCAGCACAGTCAATGCGCTTTTTTCGAAGGTCCCGTACGATGCGATCTGCGCCGTGTTTACTTCGCGAAAACACCAATATCTGTTCCGGGTCCAATTTTTTGAGAATGAAAAAAAGCAATTCCTTTTTGCTGGATTTGTTCGTGGGATACACATACTGCTTTATTTTTTCAGCAGTCGAAGCCACGGGATTCACGGCCACCTTTTTCGGGTTTCTCAAGATTTGATGCGACAGATCGAGGATGTTTTTGGGCATAGTAGCCGAGAAAAACAGGGATTGCCTTTTTCTGGGCAATTCGGCAATGATCTTCTTTATGTCGTGAATAAAACCCATGTCGAGCATGCGATCCGCCTCATCCAAAACAAAATATTCAATATCGCGCAACGAAATATACCCTTGATCCATCAAATCCAATAAACGTCCGGGCGTAGCGATCAAAACGTCCACTCCCCTTTTGAGTGCTTGGGTCTGTGATCCCTGGGATACTCCTCCAAAAATTACCGTGTTCTTGACATGCGTGTGTCTCGCATACGCCGTGAAGCTCTCCCCGATTTGTATGGCCAGCTCCCGAGTTGGTGTAACCACGAGGGATGAAATCGTTCTCTTTCCTTGCGGATTATGTCCTTCTCCTGCCAAATGCTGTATGATTGGCACAGCGAAGGCTGCTGTTTTTCCTGTACCCGTCTGAGCATTGCCCAAAATGTCTTCTCCGCTCAAAATCAACGGTATCGACTTTTGCTGAATGGTTGTGGGTGATTTATAGTTCTGGTCTTTCAACGCCCTGAGTATAGGCGGAATCAATCCTAGGTCTTCAAACTGCATTATTTGGGATGGGGGTTTCAAGCAAATGGGAAGTCATTTGCGAGTGCAAAATTACCACTAGTTTCCGAGCCGGAGTGAAAAAAATCCAAATGAATTCAAATTATTCGTCAATAGCCTGAATATCAAATATATAGTTTTCAGGACCTTTGAGGGATGAATTTAGATATTCGTATTCCTGCCAGAACTTTTTGGCATATTGATCAAAAGCACCCCAGTCTGACAGTTGCCACTCGATTTCCACGGCCTTGTCATCCGCATAGTTTTGCATGCCTCTTCTTTCGTCAACAAGACCTATGAATCCTGAGGAGGACGTCTGATATATTTTGGTCCATCCCTGGTCGGCCACGAGCTGAAACCCAAGAACCTCCTCATAGAATTTTTGCATCTGCAGCAAATCCTTGTGATAGGTCCAGGTAATAGAGGCATAGAAATTCAACGAGGCAACTTTTGTTTCAACGGGATCGCATTGGGCAAGCGCCGCCATGAACAATTCATTCTCCGGATGCTGCTTGAACTGTTCAAATTCCAGCAAATACCCACCTGGGTCGACGATCACGAAACCATCATGGGGGCCTCCATCCCTTTTTTTGTAAGGGTACTTGACAGGCACCCCCTTATCTCCCAAATGATCATACCATTCTGACAGCTGATCGGTCAACAAGGCAATCGCCGTAGATTTTGACTGATCCCTGTCATGGTTTTCATCAAATACATGCAGTTCAATGGAAGCATTCGAGCCAATCGCAAACTGCGACGAATCGAGCCGAACCAGTCCCAGGGTGTTCTTATAAAAGGAGCTGGCTTCCTTCACATTTCCATAGTAAAGATGAGTAACCTGTCGCCCGACCCCAAAAGAAACCAGGTTTCGATATGGAGTATTCTTTTGCAACAGCTCATTGATTCCCGGGGTGCTGTATCCAAGCAAACGTCCAAAACGCCGGGCAAAGGCTTCAAGCTGTTTTGCATCTTTGCCCTTGTAGGCCGCAAGATCCGATTTGAACTGCTCATATTGAATCAGGCGATCCCCTTTGTAAATGATTACAACACTTTTACCTAAGGTTGCTTCTGATGGAAAAAGCAAGGTCACCGGAAAGTTCTCCTCTCTAAAAACTTGTACACTGTGCTTCTCAGCCCTTTCTTCAAATTGCTCCCAAAGTTTATTAACCTCTTTGGGCTCCATCGGATAATGCAATGCCAAGGGCTTCGCCCCGTTGACCACCATTTCACAATAAACATCAAAAGCCGCAAAGACTTTGTCGTCTGGATTTTCACAAGAGAAAAGCATAAGGGCAACGAGAACAGGAGTCAGGATTCGAAAAATTGAAATACGCATCAGACCAAGATATGTGATCTCGCTTTGGTATCATAAAGATGAAACAAAAAATTGCCCCACTTTTATTAAAATCCTAATAATCCGGATATTTCCGCGTTATCCACACAGTATCAAATCATCTTTAATCTCTAACAATTATGAAAAAAATAGCACTATTTGCCCTTATCCTGTTCGCTGCCCTGGAAATTCATGCGCAATCTTTCGAATACAAAATCGTGACGAGCATCGAGTCGGTTGTCCCCATGGGAGTCGGCCGTTCAAGAATCATTTCAGCCCAGGAAGAGAAAGACTACACGGCCTATACAACCTCGCGTACAGAGGAGAACACCAAACAAAACAAATCCAAACGCTCAGAAGCCAAAGTCGACGACTTTGACGAGACCAAGATTTTGAACTTCTACAGTGCTACGGGGATCAATTTTCAAAACGTAGCCTCCAATGACGCTTTGATCTCCTCAAAGGTCAACAAGATGATCGAACAGGGTTGGGAGCTTGCCTTCGTAACCAGTGGAGTTGAAAGTGATGCCGGAAAATACGATGGGACCGGTATTTTCATCACCCGTTTCATTTTCAGGCGTCTGAAGTAGGCTTCAGGGCATTGCATGTCGCATAAATTCAGGGAGAGTCGTAATATCTTTGCACAGTGAAGCGTTATAGATGCATGCTGTTATGATAGTAAAGAAGTCAAAATACGGCCCTACCCTTAAAACAAGCTGGATCAAGCAGATCCTGGCCCCATTAGGTCTGACTCGAACTCAGAGCGATAGATCTGTTCAGGTCTATGAGACTTTCAAGGACTATATGTCTTTGGAACAATGTTCTAAAAATGAGGCGATCGAATTCACTGCAAAGTTCTACCACGTTTCAAAGCCTCAAATGGTCAAGATCCTGAGGGACTTCAATCAAGACTGAAAGTTGTTGTGTAATCGACTTGCAAAAGGGCGGTCATCGCGCTCGCAAGGATAAGCTTGTCCTTAGGGTTTAGTTCTGATCGAATCCAAATGATGTTTTTGTTCATGCCCATCATCCCCCCACCATAATATTGGACGGCACAAAGAGATTTTCCATTTTCAATGAATTCGTATCCTTTAGCTGGAATGCTGCGGGAATCCTGACCTTTTTTGTTCGAAGTTGTCCTCTCAATCGAGATGGTTCGATCCCGGTTCGTGAGAAAAGCGCGGAACTCATAGTTTGCCTGTGATCCGTCTTCCAGGGACTTGATCAGCACCCAGGTATCCTCTTCATCCTGGGTGGTAGAAATGAATGCCGAAAAGTTATTGGCACTCTTGATCAACTCATCAGATCCAATGGCAAGGGTTGAAAATAGCTGAAAGGAACGGATCTCTTCTGAGGTCATCGAGGATGCGGCATTCACGAACGCTTTTTCTGATAGCGATTTGTCAGTCAATTCAAAGGAGAACTCATTGCTGGTCTCGCTCCGGGCTTTAGTGCCAAGAAAATTGGTTCCGCCCGTTGAAGTCGTCCATCCGTTTTTGCTGTCAGTCACTGCATAATCGCCGAATTTGAATTTGAAGATCTTACCGGCCCATTGCGTTCCCATCTTGACCTTCATTTTTTCGGCCTTTACAGACAGGTCATCATCTATGACGATCTCCTTCTGCTGGCCCTGGATATTCAAGATGGTAATCACGAAAAGGAATAAAAACAGGTTTTTCATATGAACGGTCTTAAATTCTGAATCTATCGAAGATATCAAATTATAAGCCATCAAAATCCGCCAAAAGGATGAATCCCGGGAAAACTTTACCGAAGGAATACTTCTATTTATCGAAACACGTCAGGGCCCGTATCAGATTTTCGCATCCCCCATCGTCAATATAATCGATGTGCCTGTCATACGAATTGAATTTCTGCCCTGAGAGTTCAGAGCAGAGAATCCTTCCATCTGCCTCTTCTTCGAAAGCCTCCACGACTCGGACCGCTTCTGGGTTCTTGAATGAGTTTTTGCCCTCGTGCTCTCTACACCAAGCCAGGGATCGCATCCAGATCGCTGCGCTCAGGGCACCGCATCCTCCGCCGCTCATTCCAAGCCCGCCTGCAAAGCCAGCAACCATAACCATTTCCTCTTCGCTTGCTCCCAATTTTTTGGCAACAAGTGAAGCGCAATTCATGGAATTCTTCAAAGATCTTTCTTCTGCTTCTATCCTTTTATCTCCTTCCTCCAGGCCCTGGAGAGCAGCCTCAATGGCATCAGGAGCCCATTCTTGGGCCAACTTGAAACAATGCAGGAAACGCCCCGACAAGAAGTATTTCGCAAAACTCCATTTGCTCGAGAAGTCACATTGGGTAATCTCCCGGCAATTAATCGTGTTTTCCTTTTCTGAAAATGATGCCATTACCCTCTGAGTAGCTAAGACAGCTAAACGCATCGCCTGATCCAGGTCTTCACAGCGCTTGTGGGCCTCTGCTCCGATTGCCAGAGCAGATCCCCAGAGCATTCCGCACTGATATCCTCGTTGCATGATTCCTCCCGCAAGCGAATCCGAGGCTCGCTCTTCTATTTCCTTCAAATGCTCAAATTGACGGTCGAACAAATAGAAAAATGTTTGGGAGCAGGTGCCTTTTTCGCGAAACACTTTCCTCCCGTCGTGAGGCTCCCTTTTCTTCATGCTGAGAGTTTTCTCAATGCTGTCTGTTGCCATATCCTGAAATTTGTATCGTCCTGTAAATTTAAGTCGTATCAAACAGGAAAACATTGATCCTGGTCAATCGTCGCATGTGAATTCGCCTACTTTGGTTAATAATTACTAACTTTCGCTAAGGCTTATTTGCCTGCTGACTTTTCTGTCTCCGATCCATGAAAAATCCATTGAAAAAAAAAGAGAATGAGGCCGCTGTTCAAAGGGACACCATGCTTCTCAAAAGTTTGACCATCGTAGTGAATGTTCTTTATGCACTGATGATCTTCCAGGTCTTTCTGATCCTGCCGCGACCTGATGATCCGGAGCTAGAATACAGCTCCCTGGAACAGGTTTACAGCGACAATCTCACAGTACTGATGGTCATAGTGATAGGATTGATCATGATACTGATCTATTGGATTCAGTTTCACAAGTTGATGGGCAACCTCGTTCGAAGCTCAACCGTTCATGCCTCGCTGGCAATTTTTCAAATGATATTTTTGATGATTTACCTGTACTGGGTTCGGTTCGACATGGAATTCGACGGTTTGACCCTCGCCCTTCAAATGGAGAGTATCTTTCTTTCCCTCGCGGGATTCACTGGTGCCCTGAGTTGGGTGTATGCCAGGCGAAACAATCTGACCTCGGATCAGATCGATGAACAGGAAGAAGTAAGCATCCTGTACTCAATCCTTCCTGAGCCCCTGGCAGCCCTATTTTCATTGCCTTTTGCGGTTTACGGTCCCGGGGTCTGGACCCTGTCCTTTTTAGTAATCATTCCGATCGGAATATTCCTGAACTGGAGAAAGAAAAAGCTTTATCCGGAAACGTGAAAAAATTTGAGAATTTGAATCCATGAACACAGCAAAGCCGGAAAACACCCAAAATTCACGAATAAGACTAATTGTCGGCACCATTATTCTGGTTGTGGGCTTTCTCAGCCCTTTACTGATTCCCTGGGTTACGTCGACTGACTGGTCAATGAGCCTCAAATCTTTGCTCAGCGGATTACTTGCCTTCGGAATACCGGAGATATTCATGCTCATTGCCATTGGGGTCATGGGCAAGCCCGGATACGAATTGATGAAAGAAAAGGCTGCCAAGTTCATCAAGCCCCTGCTGCCACCCGATACGGTAAGCAGGACGCGATACAGAATCGGGCTGATCCTTTTTACCATTCCGCTTCTCTTCGGTTTTTTGGAGCCGTATCTCGGTCACTTCTTTGAAGGTCTGAAGAACATCCCAATCGGTATGTACCTGGCCTTTGATCTGCTTTTTGTGATAAGCCTGTTCGTGTTGGGAGGTGATTTCTGGGACAAGCTCAGGGGCCTATTTGATTACCAGGCTCGAATAAGCAAATGATTCTCAGTTTTTATGTTGCTTTTTCGCATGCTTCTTCTCCTTCTTGGCTTTCTTGGAATCCTTGTTTACGCCTAAAATTGACTGTACAAAGCTTCCTGGCACGATATGCATCATTCCGTCTGCCAGGCTGTGCGACATTAGATTGAAAGGACTCCGATAGATATTGCGCTGGGAATGATAATCCGCCTGGGTATATTTTCCATGTGTAGGTACATTGTGATTGCGCAGCGCCGAATTGGCAAGAGACGAAACAAGTGGGTGATTCTTGACCTCGTGCTGCTTGTTCTGTTTAACTACGTGAACCTTAAGATTCTCATAATCGAATTGCATTTTATTGTGAGAGTAAGTCTCTGCGGCTCTCATTTCGAAGTGAATTTTCTGAACATCACCGGATACGATCTCGATTCCTGCCATATTTAGAGTCGTTTCACTGAGTCCTGTCAAATCAAATGACCCAAATGAA
Source organism: Flavobacteriaceae bacterium (assembly GCA_024644725.1). Classification (GTDB taxonomy): domain Bacteria; phylum Bacteroidota; class Bacteroidia; order Flavobacteriales; family Flavobacteriaceae; genus Lutimonas. Next base: position 875 of record JAHEHE010000086.1, on the reverse strand, counting down.
GCAACTGCTGTAAAAGCATCCCGATCATATGGAACCTCGAGGGTAAAAGTAAAAGGAGCTACTCCATTGAGGTTGGCTTTCAAGTTGGCTTCAAAGCTCTTATAGGCCTCCTGTTTTTGAGGAATTGTAGTCAAGTGGGTGATAAAGCCATTAATGCTTTCAAATCGAAGGGTCGCGGGTACTTCCCTTCCTACACCCAATTCAGAATATTGAACCTCAACATTGTCCAGTTGTATGGTATCCACACTCAATGTGATCGGAATGGCATCCACCATGCCCTTGAACATGGGCTTAACAGTATCCGGTGGCCGCTCCATGTTCTTGTCTCGATAATCTTTGAAAACGAGGTCCCGCAGAAGCATTTTCTTTGTTTCGATGTCCAAATCGGTGTAAAGGTTACTCGACGCAGTCAGATGCTCAAATGTCAACTCCCCCAGGCTCACTTCTATCAGGTCTGTCTGCTTACCCACCCTTTGACTGACTTTGCTCAAGTCTTCCGTGTAGAGCATGTCTACGTCTTTCAGTGTCAGCTTATTCTCCCGTTTCTTGAAGGAAATGCTACCTGTGCTCAAATGTGTGTAGTCATTCATCTGAAAGGAAAGACTGTCGATTGAAGATTCAAGGCTTCCCAATTCAAAAGGAATTATGCTGTTCCAGATGACGGAATCGGTTTTGATCTCATTGGCCTTTACATTGAGATTGGACAAGCTTCCACGGATGGTCTGTTCATCAGGAGACATCAAAATCACTGACCCCTTTTGTAGTTCAAAACTCTTGAGATTGGCCCGGGAAATGATATCCCCGAAGAGAACCTGAAAACCTTTTCCTGAGGTCTTCTTTTTGGGATGACTACTGAGCGTAACCTTGAACATGGG
>JAHEHE010000153.1 GCA_024644725.1 Flavobacteriaceae bacterium | reverse complement strand
GGCTGATTCAGCGGGCCTGGTATTATATCGAGGTTACTCCCGATCCGAACAACGAAAACACGGTCTATGTGATGAGCGCCGATTGGTACAGGTCGATCGATGGAGGCAAAACCTGGGAAGAAATCAGCACGGCTCACGGAGATTACCACGACTTGTGGATCAACCCGGACAATTCGAAGAACATGCTGATCACCGGCGATGGGGGCTCAGAGGTCACGTTTGACGGCGGCAAGCAGTTCTCCCGTTTGGACAACATGCCAACCGCCCAGTTTTACCGGGTGGCTACTGACAACCTGTTTCCGTACAATGTGTATGGAGGCCAGCAGGACAACACCTCCGTCAAGATTGCAAGCATTGGAATAGGGTCAAGCGGCATTGACGAGTCTCACTGGTCGGCTTCAGCGGGGGGCGAAAGTGCTTTCCTTGCTTTTGATCCGGATGCTCCTGAGAAGGTCATGGGAGGCAGTTACTTGGGAACCATTGAGCTTCTCGATGTGAAATCGACTTCGGGGACTCAGGTTATGATCGAACCCAACCTCTACCTAGGGCTAGCGGCTCGTGACATGAAATACCTCTTTAATTGGAATGCACCGATTATCAAATCCCAGCATGAGACCAATACCTACTATCATGGAGCTCAGTATCTTTTGAGAACACGCGATGAAGGGATCACCTGGGAAGTGATTTCCCCGGATCTGACGTACAATGATGACAGCAAGCAGGGCAAAGGAGGAGCGCCTTACACGAATGAAGCGGTAGGAGCCGAGAATTACGGAACCCTGAGCTATGTGATCGAGTCGCCCCATGAGGCGGGTGTGATCTACACTGGAAGCGACGATGGCAAGGTGTATCTGACAACTGACAATGCCGAGAACTGGAACGACATCACCCCAAAAGGACTGGGAGAGACGCTGGTCAATGCCATTGACATTTCCCCCCACGATCCGGGAACGGTTTACATCGCCACGACACGCTATAAATTCAATGATCAGACACCGTCACTCTGGAAAAGTACGAATTATGGCAAGAGTTGGAAGAACATAACAGGGAATTTGCCTGCCGATGAGTACACGCGAGTCGTACGGGAAGATACCGAACGAAAAGACCTGCTCTTTGCCGGAACTTTTCGCGGCGTATATGTCTCTTTCAATGGAGGCGGAACCTGGTCGGCCTTGCGTTCCAACCTTCCGGTAACCCCTATCACCGACCTGACTATAAAAGACAGTGACCTCGTTGTAGCTACTATGGGTCGTTCCTTTTGGATCTATGACGACCTGGGGCTTTTGAGACAATGGGACTCAGAATCAACCGAAGCGAAGCTCTTCACCCCTGAACCAGCGATATTGGCCAATTGGTCGGGCGGGATGAACTCAAATTCATCCACCGGAACCGGCGACTTTACAGGAGTGAATCCGGCCACGGGCATGGTGATCTACTACAATCTGCCTGAAGTGAAAAAAGGGCAGGAGCTAAAGCTGGAGATCCGGGACGCACAGGGCAAGCTGGTGAACAGCTACAGCTCAAAGAAGGATTCGACTTATGTCAAATACGAGGGGGCCCCATCAAAAAAAGATGTTCTGACTGCGAAAAAAGGACTCAATCGTTTTGTCTGGAACATGCGTCATGATATGTTGCTCGGAGCGCCTGAGGTATACATAGAAGGAAGTTTCCGGGGCCATAAGGCCATACCTGGAACCTACAGTTTAAAGCTCAGTTCTGGCGACAAGGTTTTTGAAACGAATGCAGAGATCAAGAATAATCCGCTATACGATATAAGCCGGGAGGAATTTGTGGCCTATGACGAGTTTATGAGCAAGGCTGAAAAGTCCTACAATGAGATGACTCTAATGACGAATCAGTTGTACGAAATTCAGCAGAAGCTCTCAACAGTGGTGGGTCAGCTTAATGCAGCCGAGCAAGCGCAGCTCAAAGCGGATGCCCAAAGCCTCTTGAAGGAACTGAAAACCTTTGATACGACGATGGTGCAGCGTTTGTCAAAAGCGTATGATGATGTGGAGAATTTTGAAAATGGATTTACGGCGCATTACCTGACGGCGATCAACCAGACGGACAGCAGCATCCCCAAGGTCACCAATGGCGCAAGGAACAAAATGAAAGAGTTGAATACAACCTGGGCAGGTCATAAAAAAACAGGAGAGGAGCTTTTGAATAACAAGATTCCGGCCATGAACAAAAAGCTTTTTGACTCCGGTTATGGCGTGCTTTTCGCGACGAAATAGGGTTTAAAGCAGAATGATGCTTGAACCTTGAACACAATTGAATCATGGGTGAAGGGTCCAAAGAACGAATTGCGCTAAGTGCTTATTTTTTCCTGCTGGGCTTCGGGTTTGCCTCCTGGGCCTCCCGAATCCCTTCGATCAAGGAGAATTTTGACTTCAATGAAGCGGAATTGGGTAATCTGCTACTGGCCATGCCGATCAGTTCATTGATTGGGCTACCCATTTCAGGGTGGCTGGTGTCCAAGTTCAACAGCCGGGTTCCTTTGTTTGTTTCTTTTGTCGTTTTCGCACTGAGTCTCTATGCCATCGGCTCGGTTTCCCGATTGGATCACCTGGTCATAGCTGTGTCTGTCTTTTCATTTTGCATGAGGATTTCAAATATAACGGTGAATACACAGTCTCTGGCTCTTCAGGAAAAAAGAGAGAAAAGAATCATCGGTTCCTTTCATGGACTTTGGAGCCTGGGTGGACTTTTTGGAGCCTTGTTTTCAACGATTTTGGTCAAATTCAAAGTGCCCATGATCGATCACTTTTTATATGTGGCCATCATCAGTCTTTTAGCTGGGACTCTGGCCTATCCCTTTTTATTGAAGAAGGACAAGTCCGAAGTGGGTAACAGGTTGGTCCTCGGAAAACCCGACGCCTATATACTTTACCTGGGCCTCATG
>JAHEHE010000036.1 GCA_024644725.1 Flavobacteriaceae bacterium | reverse complement strand
TGATGAATGACCTGCCTGAAAAGCAGCGAATGATCGTGCAGCTGAGGGATGTTGAGAATTATGAATACCATGAGATCGCTGAGATCATGGGCATGGAACCCACCGCAATACGGGTTGCGCTTTCAAGAGCGAGAAAGGCATTGCGAGAACAATTCATTAAAAAACAGAATTATGGAATCAGCTAGGATTGAAAAATTATTGGAAAAATACTACGAGGCAGAGACCACGCTGAAGGAAGAAAAAGAGTTGAAAGACTATTTTGCGCAATCCGATGTTCCCGCTCACCTGACTGAACATAAAGGAATGTTCAACTATTTCAATGACAGCTCATTAGAAACTTCCAGCAGAAGTATAAAATTAAGTAGTAGAACCATCGCCCTGAGATGGCTTTCAGTAGCTGCGATGCTCGTATTCTTTGTAAGTGTATTCAGTCTGTACCAACAAAATGAGGCAGAAAAGGAGGAAGCACGATTGGCATACCAGGAAACTCAAAAAGCACTGGAATTGATCTCAAAAAGCCTGAACAAAGGAGCAGGTGCGATTGCTCAGCTCGATAATTTCAACAAAGGAACAAGTGCGATGGCAGAGCTTCAGGCCTTCGAGAATACACAAAGCAAAGTTTTTGTAGCAGACTAGTCAAATAAGAATAAATACAATAGAATAACAAATCATTAAATAATTAGATCCATGAAAATAAATAGAATCATTTTAGCAGCAGTTTTGGTCATGTCAGTATGGATGACGAAAGCTCAATCACAATTCGACAAGTTCGAAGACATTGAAGGGGTGACCTCAGTCATCGTCAACCAAAAGGCCTTTTCGCTCATGAGCAAGATAGGTTCAGAGTCTGACGAGGAGTATCTCTCCCTGATCCAAAATATTGAATCGCTCAAGGTTTTCGCCACGGAAAGCGCAGAAGTAGCCAAGAAGATGGAAGCCGAGGTTAAAAAGTACCTTTCTTCAGGAAACCTGGAAGAGCTCATGCGAGTCAAAGACGGTGGTAGCAACGTAATTATTTATGTCAAGGAAGGAAAGTCTGAGGATTTTGTCAAGGAGCTGTTCATGTTTGTCAAGGACGGTGGTGAAAATTCAGACAATGAATCTGTGATCATCTCACTTACCGGTGACATTGACCTGAAACAGATCTCGAAACTTACAGATAAGATGGACCTTCCAGGCGGAGAGCACCTTGAGAAGGCAAATGAAAAAAAATCCTAAGATCATGAGAAAACCAATCAAAGTATTAGGTACAGCAATTCTTGGACTGCTTCTGTTCGCGTCATGCAACAACCAGAAAACCATCCAGGAGTACTACGTGGAAAAACAAGAAAGCAATGACTTCATTGCCATTGACCTTCCGGCAAGCATCGTAGATGTGAGTGAGAGCGCTTCCGAGGAAACCAAGGAGACAATGAAGACGATCAAGAAATTGAATGTGCTGGCCTTCAAGCTCGATGAAGAAAATCGAGGAGAGTTTGAAAAGCAGCGGGCGGAGGTCAAGCAGATTTTGAAGAGTGATGAATACAACGAGTTGATGCGAATGAAGCATGAAGGGATGAACATTGTGATCAATTACCAGGGTAGCGACGAGGCGGTTGATGAGTTCATTCTCTTTGCCTCGGATGACTCCAAGGGTTTTGCTCTGGCTCGCGTCCTGGGCGACAAGATGGAACCGGCCAAGATCATGAAGATGGCAGAGGACATGAAAAACCTGGATGCAGATGGGTCCGCTTTGGCGGAGCTCGGTGAGATTTTCTCCGACATCGGAGTCGAATAAAGCAAGGAAAAGAATTGAAAAATCAGAAAAGGCCCATCGCGGGCCTTTTTTGTTTTAACCTTCCTTTAACGGGTGATTTTCAGCAGATTCACATATATTTGCGCTCGTTAAACATTTTCGAACATTTCATGAGATTCACTTTACTACTAGTATTGGCCCTTGCCACTCTTGGTATGCAGGCCCAGGAGAATAACGACGCACCGACCATTAACCCGGAATACCGCGCAGAGCGAGAAAAAATCAATGACCTCGAACACACAAAACTCAAGGTCAGTTTTGATTTCAGCAAGCAGCACCTGCTTGGTGAGGCCTGGATCACGTTGAAACCCCATTTTTATGACGTCAATCAGCTTGAGCTTGATGCAAAGGCCATGTTGATACACAAGGTAACCAAAGACGGCAAAGATCTGAAGTACGAGTATGACGGCAACCTATTGCGAATCGATCTGGACAAAACCTATACGCGAGAAGATTCCTACACGATCTATATTGACTATACCGCGAGACCTGAAGAGGTGACCCAACAGGGCAGTGCAGCCATAACTTCGGCCAAGGGACTTTACTTTGTCGATCCGGATGGAACCAATCCAAACAAGCCTACCCAGGTCTGGACACAGGGTGAGACTGAGGCGAGCAGCTGCTGGTTTCCGACCATTGACAGCCCGAATCAGAAGACTTCTCAAGAAATTTACATGACGGTTCCCGCTAAATACGTGACCCTGTCAAATGGCCTTTTGAAGGAGCAGAAAAACAATGCGGACGGAACACGCACAGATTATTGGAAGTTTGACAAAAAGCACGCGCCGTACCTCTTTTTCTTGGGTGTAGGAGAGTACAGTATCGTCAAGGACAAGTGGAGAGATATCGACGTCGACTATTACGTTGAGAAGGAATATGAGCCCTATGCCCGGGGAATTTTTGGATTGACCCCCGAAATGCTCGATTTTTTCTCGGATTATACCGGAGTGGACTACGTTTGGTCGAAATACGCCCAGTTGGTGGGCCGTGACTATGTCAGCGGCGCCATGGAAAATACAACGGCTGTTATTCACGGGGAGATGGCCTATCAGACAGGCAGTGAGCTCGTCGATCAGAATACCTGGGAGGGCACGATCGCGCACGAGCTTTTTCACCATTGGTTCGGAGATCTCGTCACAACAGAAAGCTGGAGCAATCTTACCGTCAATGAGTCATTTGCCAATTACAGTGAGTACTTGTGGTTCGAGCACAAATACGGGAGAGACCGTGCCGATGCTCACAGGCAGAAGGAAATCAAGGGATATATGAACCCGGAAAACGAGTTGAAAGATCTGGTTCGATTCCATTACAACAGCCGTGAAGACATGTTCGACGCGGTTTCTTACAACAAGGGGGGTACAATTCTTCACATGCTCAGGAGTTACCTTGGGGACGAGGCCTTTCGAAAAGGCATTGAACACTACCTGAACGAAAACAAATATGGCACGGGTGAGGCCCATCAGTTGAGACTGGCTTTGGAGGAGGTCAGTGGCAAGGACCTGAATTGGTTCTTTAACCAATGGTACTTCAACAACGGTCATCCGAAGATCGAGGTCAAATACACCTATGACGAGCAGGCCAAAACGGTAATTGTGGATCTTGTACAAACCCAGGCTGAACTCTTCCAGTTTCCGCTGGCCATAGAAGTTTTTGAGGGAGATAAGAAGAAACGCCATGAAGTTTGGGTAAAACAGAAACAGGAACAATTCACCTTCGAATACGTCAAGACACCAAGCCTGGTCAACGTGGATGCAGATCGCACGCTTTTGGCCGAATGGACCGATGACAAGACAACTGAGAACCTGGTGCATCTTTACACCCATGGAGGAACATACGAAGCACGTTATGAGGCTATTGAAAAGCTTTCTTTGGTTCAGGATGACCCGAAGGCCTACGAGGTAATTATAGCGGCTTTGGATGATCCGTATTTCGGTTTGAGAAAAATGGCGATCCAAAACATCGATCTGACTCAGCCGAATGGCAAAAAGATCCTGAAGAAAATTGAAAAAATGGCTGCTGGCGACCCTGAGACACTGGTACGCGCCGAAGCCGTTAAAAAACTGTTTGATTTCGATGGTGACAATTACATCCCCTTGTTTAAAGAAGCTTTGGCTTCCGAATCCAGCGCAATGCGCGTCAATGCACTGAAGGCCCTTTACTGGACAGATGAACAGGCAGCTTTGAACTATGCTGAGAGCGTACAGGATGAAATGGAGAAAGAAAGTGTTAAAGACGCTTTGATTCCGATCTACATCATGAGTGAGAATGATTCCGAGAGTCCTTTTGTAGCGAATAACCTGGTGCAAGGAATTGTATTCGCAGAAGATCGGGACCAATTGAATTTATACAAGGAAGGTGTATTTTGGGTGGCTGGAAGTGACAACGAGGAGGCGACTCAGAACTTAGTGAATTCCTTGGTTCAAATCGGTATTCAGTATAAACAGTATGAATTTGACCGCATACTTTCAATACCTTATCTTCAACAGATTCTCGAGGCAAAGAAAAATTCTAATTACGAAAACAAGGACAACTTGGTTAAAATCGTTGAGGACGGTCTGACTAAACTACAGTAAATTCTAAAAATTTGTCAAATCAGGGCAGGTAGGACTTGAAGCTGCCATCGTTGTAGAAGACCACAATACGTTCAATTTCTTTTTCAAGGGCAATAGGAGCAGGGCTTTTGCTGAGTTTTGCTTCTGGAATCTCCTTGGAAGGAGCTTTGTCAGCCTCAATTGAGTTGTCAGGGAAACTCCCTTTTCCATTTAACAGCCAATAGAGCTCAACATCATCGAATTCCTTTACAACCCGCATTACAAAATCAAGACTGGGCTTATTTCTTCCTGACAGCAAATGAGAGATGGAGGATCGCTGCACTTGTATGCGTTCGGCAAAAGCAGAGCCGGAAAGCTGATAGTGATCCATGATTCTTCTCAGGCGATCGGCAAATTCAGTATTGTTTATCATTGTAACAGGTCAACTTGTTTACAAATGTAATTAAAACAAAATAAACCCTTGACAAAAGACAGTCTAATTAATTATCGTGAGTAGATTATATTCAATATTAAATTTAGGTACAATACATTAAAATACAGAAATACAATATTTTAAATTACAAACAGCTAAAGGTATAAAATTTGGCTATTAGCGCATGTCCTCAGACCCTGATGAAAGCAAAGGAATGTTTACAAATGTTAAATATAAGTCACGAACCAATGTTTACAAATGTAAAATATCGAATGTTTACATTTGTGAAATGAAAAGAGAAGAACTTTCCAATCTAGCCGCCTGGCACGATTCTGTTTCCCTATCGAATCTTGAAGACCGAAGATTGATTCTTTCCGAATTGGAACCTCTTTTGAGAAATCTTGGGCCCTTGTTCGAATTATCTACTTTGGGGCATTCCTATGAATCTCGACCCATCTTTAAAGTAGTTTTGGGCTCAGGGACAAGAAGGATTCTGATCTGGACCCAGATGCATGGAAACGAATCGACCGGCACTAAAGCGGTTATGGACTTTTTCAATTGGTTCGAGAATCCAGGGAACCAACAGGGCCTGAGGGATGACTTGCTCGATAGTTGCACCCTATGCGTGGTTCCCATGCTTAATCCCGATGGTGCAGAGCGCTACTCGAGACTGGACTCGCAGGGCATTGATCTTAATCGGGACGTTTTGGAAAAGAAAGCCCCGGAGAGCCTTCTTCTTCAAGAGGTTTTGAAAACTTTTGACCCTCACTATTGTTTTAATATGCACGATCAGCGCACCATTTTCAGTGTTGGATTGCCTCCCACACCGGCAACGCTTTCGTTTTTGGCTCCTTCAGAGGATGAGGAACGATCTCTAACTCCGGGACGGATTAAAACTATGGAGGTCATCGCTGCCATGTTTGATTCTTTAAAGGATGTACTAAACAATGGTATTGGAAGGTATACGGATGAGTTCTATCCTGCGGCCACGGGAGACAACTTTCAAAGAATGGGGTATTCCACGATACTTGTGGAGTCTGGACACTTACAAGGTGATTACCAAAGAAAGGAAACCCGAAAATACACCTTTTTAGCGCTTATTAGTGGTCTGGCGCACATTGCACGTGGCCTAAAAGTAAATTTCGAAACCTATTTTGAGATTCCGAACAACGAAAAATTATACCTGGATCGCATCGTAAAAAATGTTAGAATCGGCAAGGAAACAGGAGATTTGGGCGTTTATTTCAAAGAGAGTCTTGTTGATGGGCAAGTGCAATTTAAGCCAACTCTTGAGCGCTTTGAAGATCTGGCCAAATATGGAGCCGATGAGATTGTTTCAGGAGATCATTTGACTTTTTCTTCGCGCGAGGATGCCGAGAATTGGCTCGCTATTGAATTTATTTAGATTTTGCATACTAAAACTTGATATTTTTTGTTGAATAGTGTAATTATTTATCAAATATTTATCATATTTGCAAAATCCATAAACAACTACTTATGTCAAAATTTAAATTGGATGAACTTGATCATCAGATTTTAGAGGCTTTGATCGAGAACGCAAGAACGCCTTTTACGGATATCGCCAAGAATTTACTGGTTTCTGCAGGTACAATTCATGTGCGTGTGAAGAAGATGGAGGAAGAAGGAGTGATCAAAGGATCGACTTTGAGTGTGGACTACAATAAAATGGGTTATACTTTTATTGCCTATGTCGGTTTGTTTCTTGAGAACTCATCTGAAACGCAGCAGGTTATAGAAGCGGTCCGTGAAATCCCGGAAGTTACCGTGGCGCACCTGACAACAGGCAAATTCTCTATATTTTGCAAGATTAGAGCGAAAGACACAATGCATGCCAAGGACATTATTTTCAGGTTGGATAAGATTCCGGGAATCAAGAGAACAGAAACTTCCATTTCTCTGGAGGAGGTGATCAATGACAAAAAACGTCTGATGCACCAGATTTTCAAGGAAATTTCCTTTTAATTGTGAATAAACCGTAACAAATTACAGAGGCCCTTTTGTTGTTCAAAAGGGTCTTTTTTCGTTTTTTGCACTTACATTTACACGATTCATTTCTTTTTGAAAAAAGGTTGAAGCTTATGCATTTTGATTTTACCCGATATCCTCTGGATGCAGAACGTTTGTTGGATCTTTACAGGGCCATGCTAAAGTCGAGGTTAATCGAGGAGAAGATGTTGATCCTGCTCAGGCAGGGAAAAATATCAAAGTGGTTTTCGGGCATGGGGCAGGAGGCGATCGCCTCTGGAGTTACCCTTGCCATGAACAGTGATGAATATATCTTGCCCTTGCATCGAAATCTAAGCGTATTCACTTCCCGCAATATTCCTTTGAGCCGTCTTTTTTCCCAGTGGCAAGGAAAGGCTGGGGGCTTTACCAAAGGCAGGGATCGCTCCTTCCATTTCGGAACTCAGGAGTTCAAGATAATAGGCATGATTTCACATTTGGGTCCTCAGCTGGGTGTGGCCAATGGAATCGCTCTGGCGGACAAGCTCCGAAAAGAAAAAAAAGTAACTGCTGTGTTTACCGGTGAAGGAGGAACAAGCGAAGGGGATTTTCACGAGGCATTGAACCTGGCTGCCGTATGGAAGCTTCCCGTCTTATTTTGCGTAGAGAACAACGGTTATGGGCTGTCTACGCCAAGTTCTGAGCAATTTGCCTGCGAAAACATTGCAGATAAAGGTGTCGGGTACGGAATGGAAAGTCATATCATTGAAGGAAACAATGTCGTGGAGGTCTATGGCAAGGTTTCGGAGCTTGTTGAAAGCATGCGTAAGAACCCTAGGCCGGTGCTACTGGAATTCAAAACTTTTCGAATGCGCGGCCACGAAGAGGCAAGTGGGACCAAGTATGTCCCCAGGGAGCTTATGGAGCATTGGGCTGAGCTCGATCCGATAGAGAATTATCAGGAATACCTCAGAAATGAAAAGGTGTTGTCGGAAGAGACAGAGGTTGAGATAAAGACGGCTTTTGCCCATGAAATCAATGACAATATTCGCCTTGTCTTTGATGAGGAAGAGATTTCATCCACTTTGAGTGAAGAGTTAAATGATGTTTATAAAAAGTTTGATTTTAAACTAATTGAATCAAATTTAAAGTCTAATAATATTCGATTGGTTGACGCCGTTTCTCAAGGTCTCAAACAGTCCATGGCCCGAAATTCGGATCTCGTGATCATGGGTCAGGATATCGCCGAATACGGAGGTGTTTTTAAAATCACTGAGGGCTTCATTGAGGAATTCGGTAGAGACAGAGTCAGAAACACACCCATCAGCGAGTCGGGCGTTATCGAGGCAGCCTACGGACTCGCTGTCAATGGAAAAAAAGCAGTTGTCGAACTTCAATTCGGCGATTTCATTACCTCGGGCTTCAATCCTGTGATCAACCTTTTGGCCAAGTCTCATTATCGCTGGGGTCAGCCCGCGGATGTGGTTCTCAGGATGCCTTGCGGAGCGGGTGTAGGGGCAGGCCCTTTTCACAGCCAGACCAATGAGGCCTGGTTTACAAAAACCCCTGGATTGAAAGTCGTGTACCCGGCTTTTCCGATCGATGCCAAAGGTCTGCTGTGCACCGCGATTGAGGATCCGAACCCGGTGCTCTTTTTTGAGCACAAGCTTTTGTACCGATCCGTTTACCAGGATGTACCTGAAGATTATTACACGCTTCCTTTCGGAAAGGCTTCTCTTGTCAGGGAGGGTGAAGATCTGACCGTCGTCTCTTATGGAGCGGGCGTTCACTGGGCTATGGAGATCCTTGAAAAGCATGAGCTAAGCGCAGATTTGATTGACCTGAGAACTCTTCAGCCACTTGACGAAGAAGCGATTTTTGAATCCGTCAGAAAAACAGGCAAACTCATTATACTCCAGGAAGACACCTTGTTCGGTGGCATTGCGTCCGATATTTCTGCATTGGTAACCGAAAATTGCTTTGAATCGCTTGACGCCCCTATTAAAAGAGTGGGTTCCGCACTCACGCCGGTTCCTTTCGCGAAGAACCTGGAGCAGATATTTTTACCCAAGGAGCGGTTTGAAAAGGAGATTTTGTCGCTGATCCGTTATTGAAGGGGCTGCAGGTAAGGTATTTTTTCAGTAAATTTGAGAGAAATTAACCTAATACAACCTGATGATGAAAAAATTACTCTTTCTTTCCCTGATTTCATTCTTTTTGATCTCATGCGGGGCCACAAAGACCGACTCAGCAGCCAAGCCCAGTAAAAAAACTCTGAAAGGCACCTGGCAGGTGACAAATCTGCGATTTGTTGGTGAACAGGGCCTGTACAAGGCAACCATGTTCGACCTTGCCGACTCCCCATGCTTCAAGGGAAGCGAATGGGTGTTTATCCCAAACAATGGCTCCGGAAAATTCTCCCTGACGGGCGAGGGTGGGTCCCAATGTGAACCTTCGACTTCAAGAATCCACTGGTCTTTTTACGAGCCAGGTGACGGTAGCTATCAATTCCAGTTCAAATACGTTGACGAAAAGAACAAACCTTTAGATCCTGCGAATCGAGGGTATCGATGCAATATTGACAGTCTGGATGCCAATGCCATGGAAATGCGCGTGCAGGTGACTTATGACGGGAAGCCCTTTGACGTGGTGATGAGCTTTGCCAAGGTCTCTGAAGATTTCGCGCTTTAGACAAGCCTATTTAATCAATCACAATTTCTCATAGAAAACTCATAAATGATCTTATCATGTTAAAAAGAATATCAATTTACGGACTTAGTCTTGTGCTGATCCTCTCCCTGAACCTGGGGTGCACGGCGATTCAGAATTCGAATAAAACTCAAAGAGGAGCTGCAATAGGTGCTGCTGGTGGAGCCTTGGTTGGAGGTCTAATCGGTGGAAACCTGACTGGAGCGCTCATTGGAGCCGCAGTGGGTGGCGGAGCCGGAGCCCTTATTGGCAATAAAATGGATAAACAAGCGGATCGCATTGAGGAGGCCGTTCCCGGGGCCGAGGTGAAACGCGTCGGGGAGGGAATTCATATCATCTTTGACGACAAAAGCGGGGTCAGCTTTGCGTTTGACAGTGCTGATCTGACTGAAACTGCAAAAGATAATCTGGATGCGGTAGCCGAGGTCTTTTTGGAGTTTCCCGATACCGATTTGATGATCGAAGGGCATACCGACAATGTGGGAGATGAGAACTACAATATGAAATTGTCTAAAAGGCGCGCAGATGCGGTAGTGACCTACCTCAAATCAAAAGGTGTGGCAGGTAATCGTTTTTCGGTTGAGGCCTTTGGTGAGACTCGTCCACGATTCGATAATATGACCAAAGAGGGACAGGCCAAGAACAGGCGGGTTGAAATTGGCGTTGCAGCGAATGAGGAGATGATTCAAGACGCTAAAGCCCAGGCGAACTAAATAATGGGTTCCTTGGGAGCGATTCTTTTAGCAGCAGGGGCCTCCACGCGGATGGGGTCCGTGAAGCAACTTCTTCCCTGGAAAAAATCAACCCTTCTGGAGCATTCGGTTCAGCAGCTCAAACATTCCGAAATTGATAATATTGTCGTCGTTCTTGGAGCGAATGCGAAACATATTTGCGAAAAGGTCAATTTTGATGAGGTTGACGTGGCAGTGAATCCGGATTGGGAGAAGGGTATGGCAACCTCTATTGCAACAGGTATGCGATTTTTGCTAAAAAAAATACCTGATATCGAATCCGTACTTGTAGCTCTAGCGGATCAGCCATTGCTCGATGATAAATACTACAAAAAACTCATTGATAAAAGCTTAAAATCAACAAATAAAATTGTCGCCTCATCTTATTCCAATGAATTGGGAGTGCCTGCCATTTTTGACAGAGACTACTTTGACAACCTTCTTAATTTGAAAGGGAGCAAAGGTGCGCGAGCTCTCCTGAGAGGGGGTAGCGTCAAAGTGACCTCAGTGAATGCGGGGAAGCTTGCTTTGGATTTGGATACGAGGGAGGCATATAACAGTGTATACGAGCAACATGGACGTCTATGATTGGTTGCTCGCCCTACTAGGAACCTTTCTTCTCGGAATGGGCAAATCTGGACTTAAAGGCCTGGGAGCTGTCATAGTTACGCTTATGGCCATTGTTTTTGGTGGTAAGGAGTCCACGGGTGTACTAATTCCGATGATGATAGCTGCCGATGTTTTCGCCGTAATCTATTATCACCGGCATACGCAATGGTATTTTCTGAAAAAACTTCTGCCCATGATGGTACTTGGTGTCCTTATCGGGGTCTGGTGGGGTGGTTCGATCTCTGAGCTCCTCTTTAAGCGTGTTATGGCCATTATAATTTTGATCTCTGTTTTGGCGATGATCTGGATGGACAGGAGCCGATCCATCAAAATCCCTAAAAATCCCTTGTTTTCATCTTCTATGGGCCTTCTTGCAGGGGTAACTTCGATGATTGGGAATCTGGCCGGCGCTTTTACGAGCGTTTATCTGCTAGCCATGCGACTTCCGAAAAACGAATTCATCGGCACGGCCGCCTGGCTTTTCTTTATCATTAACGTATTCAAGCTGCCTTTTCACGTCTTTTCCTGGGAAACCGTAACCTCTGAAACTCTTAAAATCAACTTGCTGCTGTCGCCTGCAATCGCCCTGGGATTCTTCTCGGGAGTTCGGGTTGTCAAATTGATAAACAATAATCTTTATCGCAAGTTTATTCTTGTGGTTACGGGTGTTGGAGCTGTATTCATTCTATTGAATTAAAAGGTCATCGAGGATCATTCATTTGCATTGATGGTGCTTGTTATGACATTTGTGCAACTTCTTGTGCCGTAGAGCGAAATTTGTTTCATACGCTAACCGGATTCACTACATTTAGGACTTCAATCGAACATTTTATAAACATGAACAAAGATCATCTCTCAGGGAAGGATCAGACCGGTCGTCGAGACTTCGTGAAAAAATCGATTCTTGCCGCAACCGGGATCAGCATTATTCCCAGGCATGTCATGGGAGGACCCAATTTCCTTGCACCCAGCGATACACTTACCAAAGCCGTCATCGGAGTCGGCGGGATGGGTCAATATCATCTCAACTATGAAGGTACCAAGCTTGTGGCCATTTGCGACGCAGATGCGAATCATCTGGCGAGCACTTTGCAAAAAGTTGGGCAGTTTGTCAAGGGTCACCGCGATTTTAGGGAAGTGCTCGACCGAAAAGATGTCGACATAGTGCATATCGCAACTCCTCCGCATTGGCACGGCCTGATGAGCATCATGGCAGCCCAGGCGGGCAAGGATGTATGGTGCGAAAAACCTATGACCCGAACCATTGGTGAAGGAAAACGCGTCGTGGAAGCCATGGAAGCGCACGGAACAATGTTCCGGCTTAACACCTGGTTCCGCTTCAAGGACAATTTCTATGGGATGGGAATCCCTGTGAAAAAGATCAAAAAGGTGGTCGACAGCGGCGCTTTGGGATGGCCCTTGAAAGTAACCATAAGCGGGGTCACCGGTTTCAATTGGAAATTCTACTGGGTAGGTAAGGAGAACCTGGTTCCGCAACCTGTACCGGATCATTTGGATTACGACATGTGGTTGGGCCCTGCGCCGGAGAAGCCGTACAATCCTCATCGGGTTCATTCTACGTTTCGCGGGTATTGGGACTACGATGGAGGAGGACTGGGAGACATGGGACAGCACTACATTGACCCGGTTCAATACTTCCTGGGTAAAGATGATACAAGCCCGATCCGAGTGGAAGTGGACTCCCCACAGCAGCATTACGACGCCGTGGGAACCTGGAGAAAAATAACCTATACCTATGCGGATGGTTGTCAAATCATCCTCGACGGGGAGAATAAAGACAAGAGTGCCGCTTACATAGAGGGCCCGGACGGAAAGATCTTCAAGGGATTCAAATCAACGATTCAGAATCTTGACGGGTTGATCGACAGTTTGCCTGATCCCGAAGAACAGATCGGCAACTTTTCCGAATCCGTTAGAACAAGGCAAAAATTTGCTCTCAACGAGGTGAACGGGCATCGTTCGGCAACAGTTGTGAATATGGGAATAATCGCATTGAGGCTGGGACGCACACTGCGTTTCGACCCGGTCAAGCAGGAATTCATCGATGATGAACAGGCGAACAGGCTCATCAATCAGCCCATGCGAGAATCATGGGCCCAATAACTCAAAACGGAATCAAAATGAATAAGAGTTTTAAAACCATTGTTTCTTATGTCTTTTTGCTGATGCTGTCTCTTGGCCTGGTCCAGGCGCAGGTCAATAGAACCCTGGAAACCACAGTAGTGGACGTATTGGCTCAGTTGCCTACTGAAGATCTTCAGCATTCGGACCGTCTTATGCGCGAAGTCATTGCGCTCGGTGAGACGGGAATTCTCGAATTCACATCAAGGCTTGTGCCAGCAGGGGAGGGGAATGATATTCAGGCCCGATACCTGGTGCATAGTCTCGCAGTATATGCAGGTCGAGAAGTGACCCCTGAAGAGCGTCATCTCGTAGAAAGCGCTTATCAGAAAGCAATCGCCGGAGAATCACAACCGGAGGTCAAAAAGTTTCTTCTCGAAAGGTTGACTTTCGTTGCCACGGACCGAAGCGTAGGGTTTGTCAGTGACTATCTGGGGGATCCGGAGTATTATCAATCAGCACTGTCTGTTCTCGAATCGATTGGTACGGAGACAGCCGCATCCGCAGTTTTCAAAGAGCTTTCAACTGCTGAAGGAGAAAGGCGATATGCCATTGTAGAGAGTCTCGGTAGGTTTAGATATTTACCCGCGAATGAATCCCTGATCGCGATAAGTGACACGCCGGATTGGACCTCTGATAAATATGTGCTTTGGGCACTCTCTGAGATCGCGTCGGAGGATTCTTACAAAACCCTGGTTAAAGCGGCTTCGACAGGAAAATACAGGATGGATACCAAAGAAGGCGTCAGCGCCCTGGCAAATTATGGATTAAGGCTTCGTGAATCTGGAAATAAGAGCTTGAGCCAGGAGGTTGGAAACAACCTTCTGAAGAATTGCAAGGATCAGGATCAGCTTCATTTTCGAGCTGCCGGACTGGAGCTTCAGAGGGAAATGAACCCCTCTTCTTTGAACAAGTTGCTTCTTAAAGAAGTGGCTAATTCAGACCCGAAATACAGAGGAGCTGTTCTGGATTTGGCTGAAGGAACTGTTTTGGAAGAGAATTATTACTCTTGGATAAAATATTTCAATAAAGCGCCATACGAAATTAAGGTACAGGTGCTTAGAAAAATTGGAAAAATAAAAAATCCTGATATTTTCAATTCCTGCATTGCTTCATCAATAAACAGTAAGAATGAGGATTTAAGAATTGCCGCAATCAAATCTCTGGCCTTCCAGGAAAAGACATTGGGAATGCCAGTTTTGATGGAAAAGCTGGAAAAGAAAAACAGCCCGAAAGAGCTGGTGGCCATCGAGGAGACCTTGCTCAGGCTCGTTGATGCATCCGACGCTCAAACCCTGGCGACGCATCTCAACAAAGTAGATGAACAGGGAAAGATCGTTTTGATCCACGTGTTGGGAGCACGACATATGAAAATAAGTTTTGAAGCTGTTGCCAATCTTTATGGGACAGGATCGGAAGAGCTTGATCTGGCGGTCGCTGGGGCCCTGGGTACTGTGGCTTCCAGCTCAGATCTTGAAATACTCCTCAAAATGCTGGATCAAGAGGATTCGGAAAAACAGGTCAAAGGCTTGCAGCATTCGGTCATTCAGGTTCTTGATGCCTCAGACGGCACCATGGATTCGGCTGTTTTGTCCAATTTTAAAAAAGCAGAGCGTAAATCCAATTGGTTCCCGGTCCTGGCGGCTGTAGAAGATCCTCAAGCGCTAAACCAACTTGAAGACTATCTCTTAAAAGGTTCCGAAGCAGAAAAGCAAAGCGCCGTGTCAGCATTGTCAAACTGGAGAGACGGCGGCTCTATTCCGCTGCTTTACAACGCGGCTACCTCGAAGCAGAGTGAGGAGGTCAGAAGCGCAGCATTCAGGGCTTATTTGAAGCAAGTCGTGGCTTCCGATCACACGGAGGACCAAAAGCTTTTGCTGATCAAACGCATTGTTCCTTATCATAAAGGCATCGATGAAAAAAAGATGGTTATCCGCTCAGCGGGAACCTTGCACACGTTCCTGGCCCTGGTCTTTGTATCCGAATTCATCGAAGAGGAAGGACTGGTGAATACCGCCTCGAACACGGCTATACGAATTGCGCTTCCCACTCCGACATTCGAGGGATTGAGTGGTGATGTCGTACGGGATATCGTATCAAGAAGCATTAATAATCTGACGGGGCAGGACAGTCAATACCTCAAAATTGACGTGAGGGAATTTTTGGAGAACATGTCATCGGAAAAAGGCTATTTGCCTTTGTTTAACGGTCAGGATTTAACCGGTTGGCAGGGGCTCGTAGAAGATCCGATCAAAAGATCTGGCATGACCCAGTCACAGCTAGAACGCAAGCAAAAGGTCGCAGATCAGGAAATGAGACAGGATTGGCTCGTTGAGAATGGAAACCTGAAATTCGTCGGTGAAGGGTTCAAGAACATCTGTACAATTAAAAAATACGGAGATTTTGAAATGCTTGTCGATTGGAAAATCGGGGAGGGGGGAGACAGTGGGGTCTATCTTCGAGGCACCCCTCAGGTTCAGATTTGGGATACGGCCCTGACCGAAGTAGGCGCCCAAGTTGGCTCAGGTGGACTCTATAACAACGAAAAATACGAAAGCAAACCATTGCTTGTCGCTGACAATCCTGTGAATCAATGGAATACCTTCCGAATCAGGATAGTCGGTGATGTGGTTACGGTGCATCTCAACGGAATCCTGGTTGCCGATCAGGTCAAAATGGAGAACTACTGGGACAGGAACCAGGGACTCTTCCCAAAAGAAGCCATCGAGCTTCAGGCTCACGGAGAGAATGTGGAGTTTAGAAATGTATTCGTCAGGGAAATGGGCTCTGCCCACGCGGAACTGTCTGAAGAAGAGTTGGCAGCGGGCTTTGTGTCGTTGTTCAATGGCCAGGATCTCGATATGTGGCAAGGGAACAAAAAAGACTATTTGGTTGACAATGGGGAGTTATTGGTCAAACCCGAACAGGGAGACCACGGGAACCTATATTCAAACAAAGAATACTCTGATTTCATCCTTCGATTCGAATTCCAACTGACCTCCGGAGCCAACAACGGACTCGGTATTCACGCTCCCCTGCAGGGGGATGTGGCCTACGAAGGCAAGGAATCCCAAATTCTGGATAACACCGCGGATATTTACGCAAATCTTGAGGAGCATCAGTACCACGGTTCCATTTATGGCGTAATCGCGGCAAAAAGGGGGTATCTGATGCCGCTTGGGGAGTGGAACTATGAAGAAGTGATTGTGAAGGGAGATAACGTGAAGATTACCCTCAACGGCACGGTCATACTCGAGGGCAACCTCGCCGAAGCATCCAAAAACGGAACTTTGGATGGCAAGGATCATCCTGGGCTTCAAAGAAAGAAGGGTCATATCGCCTTTTTGGGCCATGGTTCGGAGCTGCGCTTTCGCAACATCCGCATCAAAGACCTCAGCGATTGAGAATAGAAAAGAAAAATTGAGATAAATAATACAATACAAAACACAGTTTATGAAATCAAAGAATCTCCTGATACTCACCACAATGGTCTTGGTATCTTCAATGCTTACCGCGCAAATCAGTTTGTTCAACGGAAAGGACCTTACGGGATGGAAAACCTATGGTACAGAAAAATGGTATGTCGAAGACGGACTTCTCATCTGTGAAAGTGGACCAGACAAGGCTTACGGGTATCTCGCGACGGAAAAGCATTACAAGAATTTTGAATTGAACCTGGAATTCAAACAGGAGGCCAATGGCAACAGTGGCGTATTCATTCGCTCGACAATTGAGGGCACCAAGATAACCGGTTGGCAAGTGGAAGTGGCTCAGAAAAGAACTTCTCTCGAAGGGGATGCAACAGGCGGCATTTACGAATCTTATGGAAGAGGATGGCTGATCAAACCCGATATGGAGAAAGACAAGAACCTGAAGGCAGGTGAGTGGAACAAGATGAAGATAAGGGTTGTTGGCGACCAGGTCACAACCTGGCTCAACGGCGTGGAAATGGTCACCCTGACCGATGAGAAAATAGGCCAGGGGGAGGGCTCGATTGCTCTTCAAATCCACGACGGTGGTGGCATCAAGGTCAAGTGGAGAAACCTTGTGCTAAAAGAACTGTGATCAGATTCTACCGTTCATAGATCGCACTCCAAAGATATCTTTCCTACAATCAACAGTGAGGGGAACTCCCGGTCCTTTGTGGCCGGGTTTTTTGTTTAGAAGAGCTTTGTTTGCTGATAGAGCTCGGGGATGGTTGTGAATTTGTAGTCCGGATCAGGGAAGTCCCCAGACAGCCAGGCATCCATGCTCTCCTTGCCTTTCATGGCAAAGGGCATCCTGAGTTTGGAATTGTGAATCTCACGCATGACGCCCTTCGCTTCGGTAGTCACAATAGTATATGTGCTTCCGGTCTCGCAATGGTCATAGAGACCTCCAAGGGCAAAGAGCTCATCGTTGAAGCCGATCTCATATTTGATCTTGTTCTTGTCGATGTGCTGCCATTCGTAGAATCCGTTGACGATCACCAGGCAACGATTTTCAATGACATTCTTGAAGGATCTTTTCTGATCCAACGTCTCTATGCGGGCGTTTAGGGTATAGTTTCGATTCCAGTCGGAACCTGCCCAATTTGGAATTAGGCCCCACTGATAAAGCTGAATGAGCTCCGGATCGTCTTTTGTGATAACGGGTGTTTTTGGAAAATCAAAGGCCTTGAACACCGGTCCCGGCACAAAATCATCCAATCCGGTGATTTTAGCTTGAAAAGAGCGTTCCAGCTCCTGTTTCTGTTTGGTGATTTTCGTCTGATAGCACATAGGTGATCTTATCCTTGTTTTTGATCATGAAACCGCGCAAAATGCGCTGAACATCGCGATTGTCCTGCTGCAGGATCAATTTCTTTCTGTAAAAGTTAAGATTGGTCACGTCTGCAGTCAGCTCGGTGTAGCCAAACCCCAGGTAGACCCCGTTTTCGATCAGCACGAAAGACTGTTCGTTTTCATGCCGCCCGGGTTCTTGAATGATGCAGCTGTCGGATTCTCCACGAATTTCTTCAATGGCCAATTTTACTCTTTGATTGTAACTCTCGGGTCGCTCCTTTTCGCGGCATATGCCTTTGCATATTTTAATCTGGTAGTGAAAACAGGCACTTACATTGGTCTGGAGATGACAGTATTTGGGGCAGAGCTCGAACTGCTCGCAGATTCGTTCGACAAATAATCGACACTCGGTCGTGTTGTAGAATTTGGCCAACGGGTTCGAAATCTGTCGAAGCTTGTCCCAGGCCAGGTGCATGACACCTGAACGATCGGTGTAGCAAAAAATCCCGTACCCTTCGTTGGAACGCCTCTGCGCGCGGTTGAAAGAGGGGTAGTGCTTCTTGATCTCTGAGGATTCGAGGAGTAAAGCTACCAGTTCGCTGCCTGTGACCTCGTAAGTAATGTTTGACGTCTGCTGACACATGGTGATTTCCCTGTTCTTTCGGTCGTAGAAGTGGCTCAGCACACGTTTTTTTATGTTCAGGGCCTTGCCCACGTAAATGATGTCATCTTCTTCGTTGCGAAAATAGTATACGCCTGTGCTTTCAGGCAAATTGTCAAACACCTTTTTAGGAAGCTTAGGGGGTAAGGTCGCTTCGCGGGATCGCGGTTTCAAAAAGGAATCAAAAATCAAATCATCACTGTCCAAATACATGAGCTTTTCAAACAGGACCACGGTTGCCTCAGCATCACCCATGGCCCGGTGTCTGTCGTGTATCTCGATACCCAATTGGGTGCACATCTTCCCCAGGCTGTAGGAGGGGAGTCCGGGTATAAGCTTGCGTGCCAGTCGAATCGTACAAAGTTTCTTCCGCGAGTAAGAAAACCCCAGATCCTGAAACTCCTTTCGAATCACGTTGTAGTCAAAATTCACATTGTGGGCAACAAAGACGCAATCTTCGGTGATTTCAACCACTTTTTTGGCGATTTCATAAAACTTTGGCGCATTTTCGACCATGTGGTCATAAATACCGGTCAAACGGCTGATAGAATAAGGGATGCTGCTCTGTGGATTCACCAGAGTCTGGAATCTTTCCAAGACTTTGTTCCCATCATGCACAAGGATCGCGATCTCGGTGATCTTGTTCCCCTGAACGCCCATTCCGGTAGTTTCTACGTCAATAATCGCGTATTTCATTCGCATGTTCTAAATTAGTAAAAATCTTTGCTCCAAACCGGGATGAAAATGAACTACAATGATTGAGCATTTTTTTCAATGTCCGTATTGCTGGATGGAAATTTCAATGCTTCTCGATTCTTCTGTTTACCAACAAGTTTACGTGGAGGACTGCGAGAATTGCTGCAATCCCATAGAAGTGCAGTGCACTTTTAGCGATGCTGAACTGATCGATTTTGAAGCGCGGAGTTTGGAGCAGTAAACGCTTTTTTTAAGACAGATTTCGGAGAATCTTCCTTTCCCTGTTTTTACGATCCAGGCGAAGATAGATGATGATGAGTATCGATAGAAAGGAGCAGATCACGAAACCGATGAAGAGGGGCAGGGCTCTCTGATCCACAAATTTCCCTATGTAAACACTTATGGGCACAGCCATCATTGTCGAGATGAACCCGGTTATGGCTGCTCCTATGCCTGCAATGTGCCCGATGGGTTCCATGGCCATGGCCCGAACGTTGCCAAACAGAAATCCAATGGCGAAAAACTGCATGGCGAAGAAGGCCAGCAGCACAAAGATAGAAGGGTTGGGTGTATTGTAAAATAAAACGATATAGGTCAACGAGATAAAGAAATAGCTTATTACTGAGGTGTTGATAATCCGTTCCATTCCGAATCGCAGCACAAGCGTTCCGTTTAAAAATGTAGCGGACCCGATCGAAATGGCCAGACCAGCAAAAATGAAAGGAAATTGTTCTTGCAGGTTGTACTGGTTGTGAAAAATCTGCTGTGCCGAACTCAGGTATACCATAAAGGATCCTGTGATAAAGCCAGAAATAAAAGTGTAGCCGATGGTTTTTTGGTATTTGATGAGTTCCTTGAGACCATCCGCAAAAATATGAGAGGTAAACCGAACTCTTTTGTTTTCCGGGAGGGTTTCGGGTTGTCGTTTCCAAAACCACCAGGAGACCAGGATACAGAAAACCAACTGAAGATAGAAGATGGCCTGCCAATTGTAGTTGTCGAGAACGAATTTACCAAGCGCTGGTGCGATAATAGGCACAAGAATGAAAACAACGGTAATAAAAGACATAATCCTTGCCATGTAATCACCTGAATAACTATCCCTTACCATAGCAATGCTAATGGTTCGTGGAGCTGAAAGTCCAACGCCCTGCAAAATGCGCCCCAGGACCATCATCCACAGGCTTTCCGAATAAATGCAAATCAGACTGGCCACGATAAATATGGCAAAGCCCATGTAAACAATGGGTTTACGGCCCAAACTGTCTGAAATCGGCCCAAATATGAGAGGGCCGCTGCCCAGACCCAAAAAGATCATGGTGATCAGGAGCTGAGTGTCACTCGATTTAGTGGTTCCGATGGAGAATCCGATGTAATCCAAAGCAGGTAACAGGGCGTCAATCGCCAACGCGACGATAGACATGAGTGAGGCCATGAGCGCCACGAATTCAAACTGAGATCTGCTCTGTTTTTGCATCCGGCAAAAATACGCCAAATAATAGAAACCCCAGTTGTAAAAGCCTTCTATTTACCGCGTAATTCGAGTTGATTCAGCCACTTCAGCATTTCACTTCGATAGCTCGGATGAAGAGCGGGCCAATAGGGGAAATCGCTCTCTCCCTGAAACAGCATGGAATGGTCAGCATTCTTGAGCTCGACATAGCGGTTCTGGGGATTATTGTTTTCGGTAAGACCTTGGATCGTTTTCAAGCTGTGACTGGGAATGATCTCATCTGAGGAGCCCTGTATGACCAAAATGGGCCTCTTCAGCTTCTCAAAAAAGGGCATTGGCGTATAGTTCAGCTTCTGGTCGGTTCTGACTGAATCGAGTTCGGGAACCCAAACCTCAGACATCCAGGTTTCATTTCTGACCCTCTCAATTTGATTGCTTAGCTCTTCTCTAGAAATCTCACCGGCGATGAAAAGGAATACCGAGCGCTGTACCTCTGCTGCCTGGTTCAGTTCATCTTCAGACAGTTCCTTTCGGGTTCTGTTTTTCCAATAATTCAGATCGCTGTCAAGCAGAGTAGAGGCTGGACAGCTTACAACAATTCCGAAACCCAATTCGGGCATTTTTGACAATATATAGGGAACTTTAGAAGCTCCCTGACTACTTCCTTTAATGCCTATATTACTGTAATTCAAACCATTAGTCTCTGATAGATAGTTGATTGCCCGGATGTCGTCCATACAGAGCTCCGGGATGCCGGCTTCCTGCCAATTTCCATCGGAGAGCCCTGTGCCACGTTTGTCCGAATGAAGCGTAATATAACCCTGACGCGCTAGAAACTGAGCTTCGGCGCGTGAAGCGCTTCGATCCTGATCGCCTGATGACGTAACCAGGTAGATGGCTTTTCCATTAGGATTTTCAGGTAAATATAGGGTTCCGTACAGGAGGAGATTGCCGGAACGGAATCGAATGTCCCTCGAGGAGATCTGTTCTTCTTGAAAAGCTGAATTTCTAATCAGGGCAAAAGGATAGACGTCCTTTTCAATGGAAAGGTTCATATTTAATGAATCTCCTTGAAACTCGCCTTTAAATTCGTATCTAAAAAAATCACTTTGCAGAACAAACGCAATGGAATCTGATTCAATACCAATTTCACGAGCTGGAATTCCATATGCATTTTGTTCCGGGCTTGAAAAGAAGACCTGGTTTAAGTCATTCTTTTGATTGATGTCGATAATGATTTCGGTAGAGAAGTTTCCATGTCGAAAAATTCCAGAATATTTATTCTCAATACTATGTTGAGACTGTGCTGTACTGAAACACAAAATCAGGATGAACAATAAAAGTCTGTCGGCCATAAATGAAGTTACTGGGTTCTTGTTGAAATAGGACGAGCAGGAGGAAGCCTTTGTTACATTAATCTGCTTGAAAAGGGCGTATTCAAATATTCTATTTAACATAATATTAATTATAGGACAAAAGAGCATAAATGAAATAAGAGAGATCAGGCTCCGTAATACAAAAATTGTGTAATTTCGTCTGCAAATTAAAAAAGACTTGTCAAGGTCAAAACAATCAAAGACTTAACTCTAAATTTCAGTTAAAATGAAAATCAAAACTATTTCACTCGGTTTTTTCGCGCTCTTATTTTCGATGACAATTATGGTGTCTTGTGGTGAGGCGAAAAAGGAAACTAAAGAAGTGGCCGAGGAAGAAGTTATCAAAGATTCGGAAGAGTCTAAAGAACTGCATGAAGCGCACGGGGACTACCAATGCCCTATGGATTGTGAAGACGGGAAAACCTACGCTGAAGCAGGAAGCTGCCCGGTTTGCAAAATGGACCTGAAAGCTCAAAACAAGGCTGAAGCGATGAGCTGCAAAAAAGGAGAAGACGGCAAGTGCAATTGCAAAGAGGATTGCAAGTGCAAGGACTGCGCGAGACAATCTTAGGAGTCTTTCAGAGCCAGCATATTCAAGTCCTTGTTCTCCAGGTATTTTTTCTTTTGAGGAAAGAACATCGTATTGATCATGGCCTGGCCAAAGGCCGTGGTTGTTATGTAATTGCTCGATTTTCTGAGAAGCGGAAATAAGGGTCTCAAAATCACATACAAGGCGTTGTACCATCCTGTTTTCGATTTTATGCCCTTCTCCGGAAGAATGGCTCCCAGCCTGATCATGTAGGCGTCACCGAAGCCTTTGTTCAGAATGTAGTTCTCCGTTTTTCCTTTGACGCGTGCCCACGTGGAACCTCCTTTTTCGGAGCTGTCGGTTCCTATGCCTGAAACATAATTGAAAACCATATTGGGATTGAGCTCAAACATCAGATCTGTCAATTTTTTGGTCAGCGTATACGTAATATGGGTATAGTTTTCTTTGCTCATTCCTAGCGCAGATACGCCCATACAGTGAAAGCATGCATCAAAGTTGTCAAGGTCTGGGCGAATCGTCTCTATCTGAGAGAAGTCGTTGAGTAGAATTTCTTTGATTTTCGTATGCTCGAACCCTATTGGGCCGCGGTTGATGATTGTAATCTTATCGACCTTGTCGCTCTCCATGCATTCCAAGAGAACAGACCTGCCCACCATTCCGGTAGATCCTGTTATCAGTACATTTTTCATTTGTAGTATTCCTGCAAGGTGTAAAAGGCCTTTTTACGTTGACCCTGTTCCGAGATGAGCCCCTTTCTGTTGAAATCCTTTTGAATCTTCTTGAGATGTCTACGTGGAGACCTGAAATCCATAAGGATCCAGGGTGATGTCCCGGCCAGGAAGTCTATTTTCTTTAACATTTCAATGTTGTATTTATAAACGGCCTCCTGGTATTCTTCCGTCCAACGCTCATTCGAGTTTCCGTGGTAACCCTGAAGTGCCCCTCCTCCGAACTCACTCATAATCATGGGTTTGTCATAAGTATTTCTCCACGTTACATCGACACATTTTTCAGGATCCTGGTAGTACCATCCACAGTAATTGTTGATCCCGATGACATCTACCACTTCTCCCATTGGTTCGTCGATTACTCTTTCTCCAAAACTTCCCGAATGTGTGTCCAGGGCAGCGGTCAGCAATCGGCTGTCATCTAGGGACCTGGCTTTCGTCGCCAGTCGCCCCAGGAAACTATTGCGCGCATCGCTCAAAGGTGTCTCGTTTGCGATCGACCACAGCACTACCCCTGCCCTGTTCTTATCGCGCTGAATCATGGTTGTAAGTTGTTTTTCAGCATTTTGATAGGTTTCCGGATTCTCATAGAGGATCGTCCAGTAAACAGGAATCTCCGACCAAACCATAAGCCCCATTTTTTCAGCTTCGCGAACCATATCTTCACTGTGCGGATAGTGAGCGAGCCGAACGAAATTGCACCCGAGGTCTTTGGCCCAGTTCAAAAGGATCCGGCACTCCTCCGCAGAAGTTACCCGGCCTGTTTTAAAGGGGGCTTCTTCATGTATGCTGATCCCTTTCAGGAAAACACCTTCTCCGTTGAGAAGAATCTCAGTCCCACGCGTCTCAATTGTTCGAAACCCAATTTCGTCCTTAATTGTCTCATCTCCAGCACTCAAGATTACATCGTAAAGCTTGGGGTCAGAAGGTGCCCAGAGCTTCGGTTTTGCGGAAACTTTGAATTGAGCCCTACCCTGCTCATCAGTCACCGTGACTTCATTCAACTTGAGTTCAGGAACGGAGATGGTTATTTTTTCACCTGACCGCTTAACAGACAATGACACCCAGCCTTCGATATGCTTTCTGTCTGAAGAGAGCCGAACGCTGTAGTCCTCAATATGTGTTTTAGGAACATTGACCAGGTGAACCGAACGTGTGATTCCCCCGTAGTTCCACCAATCGGTGTTCACCGTGGGCACAGCTTCTCTTTTTCGCTTGTTGTCCACTTTCACTACAAGAAAGTTGTCTTCCGCCTGGAGAAGGTCGGTGATATCGAATTGAAAGGGTGTGAACCCTCCTGTGTGCTCGCCTACCAGAGTGCCATTCAGATATACCTTGGCCTCATAGTTTACCGCCTCGAAATAGACAAAAGTAGACATGTCTTTTTGTTTCTTGAAATCAAACGAGCGTTTGTACCATACGGTTCCCTCATAATAATAGAGCTTTTCATCCTGCGTATTCCAGTCTCCGGGTACCATGAGCTCCAGATCAGAATCAAAATCGTATTCGATCAGGTCTGAGGGTGATTCCATTTTCCTGTTTTGAAAATAGCCATTGTCCTTGGGTTGGTAGCGATGATTGTAGTATCCGTTTTCGAGGGGGTCGACAATGACCTGCCACAGTCCGTCAAGGGTCTGAACGTTTCGCGATTTGATGTTTTGCAGGAGCTTGACCTGCTGATCCTGGGCCAGGCCCACGAAAAATAATTGACAAAGTGCCAGTGTAATCAGTATTCTCATGTCTTGAGGAGTAAGGAATCTTAAATGATTCATATTATTCATTGTTAAAAGTAGTCAAATCTACCTGTTGAACCAATAAACCAGTTTCAATGTAAGGGTGTGTGTTCGCTCGTCCAGGGGAGGCTGGAAATAATTATTGGTATAAACCAGAAATAGATCCGAAGCAGGTCTGTAGCGCCATTGAAATCGTGAATTCAAATTGAAGTTTTGAGTTTGCTCATTGTATTGGACCAGGGTTGCAAAAAAGATCTTATTGGTGAATGTGATGTCAGCCTTGGCTCCAACCAACCAAAAATCCGTCGTATTCCAGGGTGCTGGCATACTTATGTTGTTGTAGCTGATCACCGAGCTCAGGCTGACATAGGGCTGAAACCGGTACCCGAGCTCGTTGTTCATGCTGAACCAGGACCCGTCCTGGTAATAGCCCCCAACGCGCAAGCCTATGTTATAGGTGAACACACTTTGAGGTTTAGAGCTGTAGTTCATTCTGACTGCGTTCCAGTAATGTCTCGAGCCGGCGGGCAATTCAGGTTTGCCTGTCCCTGTCGGATCGAAGGGGTCCTGGAGCTCAACAAACTCATCGATAAGAGTCAGTCTAAAGGAACTCCGATTCCTGAAATTCAAATAATACTGAAGAAGGTTCAGATAGTCGGTCTTTTCAAAGTCTTCATTAAAGAAATAAAAGCTGCTCCATTTGGGGCCATGACTAATTATATTGCCCTTTTTCGGATAGAAGAGGTATCCGAGGAACGGGCTTATCTTGATGTATCCATTTCTTGGAACATAACCTACTTCCGCCCGAAAATCATCACTTACATATTCTTCCTTGAAACCGTAGTTCCATTTTTGACTCTTGTATTCCAAGTTGAAAGCCTGGGTGAACCCATTTCCAGCATCATCCGGAGAGAAAGACTTGAAGATGAATGCCTTGCCCGTCCACAGATTGTCCTGGGAGGCCAAATTGTACTCTAGTCCGAGGTTCCTGTTGTACTCGGGATAGAGCTCATAATATTCGTCTGACTCTATCGGATAGTCAATCGATTGTTTGTTGACGAAAAGCAGTCCGAGACTCGAGCGACTGAACATCTTGCGCTGCAGCGAAAAGGCAGCGAAGTTCTGGCTCGGCAGACCTACCTCCTCATCTCTCGCCGTTTGCATGTCCATGATACCGATTCGCCAGTTCTCGTTCAGGTTGCCACTCACCCTTATTCCTGCATGTATGGGTACATCCAATCCTATGCGCCTGGAAAAGAAAGGACGAATATTGTCATAACCAAAATTGGCAAAGAGATCGGCGTTTTCCAGGAAGAATTGACGCTTTTCAGGATAAAACAATTCAAAGCGATCCAAATTTGCGATCTGGTCGTCAACCTCCACCTGTGAAAAATCGGGATTAATGGTCAGGTCCAGATTGAGTGATGAGGTCAAGGCAAATTTGATGTCACCTCCCGCCTTGATTTCATTTTCCGTGCTTCCGCCGTCTATATTATCATCCGTGACGCTGCCCAGAACATATGGGATCAACGAGTAATTGACACCGGGATGAGGCGGGGCCTCGTCCCAGACCAGGATACCGGTATAGGCCAGCGCAGCTGTAGGGAATTGTCTTGGTATAGGGGTCCAGCTTGATTTTTCACTTGATTTCAGATCCAGACGACTGAAATTGATCCCCCACTCTTTGACTCCTTTCTTATAACGTATGGATTTGAACGGAACTGCCATTTCCAATACCCACTTGTCTTCGTAGGGGATTACCTCGGAGACCCATTTACTGTCCCAGTTCAGATCGACCTTGCTTCCGTTGTTCATGGTTCCATCCCATTGTGCACCCGCTGCATTGGCACCAAAAGAGAAACCGGTAGTCTGATTGTTGAAAGGGTCAATAAAGATCAGGACATTGTCGTTTTTGCCAAATACGAAATCACGTCTGAGAGATTCCACGGTATAGGGTCCCGGGATCGTGCTGTAAAAAGTAGCGGACAGGTAAATATTCTTTTCGTCATAGGTCATTCTGACCTCAGAGGGCTGCGTTGCGAGGCTCGTATCGGCGGGAAGAACCATGAAAAAATCTCGGGCCACGTCGGTATTTTCATCATTCCAGACCTGTTCGCTCAGAATTCCGTCAATCTCAATGTTTTCAGCTGTCTTTTTGATATGTAGGCGATACCCTGCGTTCTTTGTTTGGGCCTCTGCCGGATTCATAAAGGTCATCCCGATCAAAAGAAACAGGATCCCTAAGGTCCTTGTGAACTCCGTAGTGGCGGCTGTGTGAATCAAAGCCATACGCGGGTCAGAATTTCTTGGAAGAGTATTGCGTGGGGGATTCAAAAACAAGCGCTCAAGCCTTCTGTTCACTCAAAGATAGAAACAATTTGAAAGGTTTTTCCAGGTCTTGGTACATTTGTTTGGGCCAATGTAACTTTTGACACATTAAATTCCCTTCAGAACATGGAACATCAACGTCACTACATGATCTTCAAACCTTTTGGTATGCTCAGCCAGATGCATTCAAGAGATCCGAAAGAAAAAAACAAGCGTTTTTTGGGAGAACTGTTCCAGTTTCCTCGTGAAGTAATGCCCGTTGGACGACTCGACGAGAAATCAGAAGGTTTGCTTTTGCTGACAACGGATGGAAAATTAAGTGATAGGATCAATCGTTCGGGTATAGAAAAGCAATATCTCGTCCAGGTGGATGGGGCCATTGACAATCGGGCCATTGAGAGGCTTGAACATGGAGTTGAGATTGGGATTTCCGGTACCCGATATCAAACCCTGCCCTGCCAGGCAAGGATATTGGATGAGGTCCCAGAGCTTCCCCCGGCCGATAAAAAGCTTCGAATCGATCGCCATCGGCCCTCGTCCTGGCTGTCTTTGACCATTCGGGAAGGAAAGTATCGCCAGGTAAGGAAAATGACGGCTGCTGTTGGTTTCCCAACCTTGAGACTCGTTCGTGTGAGGATAGGTAACATCGATCTGTCGGATCTGGAGCCAGGTGATGTCAAAGAGTTGAAATCACTGGACTTTTAGTTGAACTCATTCCGGATCCAGATCGTACCATTCGATGTTCTTCAGGTTCTCTCTCCTGCCCTTTTCAGTTGGCGGGTAATTCCTAACCAGGTAGTTCACGATTATTTCCTGGTTGTCACCCAGATCCCACAGGTTTTGAGTTTCCTGCATCCAGCGAATAGTGGCGTTCCATCGTTCCTCGTTCATGCGGTTCTGTGTGACAAGCTGGGCCGAATGGCAAGCCGTACAATTTGCAACTACGGTCATCAACCCCTCGTCATCAATGAGACCGGTTCGGACGTGAATTCCGTTTTCGATCCGGTTCGGATCCTCATTCGCATCTGTCTTCTTCGCATTTGAGGCCGTTTCTTCCGGAAGGAACCGAATCAGCCAAAACCCGGCAATCAGAAAGAGCACAATTGCAAAGCCCATTTGTACCAGGCGTCCAGAGACTCTTCCTCTACGATTTTTTCTGCGCATCCTTCTGCTCATCTCATGTAACCTTGACTGCTATTCTGTGACAGGCATTATTGAGGTAGCCCTTTGGGTTCCAGCCCGGAACGAGCATGGGTTGGGATTTTCCATTTGAATCCGTTGCTCGAGCCCAAATTTCATAGTAGCCTGTTTCAGGAAACTCAATGCTCGCTCCAAAGTGTTGCCAGGCCAATCTATTCGCCGCTTTCTCCAGAGTGCATACCGACCAGGTTGACCCAAAATCGATGGAGTATTCCATCTTTGCCACGGCTTGCTCTCCGGCCCAGGCATGACCCCGGATATCAAGAGTTCGGCCCAATTCGAAAACGGCACCTGACTTTGGATTCGTTATCAGGGATTTCACGGGCATGGATTCAATGACCTCCATATCTTTTTCATCAACTTTTTCGCCCGGTGCCACCGGGTTTTTAGGAACCCTGTAGGAAGAGCCCTGCATTTTTGAGCCATCATGCTCCTTGTTCCGGATGCTGATCCTGTCGATCCATTTCCCTGAGGCTGAGGCGGGCCA
>JAHEHE010000152.1 GCA_024644725.1 Flavobacteriaceae bacterium | reverse complement strand
GTGTAACGATTGCAGTTCCAGATTACAGATGTGTGCCTGATAAGTAACAGGATGAATCTTTTGGAAATGATGTGTTCGGATTGCTTGCTCCCTTCCTGGATTGCAGCAGATTTAGAAATATCTACTAATTATCGCGGTTTTGTTAGAAAGAATCAGGAACAGGATTTATAAGAAAAAGCCCCACCCAAATAGGCAGGGCATATTTCTCAATGACTACATTTTAAACTATGCTAAAGACTCATGCAGGGGTCCAATAGCAACGTTTAGGCGAAACAATCTTTTCTTCCTTTTTCAACTGTGCCATTGCCTTGTCTACAGCCTTTCGATCAAGACCACCAAGCTCTGCAATTTTACCTGCGTTGAGAGGTTGCCCTTCGGCGCGCATGACTTCAAGAACCTTCTCAGAAACGTCCATATCTCTTCTCCCTTATCGAACCTTCTCTTTCAACCAATGCGTTACCAGGTTTGGCTCGCAGAATCAATTGTGACGGCGAGCGTTGCTCTTAGCCAGCTAAACTTTTCCTTCAAAATGTCATAATCAGGCCCGGAAGTCACAAATTCGGCCTTCCCTTTGATCAGAAACCCGGCTCCTGCTCCATGCAGTCCCTTAACTTTGCTGCTCGCTGTAGTTATGACAACCTCGGGGTTGTGTTTGATGTTTTCTTCGGTCTTGTTCATGTACCCGGCAGGGATCAGAAAACGGCCTTCAGGTGAGATTTTGACATAGCTATTCCAAGTATTGACCATATGGATGCCATCTTCTCCTAGAGTTGCAATAGAAACGATCCCATCTTTTTTAAGAATCTCCAGTAGCTTTTCAGAAATCATAACGTGGTCTCCCGTGTTAAATGGTTTACTCTTACAAGATGGTCAAAGGATACTTGATTCCTGTCCCCATCAAAAGGTACAGTTTACAAAAAAATAATAGGGACAGATTTCCAGGCATTCAATTATGTTTACTTTAAGAAGCACTGATTCCGCACCGCTCTACCAGCAACTATACCTGCAAATACGGGAGAAGATTCTTTCGGGGAAGCTCCCAGCTCACTATAAACTTCCCTCGATTCGTGACTTGTCAGACGAGCTGGAAATCAGTCGAAATACTGTCGATGGCGCTTTCCAGGAGCTGTGTGCCGAAGGATACATCTACAGCAAGGCTCGAAGTGGTTACTTTGTCTCGGACATTGAGCTGGAGTTTGCGACTGCTACAATTGCGCCCTATACGCAACAAGACATGCATCCGAAGCTGGCTGAACGCTATCGATTTGACTTTCATCCGGCCCGACTCGATCCGGAAGTCTTCCCTTCGGCACTTTGGAAGAAATGCCTCAATGATTGTCTTCGTTCCGAAGCTGGTGCTTTTTCCGAATACAGTGACCCACAGGGCGAGTGGGGTTTAAGATGCAATATCCAATTTTATCTGGAGCAATCTCGTGGCGTACACTGTGGCCCGGATCAAATAATTATCAATTCAGGATCGCAGCAGAACCTGGAGATTGTTGCCCAGCTTATTCGAGAGACTCACAATTCCGTCGCTGTTGAAAATCCCGGATACCACCTGCCTCGGGATGTCTTTCGAAATCTCGGGTTCAGAATCAACCCCATAGAGATAGGTTCGTCCAGCCTCAATCCACACTCCCTTGAATCAAGCGAGAGTAGTGTTGTCTACATCACCCCTTCACATCAGATGCCGCTCGGTTACGTGATGCCTGTCGCCAACCGATTGAAACTCATCTCGTGGGCCGATACAGGCGGGAGATTAATCATCGAGGACGATTACGACAGTGAACTGCGTTATATCGGACGGCCCATATCGTCTTTGCAGGGGCTGAATCCGCAGGGAAACATCATTTATCAAGGCACCTTCTCCAAGGTTTTCTCACCGGCTCTACGTTTATGTTACATGGTTCTTCCAGCCAAGCTGGCAGAGAACTACAGGAGGAAGTTTAGAAATTACCTTTGTCCGGTCCCCCTACTAACCCAAAGAGCCATGATTAAATTTATGGAACAGGGGCACTGGGAGCAGCATTTGAGGCGTGTACGGATATTTTACAAGAAGAAGCACGACATAATGCTTCAGAGCATCGACAACCGTCTTGGAAACAAGGTCAAAGTCATAGGTCAGGGTGCTGGCCTTCACCTCGTCCTGGAATTGACCAATAGATTAGAAGACGAAGCTAAGTTAGTTGAACGAGCAAAGAAGCAAGGATGTAGGTTGCTGCCTTTTTCTGATTTTTATGCCGAGGGCAAAAAAGAACACAAAAAGTTGCTGCTCGGTTTCGGAGGAATCCCCATGGATGAAATACCGGCAGGGATTGATCTGCTTTCCAGCCTACTTGAATGATATTTTTCCCCAGGACCAGCACATTCCAGCTCGGGGATCCAACATGAATTTGAAATCCCGAAATGAACGTTCTTGCAAATCACCACTTATAAAACACCAAATCCCTCGATTTCAGGATCGGCGGATTTCGCATCTCTGGTAACCCAAGGAAATGTCTCCTGCTCAACCCTCCAATGGTTTTTCGCCCAGTCTTTACTCCTCAACCAGACCCCTCCCTTTCTGATTTTTGGATGGGAGATTATTCGCATTTTCCCCTCTAACTGTTATCGTTGTGAGTGTCAAATTATCTTTTCTGCCCCTCACCAAGCTACGGGCAGCTCATTTTATTAGCGCAAACTTCGAGTATTTTTGGTCACTATAACTCGCCTTGGGGAAAAATAATGAGAGAGGTTAGAAGTGGATAGAAACGAACATTCAAAGAACAAAGATTCACTGAGCCTTTGGGGAGCGGTTTCGATGGGTACCGGCGTCATGATCGGCGCTGGTATTTTTGCCCTAACTGGACAAATAGCTGAACTCGCCGGAACTTGGTTTCCTCTGGCCTTTCTTTTCGCTGCGGTCATCGCGGGTTTCAGTGCATATAGTTACATCAAGATGGCGCAGAAATACCCCTCTGCTGGGGGGATTGCCATGTTC
>JAHEHE010000151.1 GCA_024644725.1 Flavobacteriaceae bacterium | reverse complement strand
ATGGCCATCAGGGTTACCCTGTCAATGCTCTTCTCATCTTTGAACTCTGAAAAAGATTCAATTAACGCTAAATTTTCCATGGATACATTGTTAAAAAATAATCTTCACTTTTGCTTCACTAATATTTTCAATCGGAAAAAATTCCTTTTTTTCCACTGTTATTTTCCCCTTTCCTATGGGCTTGGGCTCCCTGACCTTCCATTGCAACACCAACTTATCGTCCACAATTTCGGTCAATTTGCCTTCAAAGGAACCGGCATCCGTCTTGAGCTGCAAAATTCTTCCAATATTCTTGTTGAATTGCCTTCTGTCCTGAATCGGATCCGTAATGCTCGGCGAGGTAACCTCCAGTGAGAAATCCTCCTCGTCGCGATTGAGATTGTGCTCCACGTGTCGGCTGATTCGGATGCACTCGCTCAAAGGAACTCCCTGGTCTCCGTCGACAACCACACGGATGCTGTTGTCTTCTGCCGTTTTCAAGTCAATCAAGAATAAGGATTCATTTTCCTTCAAGGCCTCGTCAACCAAGGATCTTACTCTTTTCACATCCATCACAATCCCTTTTGCATTCCAAAATATCGGTATAAAAAGAGGGGACTTTCTGTCCCCTCCAACTCAATACGTCGTTATTTTCGCTGCAAATATAGCAAATCCTTTGATAATGACAAAAATCAGAAGGCCTTTCAACAAATTTTACTAACTTTAACTAACGAACCAACAAGATGTGTTATGAAACGAATATTAGTCCCCATTGATTTTTCGAAGGAAGCTGAAAACGCAGCCCGGGTTGCAGCCCATATTGCCAGAAAAACAGGTAGTGAAATTTACCTCGTCCATATGTTGGAACTTCCCGTAACCACAGTAGATCCGGCCGAGATGAACGCCATCAGCAGCGAGCCCCAGATCATCTACTTCATGAAGCTGGCGCACGAAAAGTTTGAAAAATTCATCAACCTTCCTTTCTTCAAAGGGTTAAAAGTGGTCGAATCCGTACAATTCCAGCATGCCTTCTCCGGTATTATCGCGGAAAGCGAGAAAAGCAATATCGACCTGATCGTCATGGGTTCCCAGGGAGCTTCCGGACTCCAGGAAATGTTCATCGGATCCAATACCGAAAAGGTGGTTCGACGATCCAAAATCCCTGTGTTGGTCATCAAAAAAGAAGTCGACAAATTCGAAGTCAATGATATGATCTTCGCCTCTGACTTCAACAAGGAGAGCAAGACGACCTTCCAAAGGGTGGCAAATTTTGCGAAACTGTTTGACGCCAAAATTCACCTGCTTTACATCAATACCATTCACAATTTCAACACGACGAAGAACATTGAGAAAAGGATCGCAGATTTCATGGATGACTTTGACTTCAGCAACTACACCACGATGATCTACAATGACATCTCGATTGAAAAAGGAATTCTAAGCTATGCGCGAGATATAGATGCCGATCTGATCGCCTTGAATACGCATGGCAGAAGCGGACTCTCACAATTGTTCAACGGCAGCATTGGCCAGGAGCTGGCCAACCACGCCCTCAGGCCCGTAATCACCTTTAAAATCTAAGCGTGTTTAAAAACGAAAAGGGGTAAATCCAAACCCTAACTCTGCCCAGTCGGCTCGTGTCTGGTCTCTTGTTTTTATGCCCAACTGCGTAAAGAGCCAGGGTGTGATGTCATAACGAAATGCGGCCCTGATATACGTCGGATCCTTGCCTTTGTCCGGCTCGAGATAGGCGCCGTATTGGAAACGCAGGGAGAATTTTCCGAACATGAAATCGTAACCTACATGAAGGCCGATCAGGTCCTGGTCATTTGGATAATCCATTTCAAGGCTTTCGTCATAGAAATAGTCAAGTCCAGCGGTTATCCCGTGCATGGTATTGAACTTGTACCTGTAGTCAAGTACCCCCGAAAACACAAAGTAGCGATTAGAGGTGCCCTGGTCCTCCAGGTTTTGCACCGTGCCGAAGCCAAAATAGGTTTCTATACTGTTTTCCCGGAGCCGGGTATTTTTTTTCTTTTCTGGCCGTTTGAATCGCGCCTGCAATAAATCCTGTGACCAGGGATCACCGTCGACAAATCTTTGGTCTGCGTTGTAATGGTATCGGAATGCCAAATTGAGCCCATACATGTTCAAACCGTGGTTCGGGGTGGTTATGCGACCGACGCTGAAATGGGTGAAGTCAATTCCATAAACCAGGTCCAGTTCCCGGGTCATTCGATAAGCAGCACCAAAGCTCAGGTTGAAATACACGGCAAAGGGGGCCCCAATTGCATCGTTGGTGGGATTGTTCTCCGTATCATAAGGCTCGAGACTGTAGGTGAGACCCAAAGACTGACCGATTTCCCAGACATTGCGCCTCTCGGAACTACTCAAAGGAAAATTGATGAACCCGAAAATCGCATTGGGTTTACCAAGTATGTCAGGATCCCCAATAAAACCGGAATAGTAGCCTACTCCGTAGGAGGGATATCCGGTTTCAGCCTGCCAGGAAGTGGAATCCATTGACTGCCATCCGTATCGGGCTTCAATGGCTCCGTATCCTCCATCCACCGTTTCATCCAGCGTGGTTCCGTTATAAAGGTGATAACCCGTATGGCCCTTTATTTCCAAAGTACGAAAACGCCCATAATTCGGAATGTCTTTGACCGCATCAAAATCAATCGTTTTTTTCTGCGCCAAACCTTGGCCTGACAGGATAAAGAAGATCAGGCAGAGCAGCAAGGACTCAACTTTATTGGGGAATAAAAGTTTGACGCTCATAAGTTTACTTTCAGACGAAAATTCTGATTCTGCGACGCATCGAGAAAATCAGAATATCCAAATACTAAAAATCCATTATAAATGGTATTTATAATGGATTTTAATCTGTACTCTTGTTGACCCACAAGGATTCGAACCTTGACTGACGGTACCAAAAACCGGAGTGCTACCGTTACACTATGGGTCAGGACCTTTGCCCGCAATTATTTCTGCTAAGGCAGGCGCAAAT
>JAHEHE010000085.1 GCA_024644725.1 Flavobacteriaceae bacterium | reverse complement strand
TGCAGCCTATGACCATGGCACCCATGAAGACCGTTTTTTTGCCAAACCTTGAGGATGCGGGCTTGGCCATTAATACGCCCAAAAGGTTGGTGACGAGCCAGACGGTCATGTAGGCCCCGGCCAGTTTGTCCCAGGCCACCTCGCCAAAAAAGTCCAGAGTCTGATCTTTGACGAAATACTTGAAATAGTACATGATGCTCCCGTCCCTAAGAGAATTGAAAATTAGAACCGAAACTCCAGCGCCAAGCATGATGAACCATTGTGCGTTTTTACCGAGGTCCTTCAGGTCTTTCCAAATTGAGGATTTCTCCTTCAAGGGTTTGACTCGTTCCTTGGTCCAGAGATAGGTCATGATGAAAAAGAAAGCCGCAAGAATGGCGTAAACGGCTACTGTAAACTGGTAGCTTTGGGCCTCATCCGACCCTCCGGATTTGAAAAAATCAAGCAGATAGGGCACGGTAGCCGTCATAAAGATCCCGCCGGAATAGGCCCCAATAAATCGAAACGAGGCCAGAGAGGTTCGGTCTTCGGTATTCGAAGTCATCACCCCCATGAGTGACGAATAGGGAACATTGATCGCCGTGTACACCATCATCATCATAGTGTAGGTCACATAGGCGTAAATCAGTTTGCCTGACGGGCCGAGGTCTGGGGAGCTGAAGGTTAAAATCCCCACTACCGCAAAGGGTATGGCAATCCAAAGGAGGTAGGGCCTGAACTTTCCTTTGCTTGTGACCGTTCGATCGGCGATGATCCCCATGATGGGATCGTTGAGTCCGTCCCACAGTCGGGTCAGCAAAAACATGGTTCCCACAGCGGCCGGCGACAGTTCCACTACATCTGTGTAATAGATCATCAGGAACATGGAAAAAAGCTTCCAAAACATGGAGGAAGCAAAATCCCCGAAACTGTATCCGATCTTTTCTTTTAATTGAATTTTTTCAGTCATTTGAATTTGTGATTTGTTCGATGCGCCTTAGGGTCTCCATCAGGGCTCTACTGTTGTGATAAGGACATTTCCAGAAACCTGCTTTGTCCTCCAATTCAATGGGGGTTCCGCCTTTGTCTACTCTCCAGTACCATTCTCCTTGCTCACGGTCGATCAGATAGCTCTTTATGAAATCCCAAACGCGCAGGCATTCGGCAAGATACGCGGAATTTCCAGTGATCTCATAGGCATCGAGATAACCCACCATTGCCTCGGCTTGCGGCCACCAGTGCTTGTCGGTATCCAAGACTCCATCTTCCGACTCGTTAAACAGGGAACCGTCGTGGTCTGTTCCTTCATTCAAAGTGACCTCTACGAGTCTCTCTGAGGCCCGTTCAACCTCTCGGGTCAAACGAGGGTCACCGATCAATTCGGCCGCCTCATGCAACAACCAGGCCCCTTCAATGTTGTGACCGTAGGAATGAATTGTTGACAAGCGCGTCCAATTCCGGGCAAAGAACAGATCGAAATGACCCGTTTCAGGATCAATGATCTTGTAGAGAAAGAGGCGAGTCAGCGATTCGAGCCTGTCTCTGAGCTCTTGCGAAGGATCCTCCCGATAAAGGTTGGAATAAGGCTCGAGGATGTGGAGATGCGTATTCATCGTTTTTGGGGCATTCGCGTCTTTATCACTCAGGCGCTGGTCCTGAATTTCTGACCAATCCCGATCCAGTGCTTCCAGGTAACCCCCAAATTGTAGTTCATAGAACTTGTCTTCCAGGGTGCGATACAAAGAACGAGAGTAATCGAGAGCCACTGGATCTCCGAATGCGCTGTAATATTCTGACAGCCCGTATAGGCCAAAACCCTGAGCATAGGCTTGCTTTCGAGTACTGCTCACCTGCCCGTTGTGATCAATGCTCCAGAAGAGTCCGCCGAACTCAGAATCCCAAAAGGATTGCGTCACCAACTCAAAAGCAGCTTTTGCCACAACCTTGTACTCCTCTCGACCACTGTACTTGAAAGCCGCAGAAAAGGTCCATAAGATTCGAGTGATTAATACAGCGCCCAAATCGGCATCCGGGTACTTGTTGCCCATCTGATCGATCCTTCCAACAAAGGAACCCTTTTCAGATTGAAAGACTTCCTGCGACCAGAATTCAAGAATTCGTGTGAGCTCCTGACGCGTCTCTTCTTTCATCGTTGTCAATTGGTCGAACAGCTTTTTGTCGATTGGGTTCATCATTGAGGATGCCGTCATTTGGAGAAATCCTGGTTCTTGTCTATGAGATCGTTGATCGTTTCTACCGAAAGATGGGAAAACAATCGGTCAGATGGGGTGTGGATACAATAATCCAGAAGCCTGGAAAGGCTCGTCTTTGCCACGTGCATCCGGGTGTCGGAAGAAGCATAGTAAATCAATACGTTTCCGTCGTCA
The DNA here is from genome assembly GCA_024644725.1 of Flavobacteriaceae bacterium. GTDB lineage: Bacteria > Bacteroidota > Bacteroidia > Flavobacteriales > Flavobacteriaceae > Lutimonas. The sequence continues at coordinate 7,312 of JAHEHE010000085.1, read as the reverse complement.
TCTAAAATCCAGCCGTTGGAGAAGACGACATTGGAGACATCTCCCACTCTTTCATTTTCCAGGGGTGCGAGCAGGTGGCCATTAGGCTTATGCGTTACGACCCAGGGCTTTTCCAAATCCGTCATAAAGACGTATAGGGTATAACGCAATCCTGCTGCGGTGTTTCTGACCCCATGGGCCAGGTGCAACCATCCTTTCTCTGTTTTCAAAGGAGCGGGACCCAATCCGTTTTTCACTTCATAGATCGTGTGGTAGACCTTTTGATCCACGATAATCTCGTTCTTGACCTCCGGAACCTTGATGCTTTCAGAAAGACCAAACCCGATGCCTCCGCCTTTACCCGTGTCGATGAAACCGTCCTGCGGTCGGGTGAAGAAGGCGTATTGGCCGTCTACCCAGTGTGGAAAGAGCACCACGTTTCGCTGCTGGCCCGTTGTGGATATAAGATCAGGCAATCTTTCCCAATTCACTAGATCCCTTGTTCTGGCGATTCCGGCATTGGCAACGGCCATGGAAGTGTCACCATCAGGTGCATTCGGATCCTTGCGTTCGGTGCAGAACACGCCATAGATCCAACCATCATCGTGAGCGGTGAGCCTCATGTCGTAGACATTGGTGTCCCATTCTTCGTTCTGAGGCATCGTTACCGGTCTTTCCCAGAACCTGAAATTATCGACACCATTCGGGCTCTCCGCCACAGCAAAGAAGGACTTTCGGTCATTGCCCTCCACGCGCACCATGATTAGGTATTTGTCTTTCCATTTCATGGCGCCGGCGTTGAAAACCGCATTGAACCCGATTCGCTCCATAAAAAATGGGTTGGTTTCGGGGTTCAGGTCATAGCGCCAGTGTATGGGAACATGATCTCTTGTCAATATGGGGTTCTTGAAGCGAGAGTATATCCCATTGTGACTGAAAAGCATCTCGTTCTTCTTGCCTAGCCGTTTCTCATGCTCTTTTTGAATTTGATCCTTTCGGAGTTGAAACTGTTCGTGACTCATGATTCTGTATGTTATTAAACCCTCTTAGTTGTTCTCTTTTCTTGCGCTGATATAATCGGACAGCAGGAAAATATTTTTGCGTTCCAACAGTTTTTTGGCCCCCGCTTCCGCCGGATGACCCGGATACGGAAAGAAGAAATGAACCTTCGGGTCATTTCTCCAAACCATGACATAGCTGATTTCATTTTGAACCAGAGAGTCATTTAGAACGGCTCCAAGTACTTCAGGATACCAGGTCGTGTCCTTGACATTTTCCAATCCGGTTTCCGTAAAGGCCGACAGTTTGTTTCTCATTTTGGACTCCGCGATGACGATGTGCAATTTTCTGATGGCGTCGCGATGCCCGTCCTCCTGCTTCAGGTCGTGATAGTTGTCGACTCCAAGTATATCGACATACGCGTCACCGGGATACCAGGTGAGGTACTCTTCGGATGATTCGAAATTCCGGTCGGGAGAATAGGCGACCAGCATATTATCAATGCCTTTCTCTTCCCGCAAGTATTTTACGGTAAAGACAAAGAGCTTCTTGAACTCTTCGGGAGTACACTGTTTGCTGCCCCACCAGAACCACGTACCATCCATTTCGTGCCAGGGCCTGAAAATAAAGGGAATTGACTTTCCATCTTCGCGCTTGATCGACTTGAGGAAAAGCGCCACCTTGTCAAGCTGTGATTTAAAAGCCTCATGGTACTCGGCACCGGGTAATATGTGCTTGACAACCTGTACATCCCGGGTCCAGGAACTTCGGCCCTCGATGACCTCATAGGGGTGCCAGCTGAAGGTGTTGATTCCTCCCATCTCATCCCCCTTGACGGCCAGATCCCTCATTTTGTCAAACGGAACGCTGTCGAGATTGTGAGAATCTCCCCGCTCCAGGCCTCCGAGTTCCCATCCGAACAAGGCCGGATAGTCACCGGCAACTCGCTTTACATCGGATCCACCTTCCTCATAGTGCCAATCCACCCCGTAGGCCAGGTCGTCCTGGTGCCCGAATAGAATTCCCTGCCCTTTTACTGAAAGCAAGTCGCTTAAAATGGGATTCTGCTGGTCCGATTCCGGAATCTTCTCATTTTTGTCCTGGCAACTGACTCCCACCATTGTTAAAGCGAGAAAGAACAGCGTCCGTGCAAAGAAATATTTCATGTAAAAAGTATTTTGATCCTCGTTTCAAATGTACTTGGAGACTCATTCGGAATCAAGTATTTTTTGATCATAGTATGATACTTTTCCATCAAAATAAGTACCTTCGGGGCGATGAAAGCGATCGAAAAAGGCATACACAGGGAGATCACACCCTTGAAAAACCAAGACTGTTTCCTCGTTTTTGACCGAAGACGAAAGAAGTTCAACTACCCTGTACATTTCCATCCCGAGTACGAACTCAATTTCATTTTCGGCGCTCAAGGCGGAAGGAGAATCGTCGGTGACCATATGAGCACCATCGACATCCTTGAACTGGTCCTCATCGGTCCGAACATCTATCACGGATGGGAGAATTTAGAGAATACCGGAGAAGATGAATTTCACGAAGTCACGATCCAGTTCCAAAAGGACATCTTTGACCCTGTTCTGCTGGAGAAGAATATCATGCATCCGATAAAAACCTTGTTTGAAAACTCCACCCGGGGAATCCTGTTCTCGCAGGAGACCATAAAATCCGTTGAGAATACCATCTTGACTATGAGCCATACCCAGGGTTTTGACAGTTTTCTAAAGCTGCAATCCCTGCTTTACGACCTTGCCCTATCGAGAGACCAGACCTTTTTGACTCATATGGCCTTTGCGAGCAAGAATGATTTTCACAGTAGTCAAAGGATAGAGATCATTTACAAGTTTCTCAAAGACAACTACCAGCGTACGATCAAAATCGATGAGGTGGCCGGATTGGTTAATATGTCGGTGATTTCATTGAGTCGATTGATTAAGCAAAGCACGGGCAAATCCTTTAAAGAGTTCCTCATCGAGGTTCGGCTGGGATCGGCCACGAGGCAATTGATCGAATCGAACAAGAACATCACGGAAATCTGCTACGATTGTGGGTTCAACAACATTTCGAATTTCAATCGCATCTTCAAAAAATACCGAAACTGCACCCCTACCGAGTTTCGACTGAATTTCAGCGGCGTCAGAACGGTTTATTAAATCTTCTTTGAAATCTTTTAACGGGAGTTTCGATTGAATCCAAATTTTCTCTATTTTTAAATTCGTACAAACCATCTTTGTAATTGTTTTCATGAAAAGGACAATTATCGACTACAAGAAGCTCACTCCTGAGTTGCTCAACAGACTTGTTGAGATGTTTCCTTACGGATATAATGATGAGGACATCATCCGTTTTAAAAACGCTCAGGGCGAACTGATTGAGGCCATCGAAATCAAAACTGAAGACACCGATTACCTGGTCAAGGTCAGCAAGGGTTTGGCCACTTCCATCGAGAATTTTGACGACCAGGACCTGGAGGACGACAAGTTGGACCTGGATTTTGAAGAAGATGAATTTGAAGAGGAGGATTGAGGACTACCGCTCTAAGTTCAGAGATCCTAAAGGGATGTGATTCAAATGCTACCATTTTCTTTTGCAAAAAAATAAGGCGATTTTAATATTTTATTGAGTGAATAACCAATGAAAGGAAGTTATATTTAAAGGTGATGATCATTACGAATAAAAACAATTTGAGTTTATTATATAGTTAGCCACAATATATCATAACCTTCAACGACAGATGAATACTATTGAAATCAGATTAGCGAAAAAAGAAGATGCACAATTTATTGCTCTACTTGGGAGAATAACATTTACGGAAACATTTGGACATTTTTTTAGAGATCAAAAAGATTTGATCGATTACTACAATTTGACATTTTCAGTTCAAAAAATTGAAGTTGGAATTAAGAAACCAAACAACATTTTCTGGATAGCTTTTGTAAACCGATTACCTGTAGGATATGCAAAACTTAAACTATATTCCAATTCAGAATTTATTGAATCAAAGGACGTTTGCCAACTTCAGAAAATCTACGTTTTGAAGGACTTTCTGTCAATGAAAATTGGATTTGAATTACAAGATCTTCTATTAAAAAAAGCCAAGGAATTGAATTTTAATAAAGTCTGGCTTTCCGTGCTTATCAGCAACGAGAGAGCAATAAATTTTTACAAAAAAAACGGGTTTGAAAAAATTGGTGATCACGATTTTCAAATTGGTAAAGAAAATTTCGAATTTATTGCAATGAAAAAAGAACTTTAAAATACAGTGGCTAACAATGGCTATAGCAAATAAAGGCCTTGCTGCTTCAACCATTTTTCCCGATATTGGAAAACCTTAATTAATCTAAACTACGGCAAAACCTCGCTTCGCATTTCCTTTACTTGCCATAGCCGGGTCCGTTGTGCTTCATTAATAAAAATAGAAATTATGAAAATTCTAACCTTATCTTTTCTAGCGTTATTTGTAATCTCATGTTCCACTGAAAACAACCAAACCTCTGAACCAATTACTAATTCAAAAGAAAAGCCTGGTGATTATCGTTTTGAAAGAGTATATGGCGAAACACCAGATGGTTATCCCTTGCCTTTAACGGGTATACCAATCACCAAACAGACCGTCATTGTAAAAAATGAAAATGGTTCAATAAAAGAATATCCTTCTCATTTTACACCTAATGAACAGCTAGACAAAGAAGAAATGCGGATTACTTGTTTGGGATCAGGAAACCCACCGGTTCGAATGAGACAAGCAGGATCATCTTGGTTGGTGCAACTGGGTAATGGTGAAAATTTCATTTTTGATATTGGTGGTGGAGCAGTTTTGAATTTATGGAGCATGGGAATACCAATGGGTGAACTGGACAAGCTGTTTGTTACCCATACACATTTAGACCATGTCGGAGGAATATTTCCTCTTTACGATGCAATGGGTTGGGCAAGAAATACACCGCTAAGAGTCTGGGGCGCGTCTGGATATGACGAAAGCTTGGGAATTGCTGAGTTTTGTAAGAATATTGAAGAAGCCGCGAATTGGCATAATACGAGCAAAATTGGAATAGTACCTTCAGGAGGAATGAAAATTGAAGCCAACGAATTTGACTATTCAAAATTCTCGAAAGAAAACCCTCGTCAGCTCATATATAATGAAAATGGCGTAAAAATCTATGCCTTTCCAGTTGATCATATACTTCAAGGAGCGGTAGGTTATAGAATAGAATGGAATGGGCTCTCTTTTGTGTTCACAGGAGACAGTGTTCCAACCACGTTTGAAGCCGAACAAAGTAAAGACGTTGATGTTTTCGCGCACGAGATGTTCATTGATGCCCCAACATTTGCAGCTAAAAACAGTATGCCTTTACAAATAGCAGAGAATGTCGTCTCTGAGCATACACCTCCCAGAAAACTAGGTGAAATATTTAACATTGCTAAACCTAGGTTGGGAGTAGGAACCCATTATTTTACAAATGATGACACTATTGACCCTGCATTTAACGGCTTAAGTTCTACTTATGATGGACCAGTTGTTATTGGTCAGGATCTTCTTGTAATCAATGTGACAGAGAATCAAATTGTTTGCAGAATGGCCATGACAGATAAGCTAATGTGGGCACCTCCTGCAAAACCTTCAGATGAAAAGCAGGAAATGGAAGAACCAGTAAGAGAAGGAAGGACTCCTTCATTTGTTACAGAAACTAGACTTAATAATTAGAAATTAAACTAAAACGAAAGCACAACACTGTATAAACGGCATTAAAACGACCGCTTATACTAACCGTTGGATGTAAAATTGAAAGAAAGATGAGTAAAAGAATCCTATATATAGTTATCACAGGTATCATTATCCTTATGGGAACTGCTTTCATTTACACTTCTTATTTTCGCAGAATTAAGCTGTCAGATACTACCCCGGAAATAGATAAATCTCGGGAAGCCAAAGCCTTAACAGCTTTTTTTGGATTAGATAATGCATTACCCGTTCAGGGAATTCTTCTATACTACAAAGCTCTGGGGAAAGATGGTATGCCTGTAGTTTTTTCTCAAGAAGTCGATCCGGCAACCTTAGACAATACTGACTTTGAAGTAATCACAAAAAAAGGTGAAATATTTGAAGTGGAATTTGCCACATTGAAACCAGCCAATGAAGAGTATGAGCTAAGAACTGTACTGTTAATAGGTGAGTATGGAAACCACCCTGATAATCCACCAGATTCCGTAAAAATTATTGATGATATTCTAAGTCGATCTGGTCAGAACTACAAGGGACAGAGCCTAAAGGTGATCCCCTTACCAGAAGGACCCATTTTGAGTTATGCTGAGTATTTTGTCATTGATGAAGATTATCCCTACGTGAAGAAAGGGATAGGCTGTGATTGTCCAAAAGAGGAAACGGAAATAGTGGTTAGAACTGTTTGGGCAGGCGGAGTAAGGGCCACGAATGGAAAAGAACTTGGAGATAATGAGCTGGATGCTTTTCAGGTTACAATGGTCAAAGGATCAGACACGATCAAAGTTCGTCCCTACAAAATAGCAGATTTGAAGGATAATGATAACAATATTGACCTCTGCTTGAAAGAAAAAGGAATTCCAATTTGTGTTGAAGCCCAAGCAGGTATTGCCATTGATCCCAGGGATGATGCAAATCCACAAACTCAAATGGAAGTTACAAGCAGATGGTGAAATATTCTTAAAAAAGCCACCATTACTACAGCCAACAAAGTGTATAGTGCGTACCCTTCAGGACACGCGCCATACACAGACCGTTGGGTGTCATTAAAAAAATGAATAAAAGAATTGCAATATTGAGAGGTATAAACGTCGGAGGAAAAAGGAAAATCCTCATGACAGACTTGAAATCAATGTTCGAGAATATGAAATTTTCAAACGTCAACACCTACATCCAAAGCGGGAATGTATTTTTTGAGGTAAAAAAGGATATTGGCAATTCGGAAGTGGCAAAGAAAATTGAGGAAGCGATAGAGAACAAATTTGGATTTGACGTTCCTGTTATCGTGAAGACACCCAATGAAATAGAAAAGGCAATAAATCGAAATCCATTTTACAAGGATGGTGTCGATATTGTTCATTTGCACTTAACCTTTTTAAACGAAGAACCAACAAAAGAAAATCAAGAAAAGACAGAGTCGTACAACTACGAACCAGATAAATTTGAAATAAAAGAAAGAGATGTATTCATTTATTGCGAGGGAAAGTATCACCAATCCAAATTGACAAACAATTTTTTTGAAAAGAAATTAAAAGTGAAAGCCACTACGCGAAATTGGAAAACTGTTTTAAAGTTGTACGAGCTGAGTAAATAAAACTACCG